>NZ_JAKDJE010000038.1 GCF_030454045.1 Psychrobacter sp. | reverse complement strand
TGAGTAAGTCATGGTCTTTATAATAACAATTGAATTTGATAATTAGTTTATAACATTTTTAAGTAGGATTGACTATAGATGCAAACCTAGCTTTAGTATTGAGCTACTTGAAAGAATTAAACATATCTTTAATACACCTAATATCATCTTTGTACTAGGTACTGACTTAGATCAACTTGGAAAAGCAATTTCAGGTGTTTATGGCGAAAGCTATGACGGAAGAAAATATTTAGACAGATTTTTTGATTTTGAATTTAATTTAAATATTCCTACCTATGAAGATTTTTGGCAAAGCCTTATTGAAAACTACACAGGTAAAAATGACATAGAAACTTTGAATAACAAGTCCGATATTCTTACGTATGGACTATGGTTTACCCAACATCTTCATCTATCAGCTAGAGACGTTAAAAGACTATATACCAAGTTTTACCTAGCTTCTTTATCAGAACATTCAGGTAATAATTTACCTTTAATACTTTTGTTAAGTGTGGTCAAAAATCATTCTAAAGCTCTATATACTAATATAAAGCTAAATTCATTTAATTTGGATGAGCTATTCGAGTTTATGAAATTTAAAAATATTACTTTAATGCATACTAATGATGAAATAACGTCCAAAATACTTGTTTTGATTCATAACTTACTATTGGCTAATCAAAACGAAGTTAAATCTTCAGAAATAATAGACTTGTTATCAAAGAATTTCGCAAACCCTAGTATGAAAGCTTTTATTGAACATTTTCTTGATCGATACAAAGATGACGACAAACTTTCAATTGATAATTTAGAGTCAGTATACAAGGCAGTAGACTTGCAGGGTATTTCTCATAAACAGTTTGCTAATGTGTCCGCATCCATACAAACCAGTTTTGGACAAGCTACAATTACTTCTAGTAACTGATGACTTATATTCATGATCGTAGGATAAGTTAATAATAGTCTATCTTGCTTTACATCCCAAAATATTTAAATTTAATACAATAACAAATAAAACCTAATTTTCGTGCTAAAATTAGCCCTATATTTAGAGCTTAATTTTAATGGGGAATAGGTCATGCAACCAATATTTGCGACACAAACAGCCAGTATCTCAGAGCTAAAAAACAATCCCTCTGCCTTGATTAAACAGTCAGATGGTGAGTCGATTGCTATTTTGAACCACAACAAACCCGTGGCTTACTTGGTTTCATCAGACGTGTTTGAGCGCATGATGGAAGCGATGGACGATATGGCACTCAGCCAAACCGTAAACGCACGGATGAATGATGGGCAAACGCCTATCAAGGTCACGTTAGATGACTTATAGCCTTGAGTTTCACCCGTTAGCGTTAAAAGAATGGAAAAAGATAGCGCCAAGCATCCAGCAGCAGTTTAAGAAAAAATTACAGCAGCGACTCTCCAACCCTCATGTGCCTGCGTCAAAACTCTCTGGACACACAGACACTTATAAAATTAAGTTACGCACCATAGGCTATCGTTTGGTATATACCGTCAAAGATGACGTGGTGGTGGTTTATGTATTGGCAGTCGGTAAAAGAGAAAATAACAAGGTATATGACAGTCTGGCGACGCGTCAGCCCTAACGAAAACAAGTAAGCAGCAATAATAACGGAGGTCATGTGCAATATACCGCAATCATCAAAGACGGTGGTTTGTTTATCCCAAACGTATTTTCAGACCTAAACGATGGTGGCTCGCATATCGTACAAGTCGAGGTTGATATTGCAGCGGTGCGTCAGCAGTTAGGTGTGGATGAAGCACCAAAGGCAACTGTCACCAAAAAAACCGTGGCAAAATCAGCCAAAAAACCAGCATCAAGAGCGGCTAAAAAAGACACAAAAATAGCAGCAGAAGAGTCTGATGTAAGTACCCTACGCAAAAGCGCGCTTGATGAATTAGAAGCATTAGATGATAGTGAACTAAGCGAGATATTCAAAGCTTATATGAATGATGGACAAGAATCCTCACAGATATCGCTAGAGAACCTTTAACCCAAAAAGCCATTGGCCAAAATTTATAATATAATCATATCCAATTTGTATAATTTCATAACCATATCAATGATAAAGGCAGTCCCATGACTTACTCGATTTTTTCTCAAACGCCAAACAATGCGCTAAAAGAGCCGATGTTCTTTGGTCAGCCCGTCAACGTGGCGCGCTATGACCAACAAAAGCACCCTATCTTTGAGCAATTGATTGAAAAGCAGCTGTCGTTCTTTTGGCGTCCAGAAGAAGTCGATGTATCACGCGATCGTATCGACTTTAGCAATCTGTCGTCGCATGAGCAGCATATATTTTTGAGCAACCTCAAGTACCAGACCCTACTCGACTCTATCCAAGGTCGTAGTCCAAACGTGGTGCTACTGCCGCTGGTGTCTATCCCTGAGCTTGAGACGTGGATTGAGACATGGTCGTTTAGCGAGACCATTCACTCACGCAGCTATACCCATATCATTCGTAATATCGTCAATGACCCAAATATTATCTTTGATGACATTATGCAAAACGAGCACATCTTAGGCCGTGCCTCTGATATCGCCCAGTACTATGATGAGCTGTATCGCAACTCACAACTATATAGCTTGTACGGTCCAGGTACGCATAATATCAATGGTGAGCAAGTGACCGTTGATTTGAGATCATTGAAAAAGCAAATGTATCTATGCATCATGGCGGTCAACGTCCTAGAAGCGATTCGTTTCTATGTGTCGTTTGCTTGCTCGTTTGCCTTTGCTGAGCGCAAATTGATGGAAGGTAATGCCAAGATTATTAAATTAATTGCTCGTGACGAAGCGTTGCATTTGACCGGTACGCAGCACATGCTAAACCTCATGCGTAATGGTCGTGACGATCCTGAGATGGTCGAGATTGCTGCAGAGTGTTTCGATGAAAGTATTGAGATCTTCCGTAAGGCAGCTGAGCAAGAAAAAGAGTGGGCAGGCTACCTGTTCAAAGACGGCTCAATGATCGGTCTAAACAAAGACATTCTGTGCCAATACATCGAATACATCACTAACTTGCGTATGGAAACCGTCGGCTTGCCAGCGGCGTTCCCGAACTCAAAATCAAACCCAATCCCGTGGATCAACACGTGGTTGTCGTCTGACAATGTGCAGGTCGCACCGCAAGAGACTGAGATTAGCTCGTACTTGGTCGGTCAGATTGATTCAGATTTGTCAGATAGTGATTTTGATGATTTTGAATTGTAAAAGCTTTGAGCTGTAAGAAGCTGAATTATAAGAGCTTTGAGCTATAAAGGTTTTAAATTATAAAGGCTTGATCTGTAATCATTTTATCGGTTAATGGTAGGGATAGTAATAGCACAGATATCCCAATAGGATGAGCGATGACTTGGGTAATGACCAGTAAAAAGCAGTTCTATCTACATGACGACGAGAGTCTGTTAGATGGACTGCTACGCACCGGACACGATGTCAACTATCAATGCCGCGAGGGCTATTGTGGTAGCTGCCGAGTCAAGCGTATTGCCAGCTCACACACGGTCGATTATCCATTTAACCCACTGGCGATGATTGAGGACGATGAAATCCTACCCTGCTGTTGCCGAGTGCGGGGTGTCATCTATATCAATCATGAATTTATCGAAAAGCCTTAGCAGGATAGTAAGGACTAAAGACTGGCCTGAATAAAACCAGCTCCAATAAAAAGCGCGCTCCTTGAGATAAGGAGCGCGCTTTTTTTGTGCTATCGACTCAATCAGTGTGCTAATGAATCGCACTTATTATAAAGACAACCTACTGTGTCACCGCATCTTGCTCGAACAGTTTCATTAGCTCTTCGCGCATACGATCACGCTCTGCCTCTGACATCATAGGTGCTTGCTCATCACCTTGGATACTACCACCCATACCGTCCATATTCTCACCTTGCAGAACGACAGGGCGCTCGATAGGCTCTTGTACAGGGCGCTCTTCTAACATTATTTTTACTTGAGCATTTTTGCCGCGACGTAGTATCTGAGCATCCAGCTCAGTGTTCGGCGGCTTACGAGCGACATATTGGATCAAGGTATTGGCATCGGTCATCTCGACACCATCGATGGTTAGAATGATATCGCCAACGCGCAAACCACTCTTGGCAGCAGGACTGCCTTCGATGACGTTTAGCACTTCCACGCCAGTTGACGTCTCAAGCTGCGTTGGGTCACGTAGCTGTGACTGAATTTCGATACCGAGCCAACCACGACTGACGCGACCATCTTTGATCAGCGCATTCATCACTTGCTCTACCAATGATGTGGGAATCGCAAAGCCAATACCCATCGAGCCACCAGAGCGCGAGAAGATCACCGTATTGATACCGACTAGCTCACCACGAGCATCAACCAGAGCGCCACCTGAGTTACCTGGATTGATCGCCGCATCCGTCTGGATGAAGTCTTCAAACTTATTGACCCCCAATCCAGTACGTCCAGTTGCTGAGATAATCCCTTGCGTCACGGTCTGACCGACCCCAAATGGATTACCAATTGCCAAAGCCAGATCCCCCACGCGAATAGGATTTTCGCGGAAACCAAGCGGCGTCAATCCTGTCATATCAACCTTAATCACTGCTAAATCACTATCAGGGTCTGTACCGATGATTTTGGCGCGGCTCTTGCGTCCATCATTGAACGCAACCGTGATCTCATCCGCTTTTTCGATCACATGGGCATTGGTCACGATATAGCCATCTTCTGATACGATCACACCAGAGCCTAGATTGGTATTGCCCTGCTCTTGTGATGGGCCACCATGATATTCAAAAAACCGGCGCAATACGGGATCATCCATATAAGGATGCTCTGTCATCGTTTGTGTGGTGTAGATATTGACGACCGACTGCGACGCACGCGCAACTGCATTATGATAAGAAGAGATGGGCGCTGGTGTATCCGCAACTGGCTCTGACGCTTGCTGCTCGGCTGGCGGGGTTCTCGGCGGCTCCCACGTGGCCTCCGATGATGACTTCATACTCGTGAACAACCAAATAAACGCTGCTAACACTAGCAGCAATAAGACCCAAGGCAACCATTTTAATAAAGAAACCTTGTTACGGGTGTTATTGGTGTTCTGGGATGACGACATATAGAACCTCTATAAATGTAATGCAAACAAACAGTGGAAAGTAAAATTATAAGAGATAACACAAATTGGTTGCGACTAATGACATGTCATTGTCTGACTAAGCAACGCAATTATCTAGTTAGGCAATGGATGACCAAATAGGCAGACTCACATGTATAAATTATAACCGCAATGCCGTGAAATAGTAACGTATCGTGTACCATTTCAGTTATCCATCTTGTCTACTCTTTTACAGTGCCATGTTAAAATCATCGCTATCAGATATTTGAGATAGATAATGATCAATTATTTATCTTTTATGAGTCTTTGTCTTCAAACAACTTTTTTGAAGCACTATATTTGAATGACAATGCATTACTGCAAGGCAATAACAATAAGGAAACCTAATGACCCAAAACACGACTACTGAACCTTCAACCAACAGCATCAGCGCACAAGCCTTAACACAGTTTTGTGACGAGTATTTATCTGCCAGTGTGTTTAAAGACTATGCGCCAAATGGCTTACAAGTAGATGGCGGAACACCCATACAGCGTATCATTACAGGCGTGACAGCGTGCGAGGCGCTGATTGATGCGGCTATCGCTGACAATGCCGATGCGATTATGGTCCATCATGGCTACTTTTGGAAAGGTGAACCTGCGCCTATCACTGGTATGAAAGGCCGCCGTATCCGTAAATTGATGCAGCATGGTATCTCTATGATTGGCTATCATTTACCGCTTGATGCGCACCCCGTGATTGGTAACAATGCAAAACTGGCAGACATACTAGATATGACCATTACTGGCGCGCTCTACCCCAACGAATCACACCCTGTTGGTAATATCGCCACTTGCACACCGCAGAGTGCTGATAGCCTTATCGCCAAGATTACTCAAGCGCTTGGCCGCACCCCACTATATATCTCGGCTAATTATGAGTATCACTCTGATAATAATGCGAAAACGACTGCCAATAGTGAGAGAGTGATCAAACGTGTCGGTATCTGTACAGGCGGCGCCCAAGATATGATCGAACAGGCTGCCATAATGGGCTGTGACGCCTATATCTCTGGTGAAATCTCTGAGCGTACCACGCATATCGCTCGTGAGCTGGGTATTGATTACTTTGCTTGTGGTCATCACGCAACAGAGCGCGGCGGTATTAAAGCACTAGGAGAGATACTTGCCCAAAAGTTTGGACTGCCAGTAACCTTTGTTGATATTGAAAATCCAGCATAAAATAGCCAATATAGTGGCCATCATTAGGACAGAACTCGAGACGATTAATAAAGACTATAGGCGTTGTTATAGCCATTATCGCAAAACTCATTAATGAGTTTGTAAATATTACGCCCATAATATAGCGACATTTAACCGTTTATATCTCAATTGTTAAGTTTTATCGCTATTTTCTTAACTCTACTTGAATAATGCAAGCGATATCCGCATATTACTACCTGTAAGAAAGAACGTTTTGTCATGAAACTTCCCATTATTACAGCTTCCGGTTATGGCACTATAATGATATTGGTGGTTATCCAAGAGTTTGCTGCGCACTATAAGCAACATGACTTTGGAGCGCTGCTGACTAAAGCACGATAGCCCACTATATATCGTAGTAGCATCGTGCGTTTATTTTTAGTGTCGCGGTGACAGTTTGCTCAACTGATTTGATAGCGGATATTTTCACCTATCAAATTTGGTTAAGACGCTTACCCTCATCGCTGGACAACTTATGAGCTAGCAAATTTATTACCAATCATTTACGGTATCGCTAGCTCATAGAACCAAAATAGTCAAAGAAAATGGCTTTATTTGCTCAAATAGTAAATGATGATATTTTGTTTTTGACTATATCGTTGTCTCAATAACTTACTCATGACCTTACCTATGTTTGATATATAGTTGTTTGGCCGTTAGCCATAATGAATGATCGATGAAGGAATCATCTGATTTACATCCTTCGTGTAATCGTGCGCCCAAATTTTGATAAGCCGGTTTTAAACCCTCAAAATGGCGCGCAAAATCAGGCAATGATCATTGGCTAACCCAAAATCCACATCGCTAACTCTTAGAGAGAGCATGCTAGTGGCGCTATAATCAAGCAGGATGACTGATACTTATTTTATTCAAAAGTATGATGTCGTCTGAAATGCTGTATTGATACATGCCAAATGATGTGCATGTATTTTTACGCGTTTTTGCGGTAAGAAGGATGGCTAAAATCAGGAGACATCCATGCAACGTATTACTTATCGTGTCAAAGGATCTGCGCAAGGTGCCAAACGTCGTATTTCTCATTTACTGCGTCCATCTAAACGCCTACTTAACACCAAAAGTAACATCGTTTCATCTACCCCTACTGCGTCGGGTCGTTTTGCCAGAACCAAGAAGCTGGCACAAGTATCCAGTATCGCTCTGCTCTCTTTGCCTGCACAGAGCCTAACGACAATGAATACAAAGGTATCAGCCTATGCCAATGTCATGCTGCAAAACACTTTGACCATTGCCGCTGTCCCAGGTGATAGTACTTATTTTGCCACTGATGGCTTCCAACATGGCTTTGGTTTTGATCTCGTGCGCACCTATGCAGACGAGCTTGGTGTGGATATTGACTTAAAAGCCTATGCCAATGAAGAGGCAGCGCTTAAGGCATTGAGATCAGGGGATGCTGATATGGCGTTGACCACGGCTAGTACCAAACTAAAAAGTCAGCTCAATCTCTCATCTGTTAATGTCAGCTGCGGCTATGATGCCAGTTTGACAAAAAACGGCCTACATCCAAAAGTAAGCTGGACATTTAGCTCATCTAATGACCCATTATCAAAAAAAGCCAGTTATTTCTTGTGCGATAGCATTAAGCTAAAAAACACTCAAAAATTAGCGGCATTTTATAATCAGAATTTGCTAAAAGATGCTTATAGTCAGGATCATTTCCAAAAAACACTGACAGAAAAACTGCCTGATTATCAATCATCGTTTGAAGAGCAAGCGCGCAATTATAATCACGATTGGGAATTATTGGTTGCTATGGGCTATCAGGAGTCACATCTTGATGCCAATGCGGTCTCTCCGACTGGTGTACGCGGATTAATGATGCTGACTAACAATACGGCAAAGGCCATGGGTGTGTCAGATCGTGTTGACCCTTACCAAAGTATCGGCGGCGGTGCCCGTTATTTGGAGCAGATGAAAGCAGATTTCGCCGATGTACCCAAGCCTGACCGTGTTTGGTTTGCCCTTGCTGCTTACAACATGGGACCAAATGCTGTCAAACGTATTCAGCGCAAATTGCGCACGCAAGGTATCGATGATAAGAGCTGGGCAAATGTCTATGCGTATTTAGCTGACAATAAAGCTTCGAACAGTCGCTATGGTCAAGCAATGCATTATGTGAGTAATATCAGAAGCTATCTTGAGTCTATCAAAACCCAAACGGTCTAGTTTGGTTAATAAAAGCCTATGGGTATATGAACCTTTACTCAAATAAAAAAGCTGCTCTATATAGAGCAGCTTTTTTTGTATCACTTTATATTATGGCTAAAACAATGTCTACTTGAAAATCGACACCTGACTCTCATTCTTATCATTAGCGATTTGGAACGGTTAAGCGTTGACCACGTTGTAGCATAGTGTCAGCGGCGATATTATTCATATCAGCCAGCTCTTGTGTCGAGACACCATATTTACGTGCCAAGCCAATCAAGCTATCCCCTGATCCAACGGTATAGCTTACTGTCGCTTTTGGTACTTTTAGGGTTTGTCCACGCTGCAGCTGGGCATTCGTCGCCAAGTCATTGGTCGCAGCCAAGTCCTCTACAGAGATACCAAACTGACGAGCCAAAGCAATCAAACCATCGCCCGATTTGACTTTGTAGTTTTCAGTATTTCCTAACTTTTTACCATTGCTTGCAGGGCTACTGGTATTGCTGCTACTAGCGGTACTACTACTGCTTGAGCTGCTACTAGGGGCATTCGTTACACTGCCGCCAGCAGGAATCGTGATGGTACGACCCAATATTAAGTTAGCGTTCGTGCTCAGATTATTCGCTGACGCCAGATCACTCAAGCCAATATTGTAACGCTTAGCAACACCCGTTAGCGTATCACCTGATTTAACTTTATAACTGACCGCCTTGCCATTTAGCTGACGCTCGACGGTATCTTTGGGCGCAGGCACTTTAATCGTTTGACCACGTTGCAGGCGAGCTTTGGCATCAAAGTTACTGTTTACCGCTGCTAGCTCTGCTGGACTGACGCCGATACTGTTGGCAATACCAATTAAAGTCTCACCTGATTTTACCTTATAACTGGTGGTTGCCACTGAGCTTGCACTACTCTGCGCTCTACTGCTGCTAGTACGAGAAGCCGCATCAAAATTGACACTAGCCGGAACTTTAAGCGTTTGACCAACATACAACGAGCTTGTGGTACTCATACCATTTAAGCTGGCTAATGTATCTGTTGAGACATTAAACTGGCGCGCCAAGGCAATCAGACCATCACCCGGTTTGACCTTGTATTTTTTGGTTGCAGTGCTTGATTTTTTTGATCTGGTAGAGGGCGCCGCTGGTGTTGTAGCAGGTGCTTTCACTTTGCCAGGCACTAGCCAGAGCTTTTGTCCTCGAAGCAGATCAGCGCGGCTGCTAAGATTATTATAGCTGGCAAGCTGTGTCACTGATAAGCCAAAACGATTGGCGGTACCAATAAGCGTGTCGCCACCTTGCACAACATAGCTTTCGGGTTGATTGGCAGCTGGATTACTGGCAGCGCTAAGCGGCTCGATAGTTTTGGCATTATATAGATATAAAGTGGTACCAGATAATAGGTTGGCACTGGCATTTATTTGGTTCCACTCCGCGATATCACGCCAGCTTACCCCAGCACGACTCGCGATATTTGATAGCGTATCGCCGCGCTTGACTGTATAGGTGGTACGCGTACCTTGTGGCTTTGGTTTACTGACTGAGGTTTTGGCAAAGCTCAGTTTCTTCTCTTCACCACTTGCCTCTAATATAGATTGCTGCGTCTGTACGGCTGATAGATTGATGTTACCATCTGCATTAATGACGTTGGTTTCAGAAGTATTGCTACGAATTTGATTGGCAATAAAGTCACGCTCTTCTTTACTGAGTGGTGGCTCTTGGACAATCGTATTATTTTGAGTAATTTGAGCAGAGGTAGTCGGTAGACTGTTGCTACTCTTGAGCTCAGCATTGATCTTCTTAGTTTCAGCATTGGTTAATGGCGGTTCAGTACGGACTGAAGCACTACCGCTATACACAGAGCCGCTAGTCGTTTGAGGAGATGGCGAGATATAGCTTGTCGTTTGCTGAGGCACACTTGCACTAGCCGCATAATCCGCTAAGGCGCTACTACTAGATGGCAGAGACGATGAGGTGTACGGCTTGCTATTGTAACTTGGCGTCGCTGTGGTTGGGGTATTGCTAGATGCCAATACGTTACCCGTACCATTACCACGCAATAGGCTCAGCTTGGCATCTGCATTGAGACTCACATCGTTCGGAATAATCACGCGCTGCGGACCTGAAGAATCCACACGACCTGACGTCAGCGCCGTGTTGAGTCGTTCTAACTCATCATAACTCACGCCTGTAAGCTGTGACACCTCAGCCAAGCTCACACCATAGTTGACGGGCACACTACGGAAATGCTGACGGTTGGCAATGGCTGGTAGATATACGCCATACTGTTCAGGCTTGGCCACGATTTCGGCGACTGCCAAAAAGCGCGGCACATAATTCATGGTTTCAGTTGGTAGTTGTAGTGACCAATAATCTGTCGGCAAGCCACGTGCTGCATTGGCATCAATGGCTTTTTGCACACGACCAGGGCCTGCATTATAAGCGGCCAGTGCAAGCTCCCAACTACCAAACTGATTGTGTAGCGCGGTCAAAAAATCATAAGCGGCGCGCGTCGATTCGATAACGTCACGGCGACCATCATAGGTGCTGCTTTGATTGAGACCATAAATACGCCCCGTACTAGGGATAAACTGCCACAAACCTGCTGCTGCCGCACTACTGGTACCACTTGGATCATAGGAGCTTTCAATAACTGGTAACAAGGCCAGCTCTGTTGGAATATTGCGGCGCTCAGCCTCTCTCACCGTATGATAAATATAACGACTGGCACGGGCCGTCAAACGATTTAGATAATCCTGACGGCTGGTAAACCAGCTTTTTTGTCCTTCGATACGCTGATTGTAAATCGGCTGACCACCATTCATACGATAACCAGCACGCAAGCGGTTCCATAAGTCACCATACTGCTGAATCGCAAGCTTGTTGCCCTCCACCATCGTCATGTCAGTCGCTTCTAGCAGATCTGCCAACTCATCCAGACTCTCTGCATCCAAAAACGCAGTAGAGTAATCTGAACTGCTTGTCGTAGCGCCTTGATTGGTAGGACGCTTAGTAATAACAGACGAGCTATTGGTCGCACCTTTATTCTTTACAGCCGAGGTATTGCTACACGCACTAATGAGTAGCGTGGATACCGCAAGCGTCAATGGTAACGCAATAAACGAGCGAGATGTTGATAGCACAGTAGACATGATAATGAAGGTTTCCTAACGACAGAGAGTGATAAGACAAATTGAGAGTGACAAACTGATAGGTAATGACAAGCTAACAGATAGTATAGTATGCAATATAACCCAAAAAAAGCTCTATATAACCGCGCATAATAGTTATTTGAAACACTGAAGCACAACTAGATGAAAGCCTTTGCTCAAAGATTTCAGTGTTACTGGTGCATAATAATGATTAGATTGGTTTTGCTCACTCACTATCTTATGACGAGGCACTTTAAATAGTTACAGGTTAATTAGCGGAATGAAAGGCATTGAGCGCTACCTAATTAATCGTCACCTGTGATACAGCGCGCAGCAACACAGCATTGCCCGTAGATAGCGTCAATGTCACACGAGAGGTGGTCACAAATGAGACTTGCTGACCATCTTTGACCCAGCTCTCATTGGTTATGACATTGGCTTTGGCCTGACTACCTGTGATAACAATATTATCTACAGAGATATCGTAGCGATAATTGGACGTATCATTCCAGCTGCTTTGCAATAGCTTTAGATACGCATCTTTGTCTAGGCTAGTCGATTTGCCCTTTCTAGATAAAGAGATCAATGCATCATCCGATACCAGACGAGCGACCTGATTAATGTTCTGGCTATTTGCGGACGACTTCATCGCTGCTGCGTAGTTTTGCACTAACGCTTCGGTCATCGTAGCGGCTTGCGCATTGATACTAATGGTGCTGGCGACTGCTAATATCGTAGTGACGCTGGCGCCCTTTACCAATAAAGCCAAAAGCCTACTTCCCAATAATTTTTTCATGATAATCCTTAGCGATATTTTTTCGTTTGCGCCGTAGTGACGATCAACGCTCTTTTATCATTTATGTTGTTGATGTACCTATATAGTAAGTATACTCATATCATATGCCGAGCCTATCATCAAATTCTCACAGGCATGTGACACCCTGTGTAATTATTGCGACGATAAATGTGTAAAAGTACGCATTTATCGCTTTTTTATCACTGCTTATTATTAACCATGACAGACTTAAAATCTGCTGTCGCCGCTGCCATCTTCATATTGCTCATCATCACTGAGCTTCATGCCCAAACGCTCAACCCGTCTGTCCATCATCTGCCGCGCTAGGGCCTGCATGTCTTCTACGCGGTCTATTTCATCGACAATCTCCAGACCTAGCAAGGTTTCAAACACATCTTCGAGCGTGACCAAGCCTTTGACCTCACCATATTCGCCCACCGTTATCACGATATGAATACGATTTTTGAGCATAAGCTCTAATAGATCAAACAGTTTCATTTTAGAAAATACAAAAGTAATGTCTCTTTTGAACTGAGTCAATGGCTTGTGCATGGCATGATTGACTTTGGCCAATAGCATGTCTGTTTTTAGGACAAAACCCGTAATATTGTCTAGATCACCATCGTAGATCGGTAAGCGAGAAAATGTAAGCTTTGGTCGATCGACCAGCAATTCCGCTACGGTTTTGTTTTCTTCAAATGCGAGCATCACTGAACGCGGTGTCATGATGTCTTCTACTTTGATAGCACCGAACGCAAGCAAGTTACGAATGATACGCGACTCTAGCGGATCAATTTGCCCTGACTCTTCACCGATACTAGCAAGTGCGGCAAACTCACGACGACTAAAAGTCTGCGGCTCATTACCGCGCACCAATAATTTGGTCAAGCGCTCTGATATCCAAATCAGTGGGTACAATAGCATGATGATACCACGTACAAAATACGCTACCATGCCGCTTAATTTGCGCCAATAGACCGTTCCTAGTGTTTTTGGGATAATCTCAGACAGGAACAAAATAGCCAGTGTCATAATGGCTGAGAACAATCCAAACCATGCGCTACCAAATACAATGGTGGCTTGGGCACCCGCTCCGATAGAACCCAACGTGTGAGCAACGGTATTCAAGGTCAAGATAGCTGCCAGTGATTGATCGATATTGTCGACCTTTAGGCTCTTTAGCATATCCGCTTTTTTGGGATTGGTTTCTTGTACATCTGCAATAAACGATGGCGTCATGCTCAGCAAAACAGACTCAGCCAACGAGCAGGCAAAAGAGACACCAATAGCGAGGACAACAAAAAATATCAATAGTCCCACGTTTAGGGCAGTTGGTGCGCCTGCCACAGCGGTTGGCGATGCAGCGCCCGCCGCCCACACAGAATGCGGCAACATCAGCGCCAACGCACAAAGCACGGCAAAGAAGGTATAACCAAATCGAGAATTAATCGTCATGCTCGGGGGAGGCTCTGCAGATGCGTCTTCACGATGAGCGCGCGGACGACATAAACGAGGTACAAACATAAAAGTGGTGAACAAGTTGGGTAACCTAAAAATAGAAAAAGGAAGATGATATAACGAGCCAATCATATACATTATCGAGGTGATATCAGATATCTACTGATCAATAGTCATAACGGCTCAATGCTGATTTAGACACCGTCTCAAAGCTAAAATAGTGCTTTGATAAATAGCATATTAAATGCAGGCAGTCATTGCCATTTGATAGTAGCATTGATGATATCTTTTCACAATAAGTCACTATTTTTAAGTTTTTATTTTTTGATGACTTTTATTGTTTGGTATTGCCTCAATATATTTGGCTCAATGGCATATGATATTGATCGTTTTGGCATCATATATTTGATATAGCAAAAATATTATCCTGCTATCCGGTGGCTTATTCTCTGCCATTACATCAACAAAAACACGCTCAGCCTATGATTAACAGTTACCAAGTCGGGGATTTTTTGTTACTATGCGTCTAATTTTATTATTATCTATGAACCACTGAGAGACATTATGAGCTTATTTATTCAAGCTGCCCATGCTGCACCAGAAGCCGCTGGTGCTGGATCGCTATTCGGTCAGATTTTACTTCCTGTTGCTTTTTTTGCCATTTTTTACTTTTTGGTCATTCGCCCGCAGTCTAAGCGTACCAAAGAGCACCGTGCAATGGTCAATGCATTGACGGTTGGCAACGAAATCATCTTTGCTGGTGGCTTAATGGGCCGTATCAAAGCGATAGAAGGCGATTATGCAGTTGTGAGCTTAAACAACAACACGGATGTCAAAGTGCAACGTGCTTCTGTTATTTCAGTATTGCCTGCAGGCACGATTGAAAGCGTTTAATCGAAAACGTTTAATTATTACTGAGCTTTATCGGTAGTAATTTAATGGTCGTATCACCACTGGGTGCAATGACCAAATAATGACCGTATATCATTTACGGTCATTTTTCGCTATTAAGGTAGTCGCTATTAAGGTAGTAAGGTACGGCTGTTATATAAGCTAGCCTAGCCTGTAGATATATTGACTTTGCCTGTTTCACCAATGATATTCTTGGTGACTCGATAAAGATACGTCTGTATTATTTGCTTTACTGTTTTATGTTTTACTATCACCGCGGATGATCGCAATGGAGTCTGCTGAATGTGGCAGTCGACCATTGCTGTCGCTAACTTCCCATCTGCTAACTTGTGGCTCACGTCGCCAGTCGTTTATCAACTTAAAGAAGTGATTATGCAATATCCCGCTTGGAAATACTTAATTATTGCCGTCGTGCTCATCATTGCCGGTCTATATGCTGCTCCTAACTTATACCCTGACGAACCTGCCGTGCAGATTACGAGCGCAGCAGCAGGGACTCAACTGTCTGAAGGCATTTTAACCCAGTCTCAAAGCTTACTCGAAGAAGCAGGTCTAGAGAATCATAATGGTACGTTTGAGGGCAACAGTGCACTGGTACGTCTCAATAATCCAGTCGATCAGCTAAAAGCGCAAGAAGTACTACGTCAAAACTTGGGTGAGGATTATGTGGTCGCTCTCAACTTAGCGCAGACAACCCCGCAGTGGCTACGTGATATCGGTGCCAGACCGATGAAACTTGGCCTTGATTTGCGTGGTGGTGTCCGTTTTGTACTCGAAGTCGATATGGACAAAGCGCTTGAACAGCGCTTGAACAGTGCCAGTCGCGATATGCGACGCGAGTTACGTGCTGAGCGAGTGGCGATTAAAGGCATAAAAACCGAAAATCGCGGCGTTGTACTACATTTTGCTGACACAGATACCCGTAACCGTGCACAAAACATTTTGCAAGGCTCCATGAGCAATACCTTCAATTTGCAATCTTCAATTGATGATCAAGGCCCAGCATTGGTATTGTCATACAACGACGCAACGCTTGACGAAATCAATAGTTACGCGGTCAATCAAAACTTGACAACCTTGCGTAACCGTATTGCCGAGCTGGGTGTGACAGAAGCATTGGTACAATCTCAAGGGTCTAGCCGTATCGTGGTCGAGCTGCCAGGCGTACAAGACACTGCTGAGGCGAAACGTGTTCTTGGTCGTACTGCCAACCTTGAGTTCCGTATGGTTGCAGAAGACGCTGATACCTACACAGGTGGTATTCCTCCAGCAGGTACTGAAGCATTCCCATTTGAGACACTCGATGGTCCACCAGTATTGCTAGATCGCCAAGCGATTGTCACAGGTGATAAAGTGACCAATGCACAGACTGGCCTAGATGAAAGTGGTCTACCGGAAGTAAGCATTACCTTGGACAGTGCAGGCGGCAAGCTCATGCAAAACGCCACTCGTACCGCTGTTGGTAAGCAGATGGCTGTATTGTTCATTGAAAACAAGCAAAGAATCACTTACGAAGAAGATCCAGCGACTGGTGAGACGACTGAAGTACGCACACCTTACGCTGAAACCAAGGTCATCAACCGCGCCAATATTCAAGCGGTACTAGGTTCCTCATTCCGTATTACTGGTCTTGATAGCACAGCTGAGGCCGCTGAGCTTGCGCTACTACTGCGCTCAGGTGCACTTGCCGCACCAATGTACTTTGTAGAAGAACGCACCATCGGCCCATCCTTGGGTCAAGAGAACATTGATAAAGGCTTATTCTCTACGCAGGTCGGCTATTTATTAGTCTTCGTATTTATGATTATCTTCTATCGCCTATTTGGTGTGATTGCCAACGTGGCCTTGGCGGTGAACGTTATTATCATTATTGCCATTATGTCAATCTTGGGTTCGTCACTGACGCTGCCTGGTATTGCTGGTATCGTCTTGACCATTGGTATGGCAGTAGATGCCAACGTTCTGATTTTTGAGCGGATACGAGAAGAGATTGCCAATGGGGTACGGCCAAAATCTGCTATTGTGGCGGGCTTTGATCGGGCATTTAGTAGTATTTTTGATGCCAACATCACAACGCTATTGGTCGCGTTTATCCTATTTGCGATTGGTACAGGTCCGATTAAAGGCTTTGCGATTACGCTAGCTATTGGTATTGTCAGCTCACTGTTCACCGCTATTTTGGTGACGCGTGCACTGGTACAAATTGCTTATGGTAAGCGTAAATCAATCAAAAGTCTGAGCATCGGTTAGGAGAACATTATGGCGATCGATAATAACAACCCTTTAGAACAGCAGAAAAATCCTGATCAAAATGGCTCAAATGGTGATGCGACCAATGCAAGCACGCGCCGCCGCAAAAAACCACGCCGTGATGGGAAAGGTAGCAATACCAAAACCAATAACCCAACTACCACCAAATCTGGCAAAAGTAGTGGCCGCCGAGGTGGTAAAGGCCAAGCTGGTACAGACAATCAAGCCCTCTCTACTGCTGTTGATCCTAACCTAGCAGCAAATGACGCGGCTGATGATGCCGCAGCCATGGCTGAGGGCGGTATCAAAGCCGTTGGTAATCAGCGCATCATTCCATTTATGAAGATAGAAAAGCCAATGGCGCTGCTATCTTTATTTATGGTGATCGGTAGTATCATTGCTATTGCCGTCAACGGTCTGAACTTGGGTCTTGATTTTACGGGCGGTGTATCAGCAGACGTGCGTTATGAGCAGCCTGTTGAGCAAGTTGCTGTTGTACAAGCATTGGCAGACAATGGTTTTGATGATGCTGTCGTTCAATATCTCGGTACACGTGAAGAGCTACTGGTACGACTACCGCCCCAGTCTGATAACGTTGATGGACTGAGCGCAAATCTAACGCAGGCGCTGGCATTGCCAAGTAATACCGCCACTATCAGCAACGTTAATATCATTGGTAGCCAAGTGGGTAATGAGGTTTATCTAAACTCCGTTATGGCATTGGTGTTGGCATTGGTTTGTATGCTGGGCTATGTAGCGCTACGATTCCAGTTCAAATTGTCGCTTGGCGCTGTGCTGTCACTATTTCATGATGCAGTCGTGACCATTGGTGTATTTGCCCTGTTTGGTTTCCCATTTGATTTGACTGTATTGGCAGCAGTATTGGCCTTGATTGGTTATTCATTGAACGATACGATTGTGGTTTATGACCGTATTCGCGAAAACTTTCGCCGTGTACGTGGCATTACGCCGCGTCAGACCATTGATTTGTCTTTGACCGAAACTCTACGTCGTACCATCATGACCATCTCAACGGTCCTATTGGTCGTATTGGCCATGTTGTTCCTAGGCGGTGAAGGATTATACTGGTTCTCAGTCGCGCTATTTATTGGTCTACTTGCAGGTACTTACTCATCGACTTATATTGCAAGCTCGATTCCATTACGCATGGGTCTATCACGCGATGATTTTATCGTAAAAGTGAAGCCAGAGTTTGAAGAAGAGATTGTCACCTTCAATGATCCAAAAATGTTTGAGCAAGACAACGTCTAGTAAGGTATATTAGAGGACGTAGTACACTTATGTAGCGTACGGTTAGCCTTTGTATTATCGCTGATGAAATAGTAATAATGTTTCGACAAGAGCACCTGACTTATGAATAATGAGTCTAGGTGCTTTTGTCTTTATAGCAATTTTGCCTCACTTATCAAACGCGTTGCATTGCTGCTTTGCCAAAACCAAATAATATATTGCCCTCTTTATCTTCTCAGTATAAACGAGCCACCAATGCCAGCCAATACCTCAGCATCCAACGTCATGCCGCCTATGGATACCAGCTATAAGCGTATCATTGCCATTGCCCTACCTGTCCTATTGGCTAATCTGGCCATGCCCTTGCAAAGTGTGATCGACACAGCGATTGTCGGTAATATGAATGAGACGGCCAAACTGGCTGGCATGGGTTTGGCAATACAGCTGTTGTCCTTGTTGCTCGTTAGCTTTAACTTTTTACAATACGCCTCCTCTGGTCTATCCGCGCAAGCTTTAGGACAGTTGGCCAGTCATGCTGATAACAATGGGCGCACTGCGACAACAGCGTCACCGCTACTGTCTATTTTACAACGCGCTTTGTTGTTGGCGTTCATCATTGGTGGCATTTTGCTACTCGCAAAACCTTGGCTGATCGATTTTGGGTTACAAGTGTTATCAGCCAATCCTGAAAGTGGTCGCGCTGCAAAAACCTATTTGGATGTGCGATTTTGGGGAGTGATCGCTGAGCTGATGAACTTTGCCTTTATAGGTTGGTTTGCAGGGCAAGGCAAGACACGATATATGCTGTATCAGCAGGGATTTATTGCTCTGATCAATGTCGTGCTGACTTTATTTTTTGTGTTCATCATGAATATGGGCTTGGTTGGTGTGGCATTGGGTACGACCATTGCGTTTTGGTTAGGTGTGTTACTAGCGTTATCACTAAGCCGCCATCACTTAAAGGTATCATGGACAGCTTTACTCAGAGCAGATAAGCAGCATTTTACAAAAAATAAAATGCTTAGGCTATTTTCTTTAAATAAAGATATTTTTGTCCGTACTCTTATTTTAACGTTGAGCTTTGCTTGGATTACTCGGCTATCGGCTCAAAGTGGCGATGTGATATTGGCCGCCAATGCCATTTTACTACAGGTATTGAGCATCTCAGCTTTTGCACTTGATGGCGTTGCTGTCTCTGCTGAGACGTTAAGTGGACAAGCTGCTGGTCGGCGTGACTGGCCACGTTTTTTGATGATCATAAAACGCACGGGCATTGTCAGTTATGGCCTAGCAATCCTGCTGAGCGCTATCTGGTGGCTTGCCATGCCAACGTATTTAGGATTTATGACCAATATTGAATCCGTGTTTGCACTCGCTTACGAGTACCATATGTACGCGGTGCTGCTGCCTCTTGTTGGCATTGGTGCCTACTGGCTAGATGGTATATTTTTTGGCCTGACGGCTGGTAACGTAATTCGAAATGCTGCACTAATACTGGCGGCGATCTTTTTTCCATTGAGCTGGCTGCTTTATCAGCAGTGGGACATGACAGGGATTTGGCTCAGTGTTTGGTGTTTATTGCTATTGAGATTAATTATCTTGGGCGGGTTTTTGTTTCGCGCTCATCAATCACGCAGTTATGAAAACCTACAACCAGAGCAATAGCTATTTTTTATCACTCATCACGTGAGCTGGGTGATTGTTATGAAATTTATTATTGATATTTACCTATCAATAATGAAGTTGACCAAAGTAAGAAAAATTTAGGATACGATGTGACCACTCATTCAAACGAACTCAGTCATCAACGAGCGCACACTCACGACTGGGCCGAAGGATTTAAGAAAAGCTTACCCGTTGCGATGGGATATCTACCTGCAGGTATTGCCTTTGGTGTACTGGCACAAGTTGCTGGCATCCCTATATGGGCAACGATTATGCTCAGCATTGTGCTGTATGCTGGTGCGGCCCAATATGCTTGTTTGCCCATGCTCAGCGCTGGCCTACCAATCGGCAATATCGCGACCAATATCGCCGCTATTAATTTACGTCACGTATTTTATGGTATGCCGTTATTGCAGTATCTACCAACACACACACTTGCCAAGACCTATTGCTTATTTGCTCTGACTGATGAGACTTTTTCAGTTATGACCAGTTTGCCAAATGAATCGCGACAAGCATTGATACTGCCTATTAGTTTATTCAACCAAAGCTGGTGGGTGCTCGCAAGTAGTATTGGTGTGCTGATTGGTAGCACGCTTAGTGATTTGGTGCCGCATTTGGATTTTGCTTTAGTTTGTCTGTTTGCAATTTTGGCTTATGAGCAATTTCAAAGTATCCAGCGCTACTTCCCGATTGGTATTGCTGTCATTGGTTTAGTCATTGCTTCGCTATTTACCAACGATTGGTTGCTGCTAGTCGCCATTACTATCTGTATGCTGATGATTTTGGTACGTGGGTTTTGGATGCAGCGTCAAAATATAGGAGAGCGTCATGACCAGTAGCTATCTTGTTTTTGCAACACTTGCGATGGCGGCAGTGACGTTCATCACTCGTGCGTTACCAGCCCTAATCCCCAGAAAGCTACTAGATACGCCTTGGCTACACCGACTGAACGAGAGCCTTCCCCTATCGGTAATGGTCTTACTTATCTTAACCAGTCTGTCATATCAGAACTTGCCAGTGGATATTGCCTTGAGTGATCCTGAGCTACATCTGTTAATGGCCCAGATTTGTGCGCTTATACTGGTACTTTTTATTTATCATATTAGCCGCCAGCTCTTGGTTAGCATGGTTGTCGGTATTGCCGCGATCAATGGTTTTGTCTGGATATTTACCAACTTTTTGACTTAACAGCAGCTAACCTTATACCAACACCCAGCATTAATTTTACTGGTATTTTTGGCAAAAAAAGCTGGACTCTATTAAGAGGCCAGCTTTTTATTTTCAAGCAATATATTTATCACTATCTAACTTAAAGCTCTTCAACACCCATCATATCCACAGGTGTATCCGCTACTATTTGCACGCCTTTCTTGCCAGTTTTAGCCGTATCATTACGCTGCTCTTGCAAGTGATCAAGATACGCTTCATTGATCTGACCAGTAATGTAGCAGCCGTTAAATACAGCACAATCAAACCCTTCGACTCTGCTGTGCTTGGTATCTTTGACGGCATCGATCAGATCGTCTAAATCTTGGAAGATCAAGCGATCAGCACCGATGATATCACGCACCTCTTCGACACTGTTGCCTGAGGCAATCAGCTCGGTGCGCACTGGCATATCAATGCCGTATACATTTGGAAATTTCACTGGCGGCGCGGCACTCGCAAAAAATACTTTATTAGCACCTGCATCACGCGCCATTTGAATAATCTCATGACACGTCGTACCACGAACGATTGAATCATCAACCAATAGCACGTTTTTACCTTTAAACTCTAATGGCACCGCGCTTAGCTTTTGACGAACGGACTTTTTGCGCTGCTGTTGACCTGGCATGATAAACGTACGACCGATATAACGGTTTTTCATAAACCCTTCACGGTACTTGACGTTCATTTTTAGCGCCAGCTCCATCGCTGAGGTACGTGACGTATCTGGAATCGGGATGACCACGTCAATATCATGATCCTCGCCCCACTCTGCAAGGATTCTGTCAGCCAATTTTTCACCCATACGTAGGCGTGATTTATATACTGAGATGTTGTCCATAATCGAATCTGGACGAGCAAAGTACACATATTCAAAGATACAAGGCGTGTATTCTTTTGGCTCGACACATTGATGCGTATGCAACTTATGGTTCAAATCGATAAAGATCGCCTCACCTGGTTTTACATCACGAACGATAGTGAAGCCAGAACCTGTCAATGCGACTGATTCAGAGGCGACCATATATTCGGTGCCGCCGTTTTCTGCCATGCGCTTACCAAAGATAAGCGGAC
This sequence comes from Psychrobacter sp., assembly GCF_030454045.1. Classification (GTDB taxonomy): domain Bacteria; phylum Pseudomonadota; class Gammaproteobacteria; order Pseudomonadales; family Moraxellaceae; genus Psychrobacter. The sequence goes on along the minus strand of NZ_JAKDJE010000038.1, from coordinate 5,131 downwards.
GGATACCGTTTGGATCGCGGAACGCTAGTAATCCATGACCAGTAATCAAGGCCACAACGCCATAAGCCCCTTCACAGCGTCTATAAACGGCTTTTACCGCTTCAAAAATGTCATCGGCTGTTGGATGCGTCTTACCTAGGTTTTGCATCTCATGTGCGAGTACGTTCAGCAGCACTTCAGAATCTGAATCGGTATTGAGGTGGCGACGATCTTCGATATACAAAGACTTTGCCAAACTCTCAGCATTGGTCAAGTTGCCATTATGCGCAAGCGTGATACCATAAGGTGAGTTGACATAAAATGGCTGGGCCTCAGCACTGCTAGAAGTGCCCGCTGTCGGATAACGAACGTGGCCGATACCAAATTTACCGACCAATTTCATCATATGACGATTCATAAAGACGTCACGTACCATACCATTTTCTTTGCGCAGGTAAAGTCGACCATCTTGCAAAGTGACAATACCCGCTGCATCTTGCCCGCGATGCTGTAGCATCGTTAAGCCGTCATAAAGTATCTGATTGACTGGCTCATGAGCTGCAACTCCAATGACTCCACACATATAGCTATATCCTATTTTGACTCATACATTAGTACGATAATAACGGCAAACCTGCTGACAGTAGGTGGCTAAAATCACATACCGTCATTCGCCGCTAACCTGATGACTTTATAAGAAAATTAATCAATTATCATTAGATAATCAATAACACGCGCAAAAATTTAGAAGTATAAAAAGAATGAAAACAGTAGAAAATTAAGATTGATTGACCTGATCCCACGCCATACCCAACACATCTGACACCAAGGCTTTGCCCATTGGTGCATAAGGCATCAGTTCAGGGGCCAACACTGAGGTCTGCCATTGCGGCATTTGTACCAATAAAGGCGCACTGACACTCAAGATAACCAATACCATCAGTACGTTTTTTGCAGCGCCAAGCACGCCGCCTGCCATTTTGTCGACCACACCCAGACGCAGTGTCTTGAGCACACCTGAGAATACAAAAGCCGCCAAATGCATGATTGCCAGTATCACAATGACCACCAATAAAAAAGCCATGGCCATTTGTAGTACGGGACTTTGGACAAAACCAGACAACTGAGGTGACACCACACCTGCCAGACGAGTCGCAGCAATAAGAGCGATAAACCAGCCCATCAAGCCAACCGCAGTTTTGATCAGGCCAACTTGAAACCCACGCCACAATCCAATCAAGACAACGACAGCAATCACAATATCTAGACCGCTCATATTTTGTGCCTCATCAATTTATCCATGCTGCTAGCTTTCCATGGCATCGTAATAGCCACCGATTGCTTGAATACAGGATTGTACTAAGCCAGGACCTCTGTAGATCAGTCCTGTATAAAGCTGTACCATGTCTGCACCCGCTTCGATTTTTTTGACGGCTTTGGCACCGCTATCGATGCCGCCCACGCCAATCAAAGCGACCTTTCCCTCTAGTTGGTCAGAGAACTGCTGTAATATCTGCGTACTAATATGGCTCACTGGTCGACCTGATAAGCCGCCCATTTGATCACCATCTCGTAAGTCTTCGACACCCACACGGCTCAACGTCGTGTTGGTTGCAATCAGTCCATCAATTTCAAAATCTATTAGTTGCTGTGAGATATAGTCAACTTGCAATGGCTCTAAATCAGGCGCAACTTTAAGCACCAAAGGTACATAAAACCCATATTCAGTCGCCAGCTGACTGTGACGATTTTTAATGGTATCCATCAGCTGAGTCAAAGCCTCACCGCTTTGCAAATCCCGTAAGTTTTTGGTATTGGGTGATGAGATATTGACCGTAATATAAGACGCGTGCGGATAGACACGCTCTAAACAATAAACATAATCGTCTGCGGCTTGCTCGACTGGTGTATCAGCATTTTTACCAATGTTGATACCTATATTGCCTTTGTATTTGCAGCGTTTGACATTGTCAATCAGATAATCAACGCCTTCATTGTTAAAGCCCATACGGTTGATGATGGCGTCTGCTTGTTTAATCCTAAACAGTCTTGGCCTATCGTTGCCCGCTTGCGGTCTTGGCGTGACCGTCCCCACTTCTATAAAACCAAAACCCAGCTCAGCCAGCGCGTCAATATAATCGGCGTTTTTATCCAAGCCTGCAGCAAGACCAACAGGATTAGAGAACTGTAATCCCATGCAATCCGTAGGCTGCATCGACTGACCATATGCCAGACCTAAAACACGCGCTTTGTGCGCTTTATCCAATAAAGACAAAGTCATCTCATGGGCATGTTCAGGATCCATATTAAACAAAAAAGGACGAAGTAAGGCATAAGACATAGTGATGGCGGACCCTGCTCGAAAGAAATAGTGGATAAAAGATGCGAATGAATTTAGGCGGAGCGATTATATCAGCTTAACAGAAACAAGCGCAAAGTTTCAGTCGCTAAATTTCTATATTAGCACTGTAGTAAAGACAGAGTAACTGGTTATTAAGGCACAGGACGACCATCAGTCAGTGCTATCCAGCCCCGTATAATGCGGTACAGATGCCAGATAAATGTAAATATCATGATCAATAGTCCGAGCCCAGCCAATAACACCGAGCCGATAGCGATATTACCACTCTCTGCTAATACACTGACACCAAATCCGCCCAAGGCAAAAGTAGTGATAATAATACCAACGATGAACCATACAATACTGTACCAAAAGGTTTTGATCTGCCAGTCAAAGTGTGTTGCCAGCCAAGTACCGTCAGCATCATGACGCTTGGCATAGTTCATCACAATCGGCACAATCCATAACAAACCCGCCGTAAAGTAGCTGATCACATATAAAAAATAAGTGATGTGATTGTAGGTAGTTAAAGAACGGCGCTGATCATTGCTCATACTTTCACTCATCGTTTCAGTTTTTCCTTATTTGCTCAGTGAGCCTATAGCCTATTGTCACACCTCTCATGCAATAGCTTCAATAGACTAATAGTACCCGCAGTCTTATTTATCTTATCTACTGATGTCTATTTGAGAAATGATGTGTGACGCATCTCCATCACTCGCAGTGACTAATGACTATTTAATGGTGACAGATAAATAGCTTTTCAATGACCTCTCACCCAAAACGTTTTTTAACCGTTTATTCTCAATGAGTTGGGCTCAGACCATTAGCTGTGATAAGTCCAGCAGGTTACAAGGTGACAGTTGCTTGTACTTGGATGGCTTTGGTTGTGAGGTCTTGTTGCATAGAGAGCTGGCTAAACTGCCAACCTTGCTGCTCAAGCTTACCAAGCGCGGTGCTGACAACAGCTTGGCTGGGGTGAATAAAGCTCAGTTGCACAGAGTCACCAGTAGCAACGACTTGAGCATCTGTAATACCTGAGTTATTTAATAGCGTACTAATTCGATTGGCAGGCGGCATATCAGCCTCTCCATTGGCCCCACTGCCAGCACTCAACGCATTACGATCAATATTACCCGCTTGCGCACGTAACCAAAAATAATCAGCCACCTGTTCCTGATAGGCACGCTTACTCTCTTTTGCCGCTTGATGGACGGTATAACCACCATAGCCACCCACAAACAGTAATAAAAATATGGACAAAATGGCTAATGCTAACCGATCTCGCGGCGGTAATGCTTGCCAGCGTGTTGCCAGCACAGTTTGGTAGCGGTTCATACGCTCTGCTAATACAGGCGCTCTAGTATTGGTTGCAGTTGCACTGCGTTTGGTTCGGCGCTGTAATCGTTTCATGTGTTGACCTTTTATTACCAATACCCTGATGAATTATGACGCTGCTGGAGTGTTCACTGTATCGCTGCTTTCCACCACATCTACAGTGACTTGACCACTAAATTGACCTTGCTCATTACTATTCACTTGCGCAAGCTTGGCATTCAATCCTTGTGCGACCAATGTACTAGCAAACTGATCTAGACTACTACGATCAGACGCGATGAGCGTAAAACTGAGTGCAGAAGGCTGCATCACGAGTGTCTGCGCGCGTAGTGGAGACTGTTTGATTAAAGGGGATATTTTTGACAGTGCGGCTATGTGTGAGGCAGATGCTTGGCTATCACTGATCAGCTTGGGTTGTAGTTGTACTTGCAATTTGGTGCGGGTACTCAGTGGCTCATCTGGGAACCAAGATTGATACTGCGCTGCGATTTCAGTTTTGGTGGCAGCGGCGGCCTCATTATATTGATACCACTGTACGCCATCGGTTGCTATCTGTAGTACCAAAGCTGATAACGCAACCATCATCGCTACCCGCAGATAAGGAGATAACTGCGAATCGGTTGACTTGATAAAGAAGTTAAGGGCATGACGCTCTGGGTTGTCGATCGGCTTAGGTGTCGTCGGCAATGTCGTCAATAACAATTGATAATCAGTGATGAGTGCTGTGGTTTCAGCCAAATGACGCTCTTTATCGCTTGAGACATCAATAGAGGGTAACAGCATGACTTCGGTTAAGTGTGGGAAGCGCTCCAAAATTAATGGCAGATAGCTCACAGCCATACCTTGATACAGTGATTGACGCAGAAGCATTGTCTGATCATCTTGATATAGTGTGACTTGCTGACCTGCGCCCTCTTCTGGTGGCGGTAGTAACAAAAAGTCTGGAAGCAGCGCTACTATTGTCATCCCAGCCAGTTGCGCGCTTTGCTGCCATGATTCGATGTCGCTTTGCGCTAAAGCGTATAAGTGCGTGGTATCAGCGTGACTTAACTGCCGAATAGCCAACTGCTCAACTGGTGTCAGTGACATCTCTTCAAACAGATATTGCTTGCCACTATCACCCAGCTGCTTGAGCTGAGTGGTATTCAGCGCTGTATCGACTTGCAGCGCATGGCTTGAGGGGAAGTATAAACAAAGTGATTTTTGGCTGTTGGATTTATAATTGCCATAGACAGTCTGTAACTGTTGCCAACCATCAACCGTCTGCCATTGCTGTACATCTTCGTGCCAGACAGCCAGCGGACTATGCTGCGCTCGTAACCAAACATGTAACACTAAACGTGTCCTCAATTATTGCTGCGGTGATAAATGACGGTGATAAAGCAAAACCCTCAAGACATCTGCCTGATGATTCTTACGGCGTGTTGAACATTCGCAAATAGGCACTGCTGATCGCTAAAATTGTTCCAGACA
>NZ_JAKDJE010000001.1 GCF_030454045.1 Psychrobacter sp. | reverse complement strand
CTTCATCGTTAAAAATAAGCGCTTAGAATGACTAAACTTATTATTTTTAACATCGAATCGCCTAAAAAATAGTCGCTGTTAGTGCCATGGTCGAATGTTCAACACGCCCTATTCAAAGGTGTTCAACTGCTGCTTACCTTGTAGCGGCGTATTGTCCCATTGTGCAATGGCTTGCTTGAGCATATTGGCTGGTGTGTCGATATCGACCTTTGGTTGCTGGAGTAGCTCTAATCCATGAGCGATGAGACGGCTTGGGTCAGAGGTGTCAATTGGCTGCGCTAGATTTTGCTTAGAGAGCTTTTGACCGTCAGCATTATTGATTAATGGTAAATGATACCATTGGTCGATCGTTGGTAGATTGGCAGCCTGCATAATACCAATTTGAGCAGTGGTCATTGGCAAAATATCCAAACCGCGCATGACGTGGGTGACTCTTTGTAGGCCATCATCAATGCAGGCGGCTAGTATATAGTTGATCATGCCGTCTTGACGACGAGCCACCATATCTCCCAAGCTCTGTTGTGGATTATCCCATTGCAGCCCTTGAATGCCGTCATAAAAGCCAATCCGATAATCTGGGAGCTGTATACGTAGTTTGTACTGCTGTTTATCAAGTTCAGAGGCAACACAGCGTCGCGGATAGCGTTGCCTGTTTGGCTGCGTTTGGTCTGCTTGCGGAGCTGGGCTTACATCATCGTGAGGATTGCTTAGGGCCTTTTGCGCCCAATATTGCTCCAAATCTTTGCGGGAGCACTGGCAGCCGTAGGTCAATGGGCGTAACGATGAAGACAAGTACTCGTTATAAATATCGGTACGCTCAGACTGATAAATGACGTCCCCATCCCAGTGCAACCCAAGCACCTCTAGATCCATCAAAATCTGCTCAGTGAACTGTGTATCACAGCGCTCTGTGTCCGTATCTTCAATACGTAGCAACCACTGACCATCGAGTGATTTGATATGGCAGAAACTTGCCAGTGCCGTGGTAAAAGAACCAAGGTGCAACTCGCCCGTTGGTGATGGTGCAAACCGGCCTATTGGCTGCGACGATGGGTTTTTATTTGGCTGGTGTGTATGAGTATTTTTCAAAATAAAAAGCTATTGATAACAAGGATAGAGATAGCATAATAAAAATGTGCTTTAAAAGATATTTATTAAATGGGATTGTTTTGTTAGCGATGCCCACACGTTGCCAATGACCGGCTTGATAGCGGAGCAGGGTAGTAGCGAGACAAACATGCGATGATCTAAAATGCAAAAAGCGACCAATTTTATGGTCGCTTTTATTGATGTTTGTTTTGGCTATCTCTGATTTAAGCGCCTTGGTTTTGGCGCTCTTTAATTTCAGACAAGGTCTTACAGTCGATACATTGTGTTGCGGTTGGACGTGCTTCTAGACGGCGCAAACCGATTTCTACGCCACAAGTTTCACAGAATCCATAGTCATCATTTTCGATTTCCAATATGGATTTGTCGATTTTGCGGATAAGTTTACGTTCACGGTCACGTGTGCGTAAAGCAAGGGCAAACTCTTCTTCTTGAGTGGCACGATCATTGATGTCAGGCATGGCGCTTGACTCATCTTGGATGTAGTTTTTAGTACGATCTGCTTCACCAATCAGTTGGTTTTTCCATTCCAATAAAATTGACTTAAAATGCTCTAACTGCGCATCAGACATGTACTCTTCATCTTTGGCTGGCACATAAGGAGTGAACTTGACTTCACTTGGATTCGTGGTCACGGTGCTCATATGGGTATCCTACTTTTTCAAATTGATTCAATAAAACGACGTATCAAAAGACAAGACGTTATTCATTTTGCAAACGCTATAATTTGTCCCTTTATCAAACGTTTTACCACTTGGTAACACAAGTAACACAGCTGATCAAATAATATCGTTGTTTTGGCATGTCAGCATCGGCCCACTTTAGGTGGGCTGTTGTACAAATCTTTAATTCAACAGTCATGCTCAAATCATCTGGCAAATGATAGACAATGAACGCTTAAGGTGTCATTCATCAGCCATCCTAGCTGTTGTTTTCCTGCCTAATGTTAGATATTCGACTGCCTTTATTTTATTTTATAAGTTGTATCATTGTTTTTCATAATAATGAAGTTATTTTTTATTTTGCCCTCATGCTTTGTCTATATATTACTCAGTTTTGCTTCAACCAATAAGCGCTCAAGTCACAGAACACATGGGCTATCACGACTGCCCACATCAATAAATGCGGGCATTAAGTATCCAGTCTTTCAACCCAGCTTGCAACCTTTCCATTGTTGGCTAATTGCAACCAGCGGTAACCAGGTAAAGCCTCTTCATCATAGGCAAAATCGTGCGAGTAAGGCTTGAACTGATAGCAAGTAGATGGCGTGCTATATACAGTGACCCCTTGACGATAACGAACTTGCTCTTGGTGGATATGACCGCTAATAATCACCTGCAGATGTTCAAAGGGCACCATACGATCCCAAAAAATGTCAGCGTTCTGCGCCATATGGATGTCAATCCAGTCAGAATCTACTGGAATGATATGATGATGTAGAGCAATGAGCGCAGGTTTGTCACAAGCAGCCAATCTCTTACATAACCATTCAATATCTGCGGTGGTAATCTCACCTGCCACCGCCCCCATAATGGAAGAATCCAGTAAAAGTAGTTGCCAGTGATCACTCTCAATAACATGCCGGCTGAGCAAGCGGGAGTCGGCAGGACGAGCGATCAGCTCTCGCTGAAAAAATGGTAAATCTTTGCCATCCTCATCTGTCACGTCATGGTTGCCAGCGATACAAGCAAAAGGAGTTTGCGTGGCCTGTAATACAGCAAAAATATGATCATAAGTGGCCGGTTTGACTTTACTGACGAGGTCTCCTGTGACAATAATCAAGTCGCAGCGAATATTTTCATTCAGCGCTTGCTGTAGGACGGTCTCAAAACTGCGCTGACAATCGCCAGCGTCACAGGTGTTATTGCTGTCAGTATCGATAGGCGTGGATAAATGCAAATCAGTGATCTGCAAAATATTTATCTGTTCATCGGGCGTGCTGATCTTGCTGACAGGATAGTTCGGCATTGGCTCAGTCCCTTATCGAATCAAAACAATGGTCATTGTGAGAACGAGTATGGATAAATGATCTACGATGTTGAGTGATGTATTGGTCTATTATCACTGTCATGAACATCTATTCATGACAATTTATGTAGTGAACTTGTATGAACAACAGTAAAGAAAGTTTATAACATAAAGCGAATAAAAGCTCTAGGGCATGTCTTCAATTGGATAAGGCATAAATAATAGTTACAATACCGCATCTATTGAGACGATGCGAGAAATACAAGTTATGGCAAGAACAGCACTAACAGATACGCTTTGGGATCAATTGCAATCAACAATGACACAGCATGGCTGCTATCACACTCAAAACAGTCGAGAGGTCATGGAAGCCATACTGTGGAAACTACGCACAGGTGCGCCTTGGCGTGACATACCTAAAGAGTTGTGTTCTTGGAAAACAGCCTATAGTCGTTTCAACCGCTGGTCGAAAACTGGCTTATGGGCGGATTTTTTTTTAGCTTACGCAAAGAAATTGATACGGAATGGGTATTCACAGACGGAAGCTATGTTCGCTGTCACCAGCATGCAAGTGGAGCTCGGCGTGGTGAAGATAGAGCAATTGGACGAAGCCGTGGCGGCGCAACTACAAAGATACACCTATCCTGTGATGCCGATGGATATCCGCTCAATTTTAAAATCACTGGGGGTGACGTCCACGACAGTCAAGTTGCAGGTGAATTGATTGACATGATTGGACAAGCTGATTACTTTATCGCTGATAAGGGCTATGATTCCCAAGCGATTAGGGATAAAGCTTACATGCATGACATGATCCCTATAATCCCTAAAAGAAGCAATGCTAAAGCGCCTAATCCAGAGTTTGATAGCTATTTGTACAAGCTGCGTCATCTTGTTGAAAATATGTTTGCAAGGCTTAAGCACTTTCGTAGTATCGCTACTCGCTATGAGAAGTTAGCTCGTAATTTTAAGTCAATGCTCTATCTGGCGTGTACTATCGTTCATTGTAAGATGAATTGAAGACACGCCCTAGTAATATGGGTGAAATAAAGTTGAAAAAAGTGCAGCCCAAGTAGGTTCACGACTTCACCCTCAGCACGCTGCTACTGGTCTGTGGAACGAGATTTTGTCTTGGATAACTTGGATAATACCAAGGCTGTAAAAAATAATATGGCCAAAATCAATACAATAGAGAGACCCGTTTGGATGTCCAGCCAAATGCTGCCCCATACACCAAGCGTTACCCCAAGCTGAGCAATAACAAATGCAATAATCACCATTTGTTTTGGAGAAGATGACCACAGCCGCGCTGTCAATGCAGGTAATACCAGTAGTCCACTGATCAGTAAACTACCAACAGCTTGTAGGGCGATGGCACAAAACCCTGCCAGCACACCCATAAAAAACAATCGTTGGCGGGTTGGGTTAATACCTTGAATACGTGCCAATGCTTCATGAGTGGCAAGCTTTATTTGAGCAGGCCAAATATACAAAAGCAGACCCAGTCCTGCCATTACGCTACCAGCAAGTAATGGCAAATCTGCCCAATCGAGATCAAGCAAGTTACCAAATAAAAACCCGAGCACGTTGGCTTGCTGATCGGTTAATTGGGTCAACGCCAGTAAACCCAAACACAGCAGAGACACCGAAACGACCGCCAATACCGCATCAACTGGTAAGCGCTCATCATCTATGACCACCAGTCCCAATACAACCATGGCACTGACCAACGCAACGCCAATACCCATGGGCAGTTGCCACCATACAGCCAAAGCGACACCCAGTAGGGTGCCGTGCGCCAAAGCATCAGCAAAAAAGGCCATGCGACGCCATAAGACTAAGCAACCCAAAGGGGCTGACAATAGCGCTAAAATACTGCCAGCTATCCAAGCAGGTGCAATGATGGCTAACCAACCTATCATAAGAAGTGTCCATAAATTTTTGTAGGAGAAGCTAACGCTCTGTTTATTGGTTGATAATGCGAGCGCTGATGCGTTTCAACTTGATTGTTTGATGATGGTGCTTATAGCTCGCTTGGTGCATGATGCTCGCAGGCATGCGGCTGATGAACATACGGTTGTTCATAGTGATGACCAAACAGCTTTTGAAACTCAGTACTGATAGCAAGCTCACTGGGTTGCCCTTCACAGCAAATGTGTTTGTTTAAGCAAATAACCCGTCGACTGCCTTTCATTACCCAATGTAGATCATGTGATACCACTAGCATGGCACAGCGCAAAAAATCCGGCAATTCATCAATAAACTGATACAGCCAAACCTCAGTATCAGGATCAAGTCCTTGCATAGGCTCATCTAAAATAAGTAAATTTGGCTTATCTAATAAAGCTCTTGCCAATAACACTCGCTGCGTCTCGCCCCCCGATAAATGCAGCATTTGGCGCGATAATAGATGCGTTAAAGACAAATTGTCAAAAATAAACTGTCGCTGATCAGTGGTAAGACGTTTCTTATTTGCTTGCCCCAACAAGTCGCAAACTCGCAGCGGTAAGATAGGTGGAACCGCAAAGCGCTGCGGCACATAGCCAAGCTGCAAGGGCTGGTGTGCGGTGATGCGGCCTTCAGTTGCCTCAATCAAGCCCAATATAAGCTTGACCAACGTTGATTTGCCAGCACCATTGGGACCGATAAGACTGACAGTCTCATTAATATCAATATCGATATCGATATGAGAGAGCAGGCGCTGATGTCCGATATGGTAGCTGACATCATTTAAGCTCAAAAGTTTGTCAGTAGGTGACTGACTGCGGGATGCGGGGGAGAGGCTCATAGGATGACAACGAATAGGTGGATAAATGATAAGAATAAACAATCAATGACAGCGATGTATTTTTCAAACAGTCATAAGATAAATAAGGCTCACTGGCACACTTGGCAGCGACCACTAAGCTCAATAACGCTGCGCTCAACCGTAAAACCGACATCTTGCTCAGCGAAACTCATCATCTCTTGCACCGGTAAGCTGCTACATTCTTGCACTCGCTGGCACTGATCACAGATCAAAAATGCTGCTGTATGCTGCGCCCTAGGATGACAGCAGGGAACATACGCATTGATAGAGGTCAGTTGATGAATTAATCCTTCACTCAATAAAAACTCTAAGCTGCGATAAACCGTTGGCGGCGCAACATTTTTTGGCGCTCGTTTTTTGGTTGATGGTTTGTCTGGCACATCAAAGGCTTTTAGCGACTCGCTATCCCCTATATCAGATAGACGCATTTGCTGTAATTGCGTGATTAGGTCATAAGCGCCGACTGGCTGATCAGACTCTAAAACCAGTTGATATATCTGCTGGCGCAAGGGGGTAAAGCGTGCCCCGCTAAGACGACAATGTTCTTTTGCTGCGGCTAAACGCTCGATAACGTCATGCGGAGTCAGATCTTGCACATCATGCAAATGGTCGCAGTTTGATGAAGTAATAGACATGGTACAAGCTCCCAAAAATAACATGGTAATCGCATGACATTTTTTATGATAGCGTTTTTTATTGTTATAGTATAACATAATAAAGCTAAAATCATAAATATGGAATCAAATCAATTGTCTCAAGCGAGCTACATGCTCGCCGTTTTGTATAGATATTCTCTGATCAACCTCTAAGAGAAGAGACATGAACCAAGAAACATGAGTTAAGAGACCATAGATCCTATTTTTGCCCCTTATCACACGATGAATTCACCATTAATTAAAGAGCTTGCCATGAATGCTATTTTTTCTTACTCCCAACGCTCATTCAGTATTTTACAGCGCCTACTGATTACAGGACTGGTCTTTTTGGGCTCATACTCAATCAGTGCACAGGCCGCCACGGTCAGTGTCAGCAACTATCCGCTGTTTTTGTTAAGTGAAGCTGTGACCGAAGGCGCGCCTTCAGCCAACAGATTGCTGCAAGCTGGAGAAGTGGGTCACCATGGCAGCGTCAGTCCTAGCGATATCAAGGCCATTCAGGACAGTAAATTTGTGGTGTGGTTTGGGGATAAACTAGAAAACAACTTAGCCTCCAATCTAAAAGACGCCCCAAATGCCATTGCTTTATTTGACTTTGACGCATTTAATCGTCATCCATTACGTGATGTAAAAGGCAAAGATATTGAAGGGACATTGGATCCGCATATATGGTCCGATCCTGAAAACGCCAAAGCCATTACGCGTGCGCTTGCTGTGATTCATAGTCATGCCAATCCACAATATAAAGACCTCTACCAGGCTAATGCAAAAAAATTCGCTCAAAAACTGGACAACGAAGTCGCAGCGTTTCAGCAAAAATCTGTCCAAACCAATCACATGAAGCCTTATTGGGCATACCACGATGCCTACCAATATATTGAAGACAGCTTGAATTTAACCCTCATCGGTAGTCTGAGTCCTGATCATCATCTGGCGCCAAAGGCGAGTCAATTACGCTGGCTTAATGAGCAACGTCCGAACAAACAGATGTGTTTAGTCAGTCCAAGTCAGCCAGCCAAAGGTCTATTGGCTAAATTGCAGCCAATCAAAACCACCGTGCAAGCTGAAGACATGAGCAGTAGTGATGATTTTATCAGCGGTTGGAAAAGTATGGCTCAACAGATTTATCAGTGTATCTCATAAATCGCTCAACGTACTGTCTTGCTCTTTGGAGAGAAAGCTTACAAAGAGCAAGACGATTAAATTTTTAGGGGCTTATAGAGCACCAGATATCTTGCTGGTATGAAAAAATGCGTTAGGTGACTGATAAAAGTCATATTTTACTTGCTTAATAGTAGATGTCTCCTTATAATAAGTGGCGTTTTATTTTGGTTTAAAGGTAATGCCTGTAGAGTAAGTCATTCACGGATAAAAGTGTCGCAAGTATGCTATATTATCCCAATGCTGAAAGGCTATAGGAATATCGATGACCAAGCCTGCCAAACGCACGCAAAAAGATAAGATTGGCATCTATATCAAACGGCAAGCATGGATACTATTTGTCCTTATTATTGCTGCTTGGGTTATAGACACAATGTGGTTAGGTAGTCAGCTTACTGTAGCAAAGAGTGCCGCTATTGGTGCGCTGCTCAGTTTCACGACTCAAGTTGTCTTTGCTTTTTTTATCTTTTGGCACACTGGATATCGCGCGCGCCAACATATCGTTACCCAGCTATATCGAGGTCAGATGGCCAAATGGCTATTAACCGTGTTTGGCTTCGCACTAATTTTTATTACCGTACAACCCCTATCTGCGCCTGCGCTGTTTATCGGTTTTATGGTAATGCAAATTAGTCACAGTTGGATGTTGTGGCATATACGCTAGTACTAATAAATAATCGCTATATAGATAATTTATTCATAGTACTGGCAAGTCACCCTGCCGTCCAACTTCTTTATGACTAGTTCAGAAATTCAAAGTACAGAACTGTCTCATGACAGCACCATTGATTATAAAAATCGAAGTATGAGCCTTTATATGAGGCGCAGTATGCAACGACACAATGATAGGGTAGAGTCAATTTAGCTACTAATATCATTGATGATTAAATTTTTAAAGTTTAGTTATGGACGACTAACTATATTAGTGGCCGTTATTGTCAGCTAACTTATTCATACATTGGATAATAAAATCATAATTGACTTTACACGAATACTACGCTGCATTAATATAGGCAGCTAAATATTTTGTTTATAAGCGCTACACTAAGCGTTAGTCGTGAAGAAACGGCTAATAAACAAGCACATATATAATAATTTTGCGTATACATGCAAGGGCTATTACTGAGTTATCATAAGCCCTTTTTTGATAGCTAAAATTTATGTAACGCTGTCAAATACGGCATGAGTAATAGAACTATGGGTTGGATGTTGTTGGTTACATGGGCGCTTTAGTATGACTTATTTGTTTGCTGAATTGCAGGACAAATAGAGATATTAGGCCCCATCAGATGACAACCATATTTTTGGTAGTTGATTAAATCGTTGATTAATAAGAAGCTTACATTATGGCATCCGAGCAAACATCATCAGAATATATCTCTCACCACTTAACGAATTGGACGTACGGTTATCTGCCGGGCGAGGGCTGGAAAGTCGCTCATACTGCTGAAGAAGCAGCGCAAATGGGCTTTAACGCTATCCATCTTGATTCTATGCTATGGTCAGTGGGTCTGGGTATTTTATTTTGTACCATCTTTTGGATGGTTGCCAAAAAAGTCACCTCAGACGTGCCAAGCAAGACGCAAGCTGCGGTTGAGATGATCGTTGAGTTTGTTGATAACAACGTTCGTGATTCTTATAGTGGTACCTCAAAATTGATCGCGCCATTGGCGTTGACTATTTTTGTTTGGATCTTCTTGATGAACTTGATGGATTTGATCCCTGTTGATTTTATTCCAGGTTTAGCTGGCCAAGTTGGCGCTGCTATGGGTCATGATCCCCATCATGTTTTCTTCAAGATTGTTCCAACAACTGATCCTAATATCACGCTTGGCATGTCATTCTCTGTCTTTGCGTTGATTATTTTTTATAGCATTAAAGAAAAAGGGTTGGGCGGCTTTATTGGTGAGTTAACACTACACCCATTTAGTGCCAAAAACCCAATCGTACAAGCGATTTTGATCCCCATCAACTTCATCCTAGAAGCAGTTACTCTGATAGCCAAACCTGTATCACTTGGTTTGCGTCTGTTCGGTAACATGTATGCTGGGGAATTGATTTTCATACTGATTGCTCTAATGCCGTTTTGGATTCAATGGGCGTTATCGGTACCGTGGGCTATCTTCCACATCTTAGTTATTACACTTCAAGCGTTCGTATTCATGATGCTGACGATAGTTTATATGTCGCTTGCATCATCAACTGAACATTAATTAGACATTCAATAGGTAAATGAGGATACATCAATGGATCCAGTATTAGGTGGTTACACAGTTATCGCAGTAGCACTACTTATCGGTCTTGGCGCACTTGGCACAGGTATTGGTTTTGCTATTCTAGGTGGTAAATTCTTAGAAGGCGTTGCTCGTCAACCAGAGCTTGGCTCACAGTTGCAAACTCGTATGTTCATCGTAGCAGGTCTTTTGGATGCTATTCCGATGATCGGTGTTGGTATTGCTATGCTATTGTTGTTCGCTAACCCTCTAGCAGGTTAATCCGAAAGCTCAGTTGTACATGTTTGGTGCTCGAGGATTTTCTATCAAATATAGTCAGGATTTGACTGCCAAACATGATCAATGAAACTGATTTTTCATTAACAAAGAGGTGATCACGTGAATATCAATTTTACCCTCGTCGGTCAAGCCATTGCTTTTGCAATATTTGTGGTTTTTTGCATGAAATTCGTGTGGCCACCACTTATCGGTGCCATCAATGAGCGTCAGCGCAAAATCGCTGAAGGTTTGAATGCCGCAGAAAAAGCAAAAGCAGATTTGGCAACCGCGGAGCAAAATGTCCAGCAGGAACTTGATCTTGCAAAGACCAAGGCCGCTGCCCTAATCGAGCAAGCAAACAAGAGTGCCAATCAGCTCGTCGAAGATGCAAAATCACAAGCCCAAGCGGAAGGTGAGCGCATTCGTCAACAAGCGCAAGCGTCTATCGACCAAGAAATCAATCAAGCGCGTGAATCATTACGTGCCCAAGTTGCTGAACTGGCTGTACTTGGTGCAGAGAAGATTTTGCAAGACAAAGTCGATGTGCAAAAACATGCCAGTATGTTAGACCAACTGGCGGCGAAGCTGTAATTGTGAGGATATAATGGCTGACTTATCAACCTTAGCACGACCGTACGCTAAAGCCGCGTTTGACTATGCCAACGAAAACGGCGCTGTACACGAGTGGGAAGATTTCTTACTTGTCGCTAGCACTGTTGTCAATGACAAGTCGTTCAGTACTTGGCTGGACAATCCAGCTGTTTCTGCTGAGCATAAGTCAGCTGCTTTGGTCGATCTTTATGACTCACAAGTAGCCGGTGATAGCGACTCTGCTTTTAAACAGCTACTGGGCGAGAGCAAAGATTCTCGCTACGGCAACAGTATTAGCTACCCTAAAGTATCACCCCAGCTCAATAATTTTGTTAAGCAGTTGGCGCAACAAGAGCGTCTGGCGCTGCTTCCTGAAGTTTATGAGCATTATCGCCGTCACAAGGCAATAAGCTTAAAGCAGCTTGACGCATATGTGACTTCTGCCTACCCATTGACTGATGAACAGCGTCAAATGCTGCAAACGCGTCTTGCTACATCACTAAATGCAAGCATAGTCATTCATGAATCAGTGGATCCAAGTTTATTGGCAGGCGCTACAATCAAAGTCGGTGACAAAATCATTGATGATTCGATGCGCGGCAAGTTACAACAGTTAAAAACACAGCTAACTGCCTAATGCCATTTATCGACGCAGTCATATAGTGTCTGCGTGACAGTAAGAGCATTTGAGTCAGTGGGCGGGTTATCATAAATTAAAGGAAACAAGGCAATGCAACAATTGAATCCAGCGGAAATCAGTAACCTGATTAAGCAGCGTATTCAAGACCTTGATGCGGGTGCAACTGCAAAGAATGAAGGCACGATTGTCAAAGTATCTGACGGTATCGTGCAGATTCATGGTCTTGAAGATGCCATGTACGGCGAAATGATTGAGTTTGAAGGTGAAGTCTACGGAATGGCGCTTAACTTAGAGCGTGATTCTGTTGGTGCAGTAGTACTAGGTGACTTCCTAAAATTACAAGAAGGTCAAAAAGCCTATTGTACTGGTCGCATTCTTGAAGTACCCGTAGGTCCTGAGCTGCTAGGCCGTGTTGTTGACGCTTTGGGTAATCCTATTGATGGCAAAGGTCCTATCGATGCCAAGATGACTGACAAAGTTGAAAAGATCGCCCCTGGTGTTATCGATCGTCAGTCAGTAGATCAACCAGTCATGACTGGTTATAAAGCCGTTGATACTATGATCCCAATCGGTCGTGGTCAGCGTGAGCTTATCATTGGTGACCGTCAGACTGGTAAAACAGCAATGGCTATCGATGCGATCATCGCTCAGAAATCATCTGGTATTAAGTGTGTGTACGTCGCAGTCGGTCAGAAACGCTCTACTATTGCCAACGTCGTACGTAAGCTTGAGCAAACCGGTGCGCTAGAATATACCACCGTTGTAGTCGCTTCGGCATCAGAGCCAGCAGCACTACAGTACCTTGCACCATACTCAGGCTGTACGATGGGTGAGTACTTCCGTGACCGCGGTGAAGATGCACTGATTGTATTTGATGATTTATCAAAGCAAGCCGTTGCTTATCGTCAGATTTCACTATTGCTACGTCGTCCGCCAGGTCGTGAAGCCTATCCTGGTGATGTATTCTATTTACACTCACGTTTACTTGAGCGTGCATCACGCGTAAACGCGGATTACGTAGAAAAGTTCACTAACGGTGAAGTGAAAGGTAAAACCGGTTCTTTGACCGCACTACCAATCATCGAAACACAAGCAGGTGACGTATCTGCATTCGTACCAACCAACGTCATTTCGATCACTGATGGTCAGATATTCCTAGAGTCTAGCTTATTCGCTTCAGGTATCCGTCCAGCAGTCAACGCTGGTATCTCGGTATCTCGCGTCGGTGGTTCTG
Organism: Psychrobacter sp.; assembly: GCF_030454045.1. Classification (GTDB taxonomy): domain Bacteria; phylum Pseudomonadota; class Gammaproteobacteria; order Pseudomonadales; family Moraxellaceae; genus Psychrobacter. The sequence continues at coordinate 86,626 of NZ_JAKDJE010000001.1, read as the reverse complement.
CTCAGACTAAGATCATCAAAAAGCTATCTGGTGGTATTCGTACTGCTCTAGCTCAGTATCGTGAACTAGCAGCATTTGCTCAGTTTGCCTCAGATCTTGATGACGCAACTCGCGAACAGCTTGATCATGGTGAGCGTGTGACTGAATTGATGAAGCAAAAGCAGTATCAGCCAATGTCAATCTCTGAGCAAGCAGCGGTTATCTATGCATCAAACGAAGGCTTTTTAGCTGACGTACCAGTCGAAAAGATTGGTTCTTTTGAAGAAGCCTACTTGCGTTATATGCATGATGAACAAAGTGAATTGATGCGTGAGATTGATGACACTGCGAACTACAATGATGATATCGCAGGTCGTTTAAAGTCAGCGTTAGAGACCTTTAAACAAAATCACAGTTATTAATTTAATGGGTTAAGCCGAAGTGGTTATGACTGTCGTTTGAAAAGTGGTGCGTTGTCTGACTAGATATTGGCGCCACTGTCTTAACCATGATCGGTATTAGATCGCGTAATGCCACAAGATATAAAATATTATTCTATAAAAGTGATGTTGTATATCAAATGATTGTTGCATGCGCCAATGCTTTTTAACCCTCTTATATTGGAATCATTATGGCAAGCTTAAAAGAGATACGTGCCAAAGTCACCAGTATTAAAAGCACCCAAAAAATTACTCGTGCCATGCAAATGGTAGCAGCGAGTAAGATGCGCCGTGCTCAAGAGCGCATGGAAGTGGGTCGCCCGTATGCTGATAGTATGCGCCGGGTTATTTCACATTTGGTGCATGCCTCATCAGACTACAAACATCCGTATATGGTATCGCGTCCAGTCAATAAGGTTGGCTATATTGTCATCACCTCTGACCGTGGCCTAGCGGGTGGTTTGAATATTAACTTATTCAAAGCTTTAACTAAAAGTATCCAAGATTATCAAGATCAGTCAGTACAAGCTGAGTTTGCAGTCATCGGTGCCAAAGGTGTCAGCTTCTTCAAAAACTTTGGTGGTAATGTTACATCGGCTGTGACCGATTATGGTGACAAACCAACGTTTGAGCAATTAAATGCACCGGTTCAAGCCATGCTTGAGGACTACAGTAACGGTAAACTTGACCGTATTTATGTCGCCTACAACCGATTCGTCAATGCGATGACTCAGAAGCCAACGGTTAATCAGTTGGTGCCTCTACCAGAGCAGTCATTTGATGATGAAGACAGTGGTCTACAGACAGAACTTAGCTGGGATTATATCTACGAGCCTGACATCAAGACGTTGATTGATGAATTGCTTGGTCGCTATATCGAGTCGATTGTTTATCAAGCGGTAATGGAAAACATTGCCTCTGAGCAGTCTTCACGTATGGTCGCGATGAAAGCGGCAACAGATAATGCTGGTGACCTTATTAACGATTTACAGTTGGTTTATAACAAGCTGCGTCAAGCGGCGATTACCCGAGAAATCTCGGAAATCGTTGGCGGTGCTGCTGCTGTTTCATAATTGACTACACCTATATATAGAAGTTCAAGGAGAACGCAATGAGTAGCGGTCGTATTGTACAGATTATTGGCGCGGTTCTTGACGTTGAGTTCAACCGTAATGAAGTTCCTCAAATTTTTGATGCCTTACAAGTAGATGGTACCGAAACCACCCTAGAAGTACAGCAACAACTAGGTGATGGTATCGTACGTACTATTGCAATGGGTTCAACCGAAGGTTTAAAGCGTAACCTACCTGTTACTAATACTGGTGCACCGATTTCTGTGCCTGTTGGTACTGGTACGCTAGGTCGCATCATGGATGTTCTTGGTCGTCCTATCGATGAAGAAGGTCCTGTTACTGCTGACGATAAATGGTCTATCCACCGTGAAGCACCAAGTTATGCTGAACAATCAAACAGCACTGAGCTACTAGAGACGGGTATCAAAGTTATTGATCTACTTTGCCCGTTTGCTAAAGGTGGTAAAGTTGGTCTGTTCGGTGGTGCTGGTGTTGGTAAAACCGTTAACATGATGGAGTTGATCAACAACATCGCTCTAAAACATGAAGGTTTATCAGTATTTGCTGGTGTTGGTGAGCGTACTCGTGAGGGTAACGATTTCTATCATGAAATGCAGGAAGCTGGCGTTGTAAACACTGAAGACTTTAGTAAGTCTAAAGTAGCAATGGTATATGGCCAGATGAATGAGCCACCAGGTAACCGTTTACGCGTTGCACTGTCTGGTTTGACCATGGCTGAGTACTTCCGTGATACCAAAGATCCTGTTACTGGTAAAGGTCGTGATGTACTGTTGTTTGTTGATAACATCTACCGCTATACACTAGCGGGTACAGAAGTATCAGCACTACTTGGCCGTATGCCGTCAGCGGTTGGTTATCAGCCAACACTCGCTGAAGAGATGGGCTTACTACAAGAACGTATTACGTCAACACAGTCAGGTTCGATTACTTCAGTTCAGGCGGTATACGTACCTGCGGATGATTTGACCGATCCATCACCTGCTACAACGTTTGCTCACTTGGATGCAACGGTCGTACTAAGCCGTGATATCGCATCACAGGGTATCTACCCTGCGGTTGATCCACTCGATTCGACGTCGCGTCAGCTAGACCCACAAGTGATCGGTGAAGAGCATTACAACGTTGCTCGTGGTGTTCAGGAAGTATTGCAGCGTTATAAAGAGCTTAAAGACATCATTGCTATCTTGGGTATGGATGAGCTATCAGAAGAAGATAAATTGGTTGTTTATCGCGCTCGTAAGATTCAGCGCTTCTTGTCTCAGCCATTCCACGTCGCTGAAGTCTTTACGGGTGCACCTGGTAAATACGTACCACTACGCGATACCATTGCTAGCTTTAAAGCAATCATCGCAGGTGAGTATGATGACCTGCCAGAACAAGCATTCTATATGGCTGGTAGCATCGATGAAGTTGTTGCCAAAGCTGAAAAAATGAAGTCTTCTGCAGCGTAAGTTGTATGAGCATGAGTTAATGAGTAGGTATAATATAAATTTTATATCTACTCTTTAGTAACGCATCGCAGTGTTTACTGTTTTTTGATTGCGCTTTGATGGTAAGGAGTTAAGTATGGCAACGTTACAATGTCGCGTCGTAAGTGCTCGTGAAGAGTTGTATTCAGGCGAAATTAGCATGTTAATAGCTACTGGTACCGAAGGCGAGATTGGTGTATTGCCAGGTCACACACCGCTGATTACTTTGCTAAAACCGGGTGCAATGCGAGTGCAAAAAGCAAACGGTGAAGAAGAAGTCATTTATGTTTCAGGTGGTGTACTAGAAGTACAACCAAAAATGGTAACTGTATTGGCTGATACCGCTATGCGTGCGCACAATCTTGACGAAAGTAAAATCGTTGAAGCACGCAAAAAAGCAGAGCAAATGCTGGTCAATCAGTCTGATACACTACAAACCAATGCAGCTTTAGCGTCGCTTGCAGAGTCGGTTGGACAATTACAAACTATTCGCAAGTACAAAAACCGCGCGTAAAGCAGAGTTGTGGTTAGATATTTTTAGCTTGGATCCTCAAGCAACAATAAGACAGTCCTTTATGGACTGTTTTTTTGTGCTTATGGGTTTTTTATTGTCAGTCTTTTTTAAGCTAAATTCACTAAATTTAAATAGATGAATCCATCATTCATTCATGTCTTCTTTAAAATATAACCACTCATCCATTGTCACATAAAATAATATGAGAATTTGTCCAAAAGTGACTGGCGACCATTGTAATATGTCGTTATATTAGACAATGAAACATTGTAAATAGGGAGTGATGATTGAGCGCATGTAAGCGTAATGTATCACTCATTTTGACAATTTATATGTATTTAGGCAGTGATTGGAAAATCAGAATAAAACGGTTAGCCAGTAGAGGCTAAATCGCTTTATTCTTGGACGTAAACTAAAGTTTTATTAGGTATAGTTTATAGGTTTTGTTAACGGCCATCAGCTATAGTATGGGAAGCGATAGGTTTAATAGTATACTGTGCTGCTAAGTTGGTAACAGCTATACGAACATCAATTGTGCCACTTTATGGTGCTATTAATTTTACCGCTCTTACTTTTACTGCTTTTAAACTAGATGTATTAGAGGATATAACAATGACAACGACTGAAGAAGACAACACCCCCCGAATCTTGATTGTTGAAGATGATGAGCGCCTGGCCATGCTGACTCAAGATTACTTGGTAAAGAATGGTTTAGAAGTGGCAATTGAAACTGATGGTAACCGTGCTATTCGCCGCATCGTCAATGAGCAGCCAGATATGGTCGTACTTGATGTCATGCTTCCTGGTAGCGATGGATTAACGGTTTGCCGTGAAGTGCGTCCACACTATCAAAACCCAATTTTAATGTTGACCGCGCGTACTGAAGATATGGATCAAGTACTGGGTCTTGAGATGGGTGCAGATGACTATGTCACTAAGCCCGCTCAGCCTCGTGTATTACTTGCTCGTATTCGTGCACTATTACGCCGTTCAGAAAATGCACCATCAGAAGATGTGCCACAGCGTCTAGAGTTTGGCGAACTGGTTATTGATAATGGCGGTCGTTCAGTCCATCTAGGCGATGAATTGGTTGACTTCACCAGTGCTGAGTACGATTTATTGTGGTTGCTTGCGTCTAACGCTGGTCGTATTTTGTCTCGTGAAGATATTTTTGAGCGTCTACGCGGTATTGAATATGATGGACAAGATCGCTCAATTGATGTGCGTATCTCACGTATTCGTCCGAAAATCGGTGATGATCCAGAGAACCCAAAACGTATCAAAACAGTACGTAGTAAAGGCTACCTGTTTGTGAAAGAGGGTAACTAGGTCGAACTGATTCATATAATCACGAAATATTGAGAATCACTTCACAAAAAAAACCAGCCATTATGCTGGTTTTTTTGTGGCTAAATTTTAATTTTTAAACTTAAATGCGGTGTTATGTGGTTTAATTAAGCAATTATTATAGACGCTGATTAAATACATAAACTATGTGTACGTTTTTTTGGCATATAGTGGTATATGAACTTGAGTATATTATTTGGCGTTTAATCATTCTATTCTACAGAGCTTGATATTAGTAATATAGCAGTGCTCATAGGCTATAAGATATCAGCAGCTTCTATTCATTAAGTTGGTCACGGCACGTATGTCATTAGTTTCTTCTTTAAAACACAGTATTTTCGTTCGTATCTATGCTGGACTACTCATCGTTTGTTTGTGTGTGGCACTGTTTGCGCAGTTATTGATGGGTACTATCAATAAGGAGCGTGTACAGTCCTATCGTGAAAACATGGCAATGGGCGCTTTTCATCTAGTGAGTGAGGGTATCTCTCACCAAGATAGTGAAGAAGAGCGTGAATATTGGCTGTCTGATGCAAGTAGTTTGTTCGGGGCAAATTTTAAAATCATACCCATCGATGACATAGATTTTACCGCAAGCGAGCTGAGACGTTTTGAAAATGACAATACCGTTGTGCGTTATGTCGAACAGCCTGTGTATGCAGATGTCTATTACCGACTACCAGACAATGAAAATGTCTTAACAGCGCGAATATCGGAAGTCACGGAGCAGCAAGTCAGAGCAATTGCTGTCTTCTTGCTGGATGACTTGTCTTATGAAGTCACCTTGTCTGATAAACGAGCACGCTTGGCTGAACTTGAGGAGAAGTTTTCTTTTCCGTTGGCGTTTGTACCAGTCAATACGCTTGATTTAGATACAGATCAGATGTCACGTTTACGCCGTGATGAAGTCGTCATCTCTTTGCAGGATACCAATAGCAGTACGAGTAACTCCTCTATCAGAGTGGTAGTGCCTTCTGAGATTAATGATATGGCCATTTTGATAGGGCCTGTGCCGCTGTTCAACTGGTTTCCGCTGAATTTGATTATTAGCATGATCCTTATTAGTATGTTCTTAATCAGTTTGGGCGTTTATGCGCTTATTTTCCCGCTTGAGCGTAAGCTACAGCTGATTCAGGTGGGTGTTAATGAGGTGAGTAAAGGCAACCTTGATATCCAAGTACAGGTCATTGGACAAGACGAAATTGCCCGTTTGTCAGCGACTTTTAATGCCATGACCTCACATATCAAGCGTTTGATTGAGTCGCAGCGAGAGCTTACGCGCGCTGTATCTCATGAGCTTCGTACACCAGTGGCACGTATTCGATTTGCCGTAGACATGTTGGCTGATACTGATGATGAAGACTCACGTTTTATGCAGCGTGACTATATTGATGAAGATATTGAGTCGCTAAATGGGTTGATTGATGAGATTTTGACCTATGCCAAGCTAGAAGAAGGCTCACCGAAGCTCGACTTGGAGCCTGTGAATCTCAGAGAGCTGCTTGAGCAAATCGAACGTGAAACCAATGCGTTAGGTAAGCCGATTAAGATAGTCACCAACTTGCCAAATGCAAAGGTGACCGCAATTGCCGATCGTCGCTATTTGCACCGCGTGATTCAGAACTTGGCAGGCAATGCCCTACGTTATGCTGAAACCACGATTATCATTAGTGCGGGCGTTAAGAAAAAGAATGCATTTGTGAGCGTGGAGGATGACGGGCATGGTATCCCTGAGGCGGATCGTGAAAAAGTGTTTATACCGTTCTCACGCTTAGATGATAGCCGAACACGAGCCTCAGGTGGCTATGGTCTAGGGTTGTCGATTGTTTCGCGTATTGCCTTTTGGTTCAATGGAAGTATGAAAGTAGATGAGAGTCATTCACTAGGAGGCGCTAGGTTTGTGATGACATGGCCTATCAAGCCGCTGACACAGATTTTGGCTGCCGATGAATTGACGCAAGAAAAAAGTGAGCGTGATTTTGATGCTAACTAGCCATGACGAGTTATGATACTCAAAGCGTAATAGTTAATGTCACTTGATGGTAGCTACGCTATTCAGGTGATGTATCTATAGTGGCTGGCTCTGAGTGGGTTTAATAATATAGGAGAAAGGGGAATGCCGTATTTATTTGGTGGCTTAGTGCTATTAAATGCAGTTACACTGGGCTATTACTTATTTCTAAAGCAACCATCAACGACCGAGACATTGAAGGCTGCTAAAGAAGAAATCACTCAGCCATTGGCATTCACAAACAGTGCTGAATATATTCCCCCGATTATCGGTAGCAAAGATTGATTGCCGCGACGTTTGTTTGAGCCATAGATCTATGGCTCTTCTTTATCTTGTGTAACCTTTTCGACTGCAGCGTTGTCACCTGTATCGGCTGCTACAATGTGGTCTCCAGCCACCTTGGAGAGTAGGGGGAGGCGGACACATACTTGCAGCCCACCATCGGGGTGATTGATGGCTTCAACGGTACCATGATGTAGTCGTGCAATGCGGTCTACGATTGCCAGTCCTAGGCCACTACCTTGGGTAGTACGGGCAGTCTCGCCACGCTCAAACGGCTGCATGATACGCTCCAATTGATCCTCTGCCACACCGTCACCGCAGTCACGCACACAAATCATCAGTTGCTCTTGTGCTTCTTTATTGACAACGTTCTCACTGACGACATCGCTATCTTCTTCTTCAACCGTTTCTATAAATGTTGGTATCACCGTGGCTGATAGATAAATCGGCGGTTTGCCATAACGATTGGCGTTATTGATCAGGTTGATGATGAGACGCTTGATGGATAAGGGGCGTACAGGAATGACCTTGTGACACTCTGATTGATAAACGAACTTCATGGGTGCGAACTGCACCATGATCTCATTAAATATCGTGTCCAAATTGGTCAAGCTAACTGGCTCATCGGAGCCGTCTTTCATAAATGAGATGAACTGCTCCAAAATCGCATCCATATCCTCAATGTCGTAAATTAGCCCTTCACGAAAAAAATCATCTGGTAGCATCTCAGCAGTCAAACGCATACGAGTTAATGGTGTCCTCAGGTCATGTGAGATACCAGCGAGCATGATGGTTCGCTCTTTTTGGGCTTGATTTAATGTTGTAAATAGACGGTTGAAAGCCATATTTACTTGACGTATCTCGGTAGGGCCTTTTTGCGTTGGCAGTGTGGTCGCATGACCCAGACGAATATAGTTAGTCGCTGCACGTTGTAGATAACGTAAAGGGCGGTTCAATTGCCTAGCTAACAAAATAATCGTTAGCAGCGATAAGATAGGCAATCCAATCAAAAACAATATGAGCAATGTTGGGCTGTACTGCGAGTAATAAACTACTGGCTCACGAATCCAGAAACTGTCATCGCGGCTGTCTTGTACCCAAAGCTGCGGTGTTGGTTTGAACTTGAAATAAACTTCGACAGGTCGACCCAGCTGTGCACCAATCTCATACTGAAGTACATCAGTAAAGAAGCTCACAAATGCTTTGTCAGCCACCTCTGGAAAGTCACTGGGGTTGTTCACCACCACGACATGAGAATGTTGATACACCCATTGGCGGATATCAGGACGATATTGCCAGTCTTTATTTACACTATTGATTAATCGCAGCTCACTTGTCAAATAACGCGCATGGTTTTTGAGTTCTGGCAGATACAGACTGCGCCAAAAAAACAAAATCGACAAACTGACGCTGATCAGAACGATAAAGGCAACCATCAAGGTTGTCAGCCAAGTATTGGAATAAGAACGTGGCAGCCAACCTTTGCGACGGGGCTTTGGGTTTGGAGTAATCATATAAATCCAGCAGATTAAGAAAATGTCTGATTAAATTTGGTTTTGAGTTAAGCCGCAATTGTATTTTGGAGAAAGAGCGGGGTATTTCTAAACATGGCGGCTGAGAGTAGGGTGTGCCAGTCTACTTCAACACACCATAGAATAGCATAATCGATGAATCTTACTGTGACGCTATTCATTTAAGCAGTTTGTTATGTGCCTCTCCAATATTTTAATAATAACAAATCTAAAGCGCGGTATATTTTACTAACTGATTAAAATAGATCGTCCTTAATAATTGTATAAAACGCAAGGTTATACTAGATTATGTTTTACATAGACGGGTATTTAAGCTATTGTTAATAAATAATTAAATAAGCACAGTTTATGTTTTCAACAAATAAAGACTGTGATATAATTATGCCCTTTTTGGTATACCTGCGAAAGAGAGAATTCACATGGTTGTTATTCGTTTAGCACGGGGCGGTGCCAAGAAACGCCCATTTTATCAAGTAGTTGTTGCTGATCAACGCCGCGCGCGTGACGGTCGCTATATTGAAAACATCGGCTTTTTTAACCCACTCGCTAAAGAGTCTGAAGAAGCAGTACGCCTAAACATGGAAGCGTACAATGCGTGGATCGCAAAAGGTGCACAACCTTCAGATCGCGTTGCTTCATTAGCAAAAGCTTACAACAAGTCTGCAGCACAAACTGAAGCAACTGCTTAAGTTTCCGTTGTTATTGAGCCGCTCGTAGTCTTATTACAAGCTGATTCAGTAGACTTTAGAACACATAGCGTAACTGGTCTAACCAGGGTGCGCCATTAACTGTTTATCGCTTTTGACACAATTGCTTTTGTAATTGCTGTTTTAATCATTGTTAGGTTAGCTGCTATGTCATCCACTCCAAACGCTAGTGATCTCATGAAAATTGGTCAACTCAAGAAGCCTTATGGCATCAAAGGTTGGCTTTGGGTATTTAGTGATACGGATGATCGTACAGCAATATTTGATATGAAGCCGTGGTGGATGAAAACTGCCACTGGTATGAAACCTTTGACTGTAAAAGCGTGGCGTGAGCAAGGCACAGGACTTGTGGCTCAATTTGAGCAAATTCCTGATCGCAATGTTGCTGAAACCATGAACGGTGTGACCGTTTGGGTTGAACAAAACGTTTTGCCTGAAACAGCTGAAGACGAATATTATTGGTCGGATTTGGTCGGTATGCGCGTGACAAACGAGCAGAACGAGTATCTAGGCAATATCACTGAAATGTTTGAAACTGGTGCCCACGACATCATGCGCGTGGCAGCAAATTCAGACAGTTTGGACAATGAAGAGCGCTTAATTCCATGGCATAAGCAAACGGTGATAGAAGTCGATACGACTGAAAAAACCGTACTTGTGGCATGGCCAAGTGATTATTAATATTGCCTTTGGTGATATCGCTTCTGGCTTTTTAGTCAGAATTTATTAATAGTCACACCGATTGTTTTAGTCTCAATGCAAGTAGACATCAGATGTATTTTGCCGTTATTAGTATTTTTCCTGAGATGTTTGCCACGATTCGTGAGTTTGGAATCACGGGACGGGCAGTGACTCAAGAGCAAGTAACGATTGAATGCATTAATCCACGTGATTATACCACTGATAACTATCGCCGTATTGACGAGCGCCCCTATGGTGGCGGTCCTGGGATGGTGATGATGGCTGAGCCATTATCGAAAGCCATTGAGGATGCACGCTTGCGTGCCAGTCAGTATGGCTGCCGTGTCGATAGTGAGCACTGTCCGGTGATTTATATGTCACCGCAAGGGCAAACGCTTAGTGAGAGTAGCGTCGTCGGTATGACGGATTACGATGGCATGATTTTATTATGCGGTCGTTATGAAGGTATTGATGAGCGTCTGCTGTCACAGTACGTCGATATGGAAGTATCATTGGGCGATTATGTGTTGACTGGTGGTGAGCTACCAGCGATGGTGCTGATGGATAGTGTGATACGTCGTCTGCCCGATATCATGGGGGATGACAAGTCAGCAGAGCAAGACTCGTTTGTCGATGGCTTGCTTGATTGTCCACACTATACCAAGCCGCATGAGTTTGCGGGTATGGCGGTTCCTGAAGTGTTACTGTCAGGACACCATGCCAATATCGCCAAGTGGCGTTTTGCTCAGCAAGTCAGTCGTACGCAAGCGCGTCGTCCAGACTTATGGCAAGCGTTTATTCCAACGGCAGAGCAGGCAAAGTGGCTTAAAGCACTAGCAAAAGCAGATAAAAAGTAGAGTGTTAAAATCAAGCTTTATTGTCATTAAGCCTGATAAACAGTTAACAAACAGAATTTTGAGCAATAATAAAACGAGTCATCATATTGTGGCCGTTGGTTATAACCCATTTACGTTGTGTCTTATTATAAAGAGATACAATTAATTATTACAAACAGGTGATATGCGTCAAGCCTCTATTATCTAATGTGAGGAGATAACTCTCATGAGCAACAAGCACCCATTGGTTCAGGTCATCGAAAACGCTCAATTGCGTGAACACCCAAACTTTGCCCCCGGCGATACCGTTGTGGTACAAGTAAAAGTACGTGAAGGTGAGCGTGAGCGTTTACAGGCTTTTGAAGGCGTTGTAATTGCTAAGCGTAACCGTGGTCTAAACTCAGCGTTTACCGTACGTAAAATCTCAAGCGGCGTTGGTGTTGAGCGTGCATTCCAGCTGCACTCACCACTGATCGATAGCATTGAAGTGAAACGCCGCGGTGCTGTTCGCCGTGCGAAACTGTACTACTTACGTGAGCGTTCTGGTAAATCAGCACGTATCCGCGAAAAACTTGCGCCACGTCCAGCTCAGAAAAAGACTGACGCTGGTGTGCCTGATGCCGTTGATACTGCACCTGGTATTTAAGCACAAGTTTGCCGTTTTGAGTTGATCGTGTTGTTTTAGAATCGACTCAAAACAAGGTGATAGTAGATACAAGCCCTTATTCATAGGTTTATTTATAAATAAGCGGGCCATACCAAAAAAGACAAAACCCCAATCTATGCGAATGCTGGATTGGGGTTTTTGTATGTGCGCGCTTATCAATTTAAGTGCGCTTGACTAAAATATGTTCTCTGATATCTGGATACTCACTACTTATACTCTAGTTTGACCATGTATAGGCATAACTATATTTGCCCGTTATTAGCTATCAAGCATTTCAATTCGGCTGGTTTGCTCTTTAGATTTACTGTATTTGCGTAGTCTGATATATAGCGTTTTGGTGACAGTGGCGATGAGCTTTTGCTGGTCATCGACGATATCGACTTTGTATTCCCGAAACACCGGTTCACCGTCTTTTGCCAACTCTTGAATGGTAATCACCTCAGTGCTAGGTATTTTCATTCGTGCGGTGACTTTACTATTACCCGGTGCGATAAAATCAATATTTGAGCTTTTGTCCCAGACCACATAGTTGCTACCCAGCTGATGCATCAACATGAGCATATAGAAGGGATCTACCATGGAATATAAGCTACCACCAAATTGTGTACCGACGATATTTTTATTGAGAGTGGTCAGTCCCATGCTGACCACACACAATCCCTGATCGAGGCTGATGTGATCGATTTTGATGCCTGCACCGATATAGGGCGCGTAAGTATTGAGTCGCAGCTTTAAAAGATGCGGGGTCAGTAGCGGCATGATACTTTGCTTGGCTCGACGCTTCAAAGTCTCAAAATTGCTGGGTAGTACACTCATAAATCTATCCTGTTGCTTTTATTGATTTTTCAGTGATATGGGTAGCGCTGTTTTTTAGTGCTTGCTATTAGATGATAAACGACAAAGACATTTATCATAGTTAAAAATGACTGCGCCCGCTAGTTTTAAAGCGTAATTAAGATAGTCTTTATAGTTATCGCAAAGCAATATTTAGTATAAGTATCTTTAGTATTTAGTTATATGATAAAAAATGTTCAGATGTCACTTATTCTTAAGAAAATTGGCCTTCAATTTAATTTTGTGTCCAGATTAGCGCTGTTTATTCCCAATAGTTTCCTATTAAGTTTATTATTGTATCCAATGAAAACTTTCATTTATTTTTTATAACGATACATGTAGTCTTTTTAATTCATCTTAAATTCGCATTTCCTTATGCCTTAACATACAATGGTTTTCTGCTTATCATGACCGATTGGTCATTTAGCTAACGCCAAACCAAAAAAGTATTCAATCAAAACCTAATCAACACAAGGAAATGTGATGAGTAACATTCAGGCCTCATCTTCAGGGCCTAATACGCCGCGACCAAACCCAGCCAATCAAGACAGCGAATTGCAAGGCAGTTATATAGATTTGCATAAGCCAAGCTCAAGCTTCGACAGTCGAGATGCCTATCTTAACCACGAATTGCAAATCATGCAGCCAAAACGCTGGCGTCCCAATTTACCATTTCGTGATTATCGTTTTGAGTATGAAGATACTATCCCTGCGATGGCAGCGACGATTGGTAAAGTGGTCATGGTGGGTGCGATTGCGGCAACCTTTGCAGGACCACTGGGCCTCGGTGATGCGTTTGTTTTAGAAAACGTTCGTTATGAGCTGTTGATCGTATCGTTCTTTATTATCTTATTTTCAGGCTTTTTGCTACCGACAGCCAACCTCGCTGGTACTCATGGGCCACTTATTCCATTGATTCCCATTGTCGTTGCGGCAGGTGGTCATCCGATGGCTTTTGGCTTACTGATTGGGGCTTTTGGTCTGCTGCTCGCTATTAGTAAAGGAGGAAGCTTACTGGCCAATTTAACAAGTAAAGGCGTATGCGGTGGCCTGTTGATTTACTTAGGGTTTATCGGAACCACCTCACAGGTTAAGAACCTTTTTGCTTGGGCAGAAGGGATTGGTATGTCGCACATTGCTTTCTTTATTATTCTGGCGACTATCCTGCTATATGCATTGCTTGAGCATTGGCAAAAACGCTGGCTTGCGGTTCCGCTCAGTTGCGTATTAGGCGGCGGTCTTGCTTTTGCATTGGGCGCACCTTTTGCGTTCAAAACAGCACCAGGTCTACCGCATATGAATCCAATGTACTGGTGGGGTGAGAACACAGGTTGGATGTTAGGGCTACCGACGATTGAAAGCTTCATTGTGGTATTGCCGTTTGCTATTTTGGCCGTGGCAATGTGGTCACCAGATTTCTTGGGTCATCAGGTATTCCAAAAAATCAGCTACCCTAAGCGTACTGAAAAAGTACTTATGGACATCGATGATACGATGACCAGCGCTTCATTTCGTCAGGTAGTTGGCTCTGTGCTAGGCGGTGCCAACTTTGCGTCCTCTTGGGGTACTTATATTGTTCCTGCGGCGATTGCGAAACGTCCGATTCCTGCTGGTGCTTTATTGACCGCCTTGTTCTGTATTATCGCAGGTGTCTGGGGCTATCCAATGGATTTGGCCATTTGGCAACCAGTGATGTGTGTCGCATTGATCGTTGGGGTGTTTATCCCACTCTTAGAGGCGGGCATGGAGATGACGCGCGAAGGTAAAACCACGCAGTCTGCTGCTATTGTGGTGTTTGCTTCTGCCTTGGTGAATCCAGCTTTTGGTTGGTCACTCACGCTATTGCTTGATAATTTGGGCTTGATTGGCTCAAAAGAGCGCAGTGCTAGTTTGACTAAAATGAGCCGATGGATCATACCAGGTATTATGTTCGTGGTACTGACTGGCGTGATGGCTATCGTCGGTATGTTGCCAGGTATTCCAGCATTAATGGCAAACTTTCGTCATTAGACCATTGATAATTAGCATATAACCGAACAAACGAAGTCAGCATAAAGCTGGCTTTTTTGTGCGTGCTATCGAAGCAATAATCAGCTTGCAAAACCACGATTCCTGCCCCATAACTAGCAGTATTACTAAGATTTTTAAGAGCAATACATTCTATGGTTACTGTCTCAGAATCGAGTCCTGTCGATGACAAAAAAGCCCGTCTTAAGCATCTGATCAAGAACTTGCCTAATTTGCCAGGGGTATATAAGATGCTGGGCAAAAACGGCGATATTTTATACGTTGGTAAAGCTAAGTCGCTAAAGAGCCGTGTGAATAGTTACTTTGCCAAGACGATCGATCATCCAAAAACGCGGGCGCTGGTGGCACGGATTCATAATATTGAGACCATTATCACGCGTAGTGAGACCGAGGCGTTGTTGCTCGAGCAGAACTTAATTAAAGAGTATCGCCCGCCTTATAACGTCTTGCTACGTGATGATAAGTCGTATCTATACGTGTTTATCTCAGCGGATAAGCCTTATCCACGTTTGGCGTATGGACGCGGTAAAGGCAATCATCAAAAAGGTCGTTTCTTTGGCCCCTTTCCATCCGCCCATGCAGCAAAAGAAACGCTGGTGTTGATGCAAAAAATGTTTCAAATGCGCCAATGTACCAACACCTTTTTTAAACAGCGCCAGCGCCCTTGTCTGGAGTATCAGATTAAGCGTTGCCGTGCGCCCTGTGTCGGATTGGTATCGCCAGAAGAGTATGCGGAAGATGTGAATAATACCATTCGCTTTTTGAAGGGCGACTCTAGTGATATTCATAGTACGCTGATCGAGAAAATGGAAGGCGCTGCCGAAGCGTTGGATTTTGAAAAGGCGGTATTGTACCGTGATCAATTGTCGATGCTACGTGAAGTGCAGGCAAGGCAAGCTGTCTACACGGTGCAAGGTGAGGCAGATGTGATAGCCATTGCCAGTCAGGCGGGCATGACTTGCGTCAACGTGCTGACCGTGCGCGGTGGTCGCGTGTTAGGCGGTAAAAACTATTTCCCTGATGTGGACAGTAGCGAGCCGCTAGCAGATAACCTATCAGCTTTTATTACCTCGTTTTATTTTCAGGTGACGGACGATCTGCCAGCAGAGATTATATTAAGCCATGAGATTCCTGATCAGGTAGCAGTAAGCGAAGCACTAGCAACGCATTTTGGCAGCAAAGTAGTCATCAAAACCAATGTGCGTGAGCATCGCTCAGAGTGGCTGGACTTAGCAACACTCAATACCAGCAATGCCCTAAAGACTAAGCTTAGTGATTATTTAGAGCTGCACGCACGCTTTGGCGCACTAAAAGATGTATTATCAGATGTGACAGACAGAACGGTCGATCGCATTGAATGTTTCGATATCTCTCATACCATGGGCGAGGCGACCATTGGTAGCTGCGTCGTATTTGATCAAGGCGGTGCGCGCAGGCGTGACTACCGTCAATATGCGATTCATGATATCCAAGGCGGCGATGACTATGCAGCCATGAAGCAAGTACTGACAAGGCGGTATAAAAAGCAGCCGTTGCCTGATTTACTACTGATTGATGGTGGTAAAGGTCAGCTGAGTATGGCAAAAGAAGTGCTGGTTGAATTGGGTATTCTTGGTGATACCTTGCTTATTGGTGTTGCCAAAGGAGAAGGGCGTAAGGCGGGACTCGAAGTCTTGCACTTTTTGGATCATGAGCCATTAGATTTGCCCATGGATAGCAAAGCATTACATTTACTGATGCATATTCGCGATGAGGCGCATCGTTTTGCGATCACCGCCCATCGTAAAAAACGCGACAAGCGCCGCTCCTCATCGGTACTTGAGGTGATTCCAGGTCTGGGTGAAAAGCGCCGCCGTGATTTGCTCAATCACTTTGGCGGTATGCAGCAATTGCTTGGCGCGTCACAGCAGGAACTGGCAGGCGTTCAAGGCATTGGACCCGTACTGGCGAAGACGGTTTATAAAGTATTACATGAGTAGCTTGATCTATTGTTTCTACCATTAACTTGGTAATGTCCAAAAAAAGGGCTGCCGCAGATAATTTAATTTATTTGCGGCAGCCCTTTTTTGAGTCAATCAAATACTATTAGTCAGTTACTATTAGTCAGTCTTCTCTACTTTATAGGTCGTAAATTTGAAGCTCAAATCACTTTTTTCATCGTGCATTTGCTCAGATTCTTCTGCTACTTTGAAGCGATCTGGTAGCTCAGAATAAAAAGCATCACCATCGGTAATGTCGGTGTCTACATGGGTCAGCTCAATGCGGTCGGTATACATCATGGCATCATTGAATATACGCTCACCGCCAATCACCCAGATCGTCTCCAGATGTAGCCCATGTGCCAAACTTGCGGCATGAGTGAGGGCATCATCTAAATTATGCACCACATGCGCGTATTCATGTCCGACCAGTCCTTGCTGTTCTGCATAGTCCATCTGAGTGGAGACAATGAAGTTCACACGTTTTGGTAATGGCTTGCTACCCATCGATTCAAATGTCTTGCGACCCATGATGACGATGCCTTGCATATCGCTACTCGAGGCGCTGTTTTGCGGGTCACGTGTGGTCAATTGTTTAAAGTGCTGCAGGTCTTGTGAGATATGCCACGGCAGCTCGTTGTTTTTACCGATACAGCGATTGCTACTTATGGCGGCGATTTGGGCAACTTCAGTGTGGGCATAGCTCATAATGGGTCCTTTCTATTATATTTTTAAACATCTATATTTTTAAACATCTATATTTTTAAATCACCGTCTTATTTATTATCGTGCACAAGACGTATTTTAAACGGCAACTTTGGCTTTGATGGTCGGATGAGACTCATAGTTATTGACACTAATATCGTCGTATTCAAAGGCAAAAATATCTTTCACCTCTGGGTTCAGGGTCAATGTTGGCGGTGTATATAGCGAACGTGTCAGTTGTAGCTCAGCCTGCTCGCGGTGGTTTTGGTAAATGTGGCAATCACCACCTGTCCAAACAAATTCACCAACTTCTAGGCCGCAAACCTGCGCGACCATATGCGTCAATAACGCATAACTGGCAATGTTAAAGGGCACACCTAGGAAAAGATCAGCCGAACGTTGATACAGCTGGCAGGAGAGCTTACCATCCGCCACAAAAAACTGAAACAGTGTATGACACGGGGGTAGTGCCACTTGCTCCGCCTCCCCTGGATTCCAGCCAGAAACAATCAAGCGGCGCGAGTTGGGGTTGGTTTTGATTTGCTCAACGACCTGTGCGATTTGATCGACACCATCATCGTTGTAGCTGCCGTCCGCGTCTTTACTTGCACCATAGTTACGCCATTGATGACCGTAGACAGGGCCCAGCTCACCTTCAGGACGATTGAAACGTGCGGTTTGCTCCGCTGTCGCCCACTCATTCCAGATACGCACGCCATGGTCCTGCAAATATTGAACATGGGTGCTGCCACTCAAAAACCATAGTAGCTCATAAGCAATGGACTTAAAGTGGACTTTTTTGGTCGTCAATAATGGAAAACCTGCCGATAAGTCAAAACGCAGCTGCGCGCCAAAATGACTCAGCGTACCTGTACCAGTACGATCACCTTTTGCAGTGCCGTTGTCTAAGACGTGGCGCAGCAAATCAAGATACGCTTGCTCGTTGTTACTATTCATCATATTTTTTAACTTCAATAATATTTAAAAGGTTTTAACGTTCAACTAGATTAATTTTTATGACCAACTAACGATGATTTACAGATTGGAATATCTAGTTTGTATGTGTCTTTAACAAGCTTACGAATGGTATTTTCGAACCAGTCCGAACAGTTAGGATGTAATATAATTTTCTTAATCATTTCTCTACTATGCTTAGCCGAAAGATGAATGCCAAGCTTGTCATTGCTTTTTGCCACTGTAGCATCATTGTCAATCAATAAAAATCTTGCTTCTTTTTCAAAAGAAAAAGCATGATGCTTGTGAAATAAATAGAAACGAGGATACGTAGTTTTTGGATCTTTCGAATCATTATTATTGTTTCCAAGCCAAGGTCGAATACTTTGATTATCATAAAGCTCTGGGGCGCTCGCTGGCATATGATATTTAACTTTACCAACATAAGAACACATTGGATCTATTTTTGAGCCATGATAAGCGGCTTTGAAATCATATTGTGTTGTCTGTATTGCTACAGCGTTATCTGAGTTTCCGTAAGAGTTCCACATGGCGTGTGTCTCTGGTTCATCTGCATACCAGCAACTTACGTAAATCCAATCTTTGGCAGTTTTAAGTTCTTCTTTGGTTAAAAACGGATCTTCTTTACCATTAAATAAGTGTAAACCGCCTTCCCATTTGTCGCTGAAAAGATTCGCTTTAGGAATAAAGAAGCCTTCTTCCAACATAGAAATTAGCTTAATAAAAGGCATGTATCGTGTTAACACAGCATAATGTTCTATGGGTTCAATCATTGCTTGACACCTTAGTAAGCGGCATGCTTACCCCAATCGTAGATGCCACGCTTATAGGCGTAACCGATCAAGAATAGACCGATAATAATCATCGGCGTGCTCAATATTTGCCCTTTGGTCACCCAGCCTAACAAAATAAACCCTTGGTCAACGTCTGGCTGACGGAAGAACTCAATGATGAAGCGGCTCAAGCCATAGCCGAGCATAAAGACACCAGTCACTGCCATATGCGGACGAGGTTTTGATGAGTACCACCAAAGGAATAAAAATAGCAGCAGACCTTCGGCAAAGGCTTCATACAGTTGTGATGGGTGACGAGGCAATAAATACTGACCATTGACCTCAGTCATCACCTCTTGTAGCGCAGGATTGGCTTGTAGCTGCTGCATATCAAAGCCAGCCGCTTGGGGGAAATAGGTGAGCCAATTGTAGCCACCATCAGAGACACGGCCCCATAGCTCGCCATTGATATAATTACCAATGCGACCAAACAACAAGCCTGTCGGGACGCAAGGCACGATAAAATCGAGTACTTGAAACGGGGTCTTTTTATATTTGCGAGCAAAGTACAGCATCCCTAGCATGACACCAATCAGGCCACCATGGAATGACATGCCGCCTTCCCAAACCTTGAAGAGGTAGGCAGGATTTTGTAGCAACTCACCAAATTGATAAAACAACACGTAACCGACACGACCACCCAAGATGACGCCCAGTGCGCCAAAGAACACGAGATCAGAGACCATGTCTGTCGTCCAGCCCTCACGCTTGGTGCTGCGATACCATGCCAGACCGTAAGCGGCAGCAAATGCCAGTAAATACATCAGCCCATACCAATGGACTTCGACTGGCCCAAGTGCCAAGGCGACAGGATCGTACTGAGGGTGAATCATCATAAGGGTGTCATAATATTGATAATAAAGTGCTGACTATAATAGCAAATTTCATGCGCCCAGCATACATAATTGCTCCAACCCAATCATAGGTTATTGGCAATTTAAGTTTTTGAGGTAGTGCAGAATGTCTAGGCTGAGAGTCAAAAAAGATAAAAAGTAAGGTAAAAAATTGACTTGAATGAGGGTGAATTTTCGTGATGATATATAATCTTGGTAGCTAACAATTTAAGATAAAAATGTGATCTCTATCGTTTTTAAGTGGTCACTACCAAGTGCTCATAAATAAATGCGGTTAAGTAAATGCAGCTAGATGGCGACTAGATCCTGTACTTTGTTTTCAACCATCGTATCGCCTGCACCTTGAGACACGACCTTACCGCGTGATAATACGGTGTAGTTGTCAGCCAGCTCTTCAGCAAATTCATAGAACTGCTCGACCAGTACAATGGCCATGTCCCCTTTGTCAGCCAAGTCGCGAAGCACACGGCCGATATCTTTGATAATAGATGGCTGAATACCTTCGGTCGGCTCATCCAAAATCAGTACTGACGGCTCGGAGGCGAGCGCACGAGCAATGGCAAGCTGCTGCTGCTGACCGCCAGACAGATCACCACCGCGACGATGTTTCATCTCGTCAAGCACTGGAAAAATATCATATAAATGCTTGGGTACTTGCTTGGCCTTACTGCGTGAAAACTTTGCCATACCGATCAAGATATTTTCTTCTACCGTCAGTGTTGAAAAGATATCGCGACCTTGCGGCACATAAGCCAAACCTGCTCGCACGCGCTGCTCAGGTGAGAGTTTGCTGATGTCTTGGTCATTGAGCAAAATTTGTCCTGATTTGATCGGTAATATCCCCATCAGGCATTTGAGTAACGTGGTTTTGCCCACGCCATTACGTCCAAGTACCACACTGCACGCGCCTACAGGCGCTGTAAACGAGACATCTCGTAAAATATGACTGCCGCCGTAATATTGATTGATACCATTGACTTGTAACATGACGGTCTCCTAATCTTTCAATGATTTTTAATATTTTCAGGGTTTCGCATTTGCATAGCTTGGCATTTGCATAGCTTCGCGGTTTATGGGCTAATGATGTATTGAATCATTGTCCAACTATCGACCTAAATAGGACTCAATCACCGCTTCATTGGCTTGCACTTCCGCCAAGGTGCCTTCGGCCAATATCGCCCCTTGAGCCAATACCGTGACTTTTTCACTGATAGCATCGATAAAAGTCATGTCATGCTCGACCACCACTAAGGTATGGTTCTGTTTGAGGCGCAGGCACAGCTCGGCAGTATGCTCAGTTTCGGCATCGGTCATACCTGCCACAGGCTCATCGAGCAAAATGAGCTTGGGGCTTTGCATCAACAGCATACCAATCTCTAGCCATTGTTTTTGACCATGAGAGAGTAAGCCTGCTGGCTTATTGATTTTGTCCGTCAAGCGGATTTGCTCAAGGGTCGCATCGAGTGTATCGCGCGTATTGGCATCGAGTTTGTTGAACAAGCTTTTGACCACGCGCTTGTCTTTTGGCGCAGCAAGTAGCAAATTATCCATTACCGTAAAATTTTCGAACACGGTGGGTTTTTGAAACTTACGCCCGATACCCGCTTCAGCGATTTCTTCGGTAGATAGGCTGGCAAGATTATGCGTTTGACCAAAAAACACACTGCCTTCGGTAGGTCGAGTTTTACCAGTGATGACATCCATCAGCGTGGTTTTACCCGCGCCATTGGGGCCGATGATACAGCGCAGCTCACCTTCCTCAATATAGAGCGACAGATTGTTGAGTGCGCGAAACGAGTCAAACCAAACGCTCACCTCTTCTAGATATAGCGCAATGCCATGGCTAAAATCGACGCCTGCTGGCTTTGGGTGGCTGCGACCCGTACCACCATGAGTACGCCCATACTCATGGATCGACTGCTCAGATGGTGTTGATTTATCAGTTAGCATTACTGTTTCTCCTTCTTGAAGCGATCGAACAAGCCCATGATGCCATTGGGCAAAAATAAGGTGACTACAACGAACAGCCCGCCCAATATCAATAGCCAAAACTCAGGATAGGCAACCGTGAAATAGGTTTTTACTGCATTCACCACACCTGTTCCCAAAATCGCACCCACCAAGCTGCCTCGACCACCAGTGGCTACCCAAACGGCCATCTCAATTGAGTTCACAGGGTTCATCTCACTTGGATTGATAATACCGACTTGCGGCACATAGAGCGCACCTGCGATACCAGCAATGACGGCGGACAATACCCAAGCGGAGAGCTTGTACCACAGCGTGCGATAGCCTAAATACTGCAAGCGGTTTTCGCTATCGCGAATCGCACCCAATACGCGTCCATAAGGCTGGTTCATTAAATAACGCAGACCCATGTAAGAGAGGAGTAATGCCAAGGCGGTAACAAAACACAGCATAGAACGGGTTGAGGCGGCAGTAATGTCGTAGCCTAGAAGCGTGGTAAAGCCCGTGAAGCCATTATTGCCACCAAATCCTGTTTCGTTACGGAAGAATAGCAGGGCGGCGGCATAGACCATGGCCTGAGTGATGATAGAAAAATAAACACCTTTGATCTTTGAGCGGAAAGCAAAAAAACCAAAGATAAAGGCAATCACACCTGGCACCAAAACCACCAATGCCATCGCCCACCAAAAATGCTGCGTGCCGGCCCAATACCATGGCATCTCAGTCCAGCTCAAAAAACGCATAAAATCAGGCAAGCCATCGCCAGCAGTTTCGCGTGTCAAGTACATGCCAAATGCATAACCACCCAGCGCAAAATATAAACCATGCCCCAAGCTCAAAATACCAGCGTAGCCCCAGACCAGATCTAGTGCCAAGGCCACCATTGCCAGTGCCATGATTTTGCCAATTAGGGTGATCCAGTAGGCGGACAGGTGAAAAGGTGACGTCTCTGGCATTAAGTGTAGCCAAGGGAGTATCAATAGCACGGCAAAGCACAAACCGATTAAAATGGCGCTACGCCTTGTATCAGACAGTAATTTGGTCAGTATCATAAGAGTCTCCTTATTCGACAAAGCGGCCTTTGAGGGCAAATAAACCTTGTGGCCGCTTCTGAATGAACAGAATCACAAGAACCAACAACACAATCTTGGCTAATACCGCGCCAATGCCAATCTCAAGCACCGTGCCACTGACACCCAGTCCCAAGGCGGCCAAAACCGCGCCCCATACTTGTCCGACACCGCCAACGACGACGACCAAAAAGGTATCGATAATATACGTCTGACCCAAATCAGGACCCACGTTGCCCACTTGAGCAAGCGCACAACCAGCCATACCAGCCAGTCCAGAGCCCAAACCAAATGCCATCATATCGATGCGCGCAGAAGGGATACCAACGGCACGTGCCATTTGACGGTTTTGAGTGACGGCGCGTATAAACAAACCAAAGCGGGTTTTGTTGAGCAAGTACACCAGTAGCGCCACGACAATGACGGTAAATACGATGATGGCAATACGGTTATAAGGCAGTACCAAACTTGATGACACTTGATAGGCACCGCTGAGCCACGCCACATTGCTGACTTCAACGTTTTGCGCGCCAAAAATCATCCGTACCAATTGCATTAAGATTAGACTGACGCCAAAGGTTGCCAATAGCGTCTCCAGCTCACGACCATATAGCGGACGAATGACAATGCGCTCAATAATCATACCGATAACAGCACTGACCAAAAATGCAGCGGGAACCGCCGCAAGCAAATACCAGCCAACCATATCTGGCAGATAAGCTTGAAATAAGTTTTGCACCACATAAGTGGTATACGCGCCAATCATAATCAGCTCACCATGCGCCATATTAATCACGCCAAGCAAGCCAAAAGTAATCGCAAGGCCAAGTGCTGCGAGCAATAAAATGCTGGCGGTACTCATGCCAGTGAAAATATGACCTGTCCATGTGCTTATCTCAATACGGCGTGCCACGCTATCTCTGGCATCACTGAGCGCCGCCTCAAGCGTCGGATCCAAGTTGTCAGATGCAAGGGCGGATTCAAGATCAACCAATACCTGCGGATTATCGCTATCAGCGAGTAGGTTCACAGCCTCAATCTGAGTGGGTAAATCGCCATTTTTGAAATCAATACGAGCCTGTAGAGCCGTTAGTGCTTTTTGAACGTTGGCATTGTCCTCATTTGCGGCAGCGGCTGTGATAATGGCTGGATCGACTTGGTCAATGTTATCTGCCAAAATCTCCACAGCCTGCAAGCGCTGTGCTGGCTTGTCAGATTCGAGCTTTACCTTGGCCTGTCCAAAGATAAGCGCCGAGCGTAAGGTATTGGTCAAGGTGACTTGGGACAAATCGCTTGGCCAATCGGACGTTTCGGTTTTGTCGGGATATGTGAAGAGTTGATCCTCTGCATTGAGCAAATACGTTTGCCCACGGTTTCCTTGATACAGCTCATCATTGGCAATCAACTCGACCAGATTGTCCAAACTCTCAACCGATCCTGGCCAAGCACTTAGCATGGCTTGGCGCTGACTAAAATCGCCCGCCACAAATTGTTGAATAGCATCGCCTGATACTACCTTCGTAGGCTGTGTCGGGGTAGTCAATGACTGCTCATTATTGGTGCGCAGCGTGTCACTACCATCGGTCATCGACTCTGAGGTCACAGTGGCGATATTTGCCGATTGAGCATCGTCATCTGCATGAACGATGGTGGTGAAGGCCGCTAACAGTAAGGTGATTAATACCAGCAGCCGTCGCGGCACAACCATTGAGATACTAGACGCGTATGTCTTTGCTAATGTCTGCTGATCATTATTGTTTTTGGATAATATCTGCCCCAACAATGGGCGTAAAGTATGGTGCTGCATGTGCGGCTCCCTGTTTTTACAGACAATAAATCCTTGTCCTCTATTACTTAACGCAGTAAGTCATAGAAGCCGTGATAAGGTTTGGAGGTACTTAAAATTTTGAGAATAAGTGCTGAACTTCAAGATAGCGGGTAGGCGGTGGCTCGTTCATTGATATAGTCTATTTGTCTACTATTCATACTTGCTACCACCATGCGCTTTTCAGCACCTATTTATTGAGGGAGCCATTTATTTCGGAATATACTCGCTCCATGGCTGCGCTCGGATGACCTCTGGCGTTTTAAAAATCGTATCAAACTGACCATCGGCGCGAATTTGACCAATCATGACAGGCTTCCATAAGTGATGGTTTTCTTCATCCATCTTGAGGGTGTAGCCAGAAGGCGCATCAAAGGTTTGTCCCGCCATACTAATACGGACTTTATCAACATCGGTGGTGCCAGCATCTTCCACTGCTTGTTTCCACATATTGATACCCACATAAGTGGCTTCCATAGGATCGTTGGTCACAACCTTGTCGGCATTCGGCAGGTTTTTGTCCAAGGCGTACTGCTTATAGCGTTTGGTAAAATCGCTATTGACGGGGTTTTTGATCGACATAAAGTAATTCCATGCTGCCAAGTGCCCTTGTAGCAAGCTGGTATCGATACCGCGCAGCTCTTCTTCGCCAACTGAGAATGCCATGACGGGAATATCCGAGGCTTTGATGCCTTGGTTGGCAAGCTCACGATAGAATGGCACGTTTGAGTCGCCATTGATGGTAGAGATCACTGCCGTCTTTTTGCCTGTTGAGAATTTCTTAATATTCGAGACGATGGTTTGATAGTTGCTAAAACCAAATGGCGTGTACTCTTCCATGATGTCTTCATCAGCCACGCCTTTTGATTTCAAAAATGCCTTTAGAATCTGGTTGGTGGTTCGTGGATAGACGTAATCGGTACCCAATAATACAAAGCGCTCTGCACCGCCGCCTTCTTCGCTCATCAAATACTCTACCGCTGGAATGGCCTGCTGGTTGGGCGCCGCGCCAGTATAAAAGATGTTTTCTGATTGCTCTTGTCCTTCATACTGAACGGGATAAAACATCAAGCCGTTCAGCTCTTCAACCACGGGCAAGACAGATTTGCGCGAGACCGAGGTCCAACCACCAAAAATCACATCGACTTTGTCTTGAGTAAGCAGCTGACGCGCTTTTTCGGCAAACAAGGGCCAGTCAGAGGCAGGGTCCACCACCACAGGCTCTAATTGCTTACCAAGCAAGCCGCCATTGGCATTAATTTCGTCAATGGTCATGAGTGCGGTATCTTTTAGCGAGGTTTCAGAGATGGCCATGGTGCCAGATAGCGAGTGCAAGATGCCTACTTTGATCGTGTCGCCATCAGCGGCAGGAGTGGTCGTTGTCTCTGTTGTGGTTTCAGTCGTTGTCTCTGTCGATGTCGCAGTTTCGGCAGGCTTTTGACAAGCAGTAAGACTCAGGCTGCCAATGACGGCAATTGCTAGTAACGAGAAGCGTGATCTGATTTTGCCGTGTAGGTGAGCGTCAACAAACTGAGGATTGGCTAAAGTGGGTAACGAAAACATGGACATCTCCTAAATAGACACAAAAGATAAAGTATGGCTCCTGAACAGTTATTAAGCGTTCAAGTTCCGTGCCAAGTCAAAAATGCCAATAATCGTATAATATTTGAGCAATAAATAAATATTGTCTGTTATTTTCGTTAATTTAGTGCACGATTGTTAATAGAGCGCACCATAACGGGGAAGGAGATAAAAAATTGGTGCAATTGACAGACTGGTAGCAAAAAAAGAGCCGTTATTATCAAAATAGCACAACGAACAAAAGCATTTATTGCCAAAGACTGGCAAAACGGCTACGGTAATGCCTATAGAATAGACATTATTTCACATACGTATCTCATGAACAGATTACGCTGACGCCATGATTAATCACACCCCCAAGGAAAGATATATGAACGCATACCGAACACAGTGGTCTGGCCTAACGGCTCCTGCTCGCACCTCATCACGGCGCTCGCAACGATCGCGCCTTATGGTTTTGCCACTTGTGCTTGGTGGCAGTACGGTATTAGGCTTACCCGTCGCCCAAGCGGCAACGAGTAGTATCGAGCAAGTGACTGTCTATCAAGGGCTGGCGAGTGTGACACGCTCATTGCCCATTACTGGTAGCGGTGAGCAAACCGTGGTATTTTCGTGCCTATCACCTTATATGGATAAAGACAGTCTCAGCGTGCAGGCGGTGGGTAATGTCAATATTGGTGAAATCAGCATTGAAGAGTTAACAGGAGAGCAAGCAATCCAGTGCCAATATCAAGGCGATGCCGAGGTACAAACACAGCAAAATACTTTAGCTAGTATTAATGCGGAATTAGAAGCGGCGCGCTTAGCAAAAGCCTATTTGCAAAATTTGACCACAGTTACGCAACTCAATACCGAAGGGACTATCGCCAACAACACACGCGATATAGAGACTCAAGCGGTAAGTCTTAACCAAAAGATTTTGGATATTCAGCAGCGCCAAGCACGCGCCCAAGACGCACTGAATCAGCTCATGGCAGGCAGTGTCACGTCAACGGCGAGTAATGTGACACAGGTGAGTGTACGCACTGCCAGTCGCGCGCCAAGTAGCATTAAACTGCATTATCAAGTGCAAGGCGCAGGCTGGGAGCCTACGTATCAGGCGCGTCTCAACACCAATAGCGAGGAGCTAAATATCACCGCTTCTGCGATTATCGCCCAACAAACCGGCGAGAATTGGACCAACGTTCCTGTCACTCTCAGTACAGCCAATCCCAACCAGCGCGCGACAGGACGACTGCCTCATGTGCCGCGTCTATCACTCTATGAAGAAAACCAAAATGTTGAGTATGCAATACCTATGTCGGATAACACGCCTGTCGTAGTATCTGCCAGAGAAGGTTATAGCGACGATTCTAGAGCACCAAATATGGCACCACTGCCGAACTTTACGGTCAGTAGCCAAAATAAAAACGGTATTATTGAATATCGCTTGCCGCAGCGAGTGAGTATACCCAGTGGTGGTAGACGAGTGCGTACCGTCATTGGCGAGCAGTCTGGCAGTAGCAAGCTATGGGTTCGTAGTACCCCGAGCGTTGAGACAGCTGCCTATTGGTACGCATCAGCACCGTTCTTGACGCCAGAGTGGGTAGATGGCTCATTACAGCTGTACCGTGATGACAACTATGTTGGACAATCGCGCTATAACTATCAAATGCTAAAAGAGCAGGGGATTGGTTTTGGTCGTGATCCTAGCATGATGGTCAAAGCGCTAATCAATGAAGACAAGCAAGAGGAAAAAGGCGTGCTCAACCGCACCCAAACTCTAACAACCACCCAAGCCTATGAATTTACCAATCAGCATAACCGCCCTGTGCGCCTGCAAGTGTTGGGGAGCGAGCCTATCAGCCGTGATGACAGTCTCAAAGTCGCCGTCACCCACACGCCGCCTGTCACTGAGCGTAATTGGAATGACAATCAAGGCATGGTAGCGTGGGAGTTCAACGTGCCGAGTAAACAGTCACAGGCGATACGCTCAACCTCGCAAATCAGTTACCCTGCCAATAAGATATTGAGTGGTGATCGATAAATGATATTTGCTGAGCAAATCAGTTTTAAGCGATGATGTTTATTTTTACCAAAAATCTTGCGCCCCATAAACGTTTATCAAAGGAATATTATGTGTATTGTCGCCATTGCTTGGCAGTTGTTTGACGAGCTGCCGTTAGTGCTCCTGTCCAATCGCGATGAGTTTTTGCAGCGTCCGACAGAGAAGCTGCATCAATGGTCTGATCAGCCGATTTATGCAGGGCGTGACCGTCAAAGCGGCGGTACATGGCTGGGTATTCATCAGCAATCGCTAACAGATACGGCAGGCGAGGATGACACTATTTATCAGCAAAATGGTCGCTGGGCGGCAGTATTGAACTTTCGGGACGGTGTGCAGGCAAGTGCCAATGAACGTTCGCGCGGTGAGTTGATCACGCATTTTTTGACCAGTACGCTCAGTCCGATGGCGTTTGCACGACAGATTGATTTGCACAATTATGCAGGCTTTAATCTGATCGTCGGTGACACTCGGCAAGCAGTCATTGTTAATAATCGCGGTCATGCCCCTACGCCACTGCATGCAGGATTGCATGTGATTTCAAACGGTCAGCCAGAGGACAGCTGGTTTAAGACCGAGCGGTTGCGTGGACGTTTACGCCAAGAGGTGTTGCCATTGATTGCCGAGGACAGCGCGGCTAGCTACTGGCAAGCAGCTGCATTCAATGTGCTGTCAGATAATACCAAGGCACCGGATTGATCAGCTGCCAGATACAGGGATGAGCACTGAGCTTGAGCAGACCCTATCCTCTGTTTATATTGAACCTGTGAGCTTTGGCAATGCTGATGCCAGCAAGCCTACTTATGGCACAAGAACCCAGAGTATTTTAACACTTAGTCAAGAGGATAAATCAGGTCGGGCGCTTGAAGCCTGCATTGTCAGCCGAGAAAGCTCGCTTTTGGGCACTGATGAGTGACAACCATCAATTATTTTGAGGAATAGTTACGCTTTATGTCGCAGGAATGGATAAATAACTATTAAGACGATCAATACAAAAAAGCCTGCATCACTGGATACAGGCTTTTTGTAATATGACAAACAATAAAAGTGCGTTTTACTGATTAAGACTGGATCAAATGATTGCTTTGCTCAGGCAAGATCAGCTCTTGCTTTAAGGGTAGCTCACGTACCAGCTCTTGTAGGGCGCGACGATACACGCCCCGTTTGAAGTGAATCACTTGTCCGAGTGGATACCAGTAGCTGACCCATTGCCAATGGTCAAATTCAGGTTTCCCTTCATCAAAGCGGATATGTTGGGTATTTGGCTCATCTAAGCGTAGCAAAAACCATTTTTGTTTTTGCCCAATACATAAGGGGTGCTGGCCATGGCGTACATAGCGTTTTGGCAGACGATAGCGCAGCCAGTCTTGAGTGACTGCCAATAAGTCCACATGACGCGGGTGTAAACCGACCTCTTCCCAGAGCTCGCGATACATTGCATCCATCGGCGTCTCCCCGCGGTCGATACCACCCTGCGGAAATTGCCAAGCGTTGTGACCAATACGTTTTGCCCACAGAACCTGCCCTTGTGTATTTGCCAAGATGATGCCGACATTGGCGCGAAAGCCGTCTGCATCTATCATGACTAAACCTTTTTAATTTGTTTAAAAATAGCCTGTTTTCATCTGATACTGCGATAGCAATCATAATTATTATAAGGTGATGGTTATCAATATCAGCTAAAAACAAGATTCATTACCGTCATTAAACCAAGAAACAAGCAGAATGTGTAACAGTATTTTGCTATAAAATGTTTCACGAGTTTTACCTTTTAAAATCAATTATTTATAAACAGACTTTTGTAGGTTTTTCAAATAAAAATTTGATAAATATCGATGCGAGTAACGATAGCTGCATAGTGCTCAAATCATTTATTGAAAAAAAGAATAAAACCAAGAAATTGTTTTCTCACGACACGATAGCCAAACAATGGCTTTATCAAATCTTGCTTTGGCTTATGCTACACTAGCCAAGCTGCATATATTTCAAACAATAAAAATAGGCTTATGCCAATTACAGTAAGGAACATTTACAATGTCAGAATCAAAAGCAAGCGTTACATGGCAAGAGAACAAAGCGTTCATGGGCGTGTCACCGTCAGGACATAACGTACAAATCGATGCGGACAAAGAAAAAGGTTCAAGCCCAATGGAGCTAGTATTACTAGGGCTGGGTGGTTGTGCCAGCTACGATGTGGTGTCAATCCTCCAAAAGTCGCGTCAAGATGTCACGGATGTACGCTGTGAGCTGACCGCCAAGCGCGCCGAAACCGTACCGGCTGTTTATACCGATATTCATCTGCATTTTGTAGTCAAAGGTCAAGACATTAAAGACAAACAGGTCGAAAAGGCCATTCATCTATCAGCAGAGAAGTACTGCTCAGCCAGTCGCATGCTAGTCGCGGGTGGGGTTAATATCACCCATGATTTTGAAGTGATTGCAGGCTAAGGATTTATACGATGATCAGTGTATTTTTTGACTTGGTTTCTGATAAAGTTGCGTCTGCCATCTGGGCGATGGTGGTAGCAAGTCTACTACCATGGGCTGTATCAATAGTGGCAAAAGTATCTGGCGGCTTTAGGGTCAGAAATAATGCACATCCTCGCGATTTTTTTAAAAATGCAACAGGGATGGCGGCACGTGCCAATGCTGCGCAGCAAAATAGCTATGAAACTCTGCCAGTGTTTTTGGCGGCCGTGTTGGTGGCCATGCTGTTCTTTGTACCACAATCGATCATTAATGTGTTGGCATGGCTGTATGTGATCATTCGAATTGGTTATTGCACCGCTTATATCACCAACTTATCGACGTTTCGCTCTATTCTCTGGGTGCTATCCATGGCATGCTGTCTGATGCTGTTTTATATGGCGATACGAGTCAGTGTATAGCGTTACCCGTCTATATTTACCAAGTAGACCACATATGATCAGGTGATTATTGTTGTACGCTTGCTTGTAGTGCATTGATAATCACCGCTTTGTTTTTCTCTCGCTTGATACTTTCCCACACTGTTTGCGCCTCAGCATAGCCTTTGGTGAGCATACCTAACCATTGCTTATAACGCCCAACCAACACCACATCGTTCTTTGCCTCACCCTCCAAAAACTTAATTTGATGCGCGATCAAATCTTGCCATAGCAAGGTTGCCGTGTTTTTTCCGCTGTCATCATGATTTTCAGTATGGTTATCGACTTGCGCAACCAAATCAGGACGTGTGACTGCGCCGCGACCTAACATGAGATGTGACGTGCCTGCTTGCATCATACAGTCATTTGCTTGCGCTGCGCTCCATATCTCGCCATTGGCAATCACAGGAATATCAAGTGCATTAAAACTCTGGATTTTGTCCCAATAAGCAGGCGGCTTATAACCTTGGGTTTTGGTGCGTGCATGGATGGTCAACCAGTCAGCGCCACTTGCAGCAATTGCGCCGCGAATGTCATCCATCCGTGAGGTGTCGGTATAGCCCAAGCGAATTTTGGCAGACACAGGAATATGCGCGGGTACCGCTTTACGTACTGCGCTGATAATCTGATACATGGTCTCAGGTTCATCTAATAATACAGAACCACCGCGATGGCTATTAACTGTCTTAGCAGGGCAACCAAAATTGATATCAATGGCAGGCGCACCAAGCTCGCAAGCATAAGTGGCATTTTCTGCCATCAGCTGCGCGTCACTACCCAATATCTGCACATGAATGGGCGTGCCAGAGGCGGTCTTGGCATCGTGATGCAGCTCAGGCACGTATTTATAAAACACATGGGCTGGCAAGACATGCTGCGTGATACGAATAAACTCACTGACTGACCAATCATAGGGACGACCCAAGTCAGACGCAATTTGGGTTAATATTTGGCGCATTAAGGGATCGGTTAAACCTTCCATCGGGGCGAGGAGTCGGACGGGATTTTGGAATAAGTTTTTTGAAGGAGACATTGAGGGCATATAGGTATAAATTAGTAAGGTATATGATAGCGTATCTTAATTTATTTATGTTGGTTTGAGTCAGTGTTTTGAAAGGGAAGCTAATAGGAGTTCTGCTCAAGTTAGAATGTTATGGGTATAAAGATTATGGCTGAAAGTATCGTTGTACATTTTATTGACACAGAAATTGAGAAAGTTGAAAAAGCTTTTATGGAATTTTCAGAAGTTATTGGGAACACTTGGTACGTGCCATCAAAGAACGATTATTCAATTCAGATTTATCCTTACAAAGGTTATCTTAAAGAATATGATAGTGCTGAAAAATTAGAAGTTGTACGTCACTTAGGTAGTGAGCCGAAATTTTCATTTTGCATTGAACTTAGACGCCTTCATCAGAACGAAGCTTGTAATATCACTAAGATATTGATTATGGTAAAGCTAGAAGGTTTTAATTTCGTAGTTGATGATAGTAGCGACAAGATTTGGACAAAAATGGAAATAATGAATAATCAAAACAGCTTTTTAAGTAAGTATTCGCATTGAGTAAAATTTATGAAGTTAATACTCAGTGCTAAGACCCAAAAATCACTTTTTTCCCCGTCTGTAATCCTGATATCAAGTCTTGAATATTATGAATGTCTAAATTGCTCTGGGCACGGGTACAAGCAACATAAAGCAAGCGCAATTCTTCCGGGCTTATCTTGACCGCATTGGTGGTCACATCGTAGTAAAAATCATCATCTAGTTGTACTTTGCCCCACTCAAGCCCTTTGGACTTATGCGCGGTGGAGATGACATAGTCGGCATTTTCAATACTGGTGAGACTATTGACCGCTTGGCTTAGTACATTAGTGCCGTGATCATCGACCAGTTTGACCAATGTCTTGAGATCACTGCCTTCATTGGTTTCAGCGTACTCTTGTACATCGCCCCAATTATAAAAATAAGCCAGCTCGGGTACACCATAAGCCGATTTACCATTTTTTAAGTTTTCAGCTGCCTGGCAGAATTTAAGCATACGATCGGTATCTGCTTGTAGCGCTACACGGTGCCCGTGCTTTAACCCTGTGAGTAATTGCGACATCGCCGCAGCATTGGTACGGCACAAAATAGCATCTTTTTTACTGTGTACCATTCCCTTATCGGTAGAGGACTGTTTGTTTGGATTGCCCTTTAGCGGTACGTCTTCTTGCAGCGCTTTTAGTAAGGTATTGGCGACTTCTGCAATCGGCTCACCAAAGCGAAAAGACTGCGTTAATAACGTCTGTGGCAATGGCAGCTTTTTCATGGCATTCACAGCGCCGCGCCATTCATAAATCTGCTGGTGCGCGTCGCCCACATAGATGACTTGTTTCGACTGCTGGGTCAAGATACCCATCATTAATGGATCAGCATCTTGCGCCTCATCAAATAAGATAAAGTCCGCAGGAATGCTCGGTTTAGACAATGCCCATAGTTTGAGATAAATATCATGACCAATGCCCGCAGGATGACGCGCATCAATCGACTGTAGCCAGCGCTGTTCAACGGCAGGGTAGAGCATTTCGCGTAATTGCTCGGCGTCTGAATCATCGAGCCAGCTTGGAAACAGGATATGCCTTGGCGCAGGGTAGCTGGCATGTGTACTACAAAAATTACTCACTGCGTCACTGACGAATCGAGACAACCGTGCTGGTGTCAGCGTAATGTATTTATTAACCCCATCCATTTGCCGACGGACTTGTACAGGCTGCAAGCCCAAATCATCACCCAGACGCTTGGGCGAGAACCGCGGCAAAGACAGCTTGGCGGTGATATCACGCGCGACATGACGATAAGCTAATGAGTGAAAAGTGCGGCACTCGACATGCGGCGGAAACTTTGAACGAGCATCATTGGCAATCGCTTTGTTAAAGGCCAGATACAGTCCGCGACCTCGCAAGCGCTCACCGATTAGCTTGAGTGTCGTGGTCTTACCAGCGCCTGCGTACGCCACCACTTTGAATGATTTGTGGTCCATCGCCATATTCAGCGCGGCGAGCTGCTCATCAGTGGGATCGCTCATATAAGCTGGCATCGATGTGGACATAGTAAAGCTACCTAAGTACAAAAGTGATTAAAAACACAAGGGGCAAAAAAAGCCACTGGATAAACAATGGCTCATATATGGTGGTACTCAATCGTGACAATAAGCACTAAGCTTACGCGTGGGGCAAGAAGAAAACAAGATAAGTCAGACGGGTAAATGCTTTATTCTTTGACTGTTGATATCAGGTCAGTGCTAGGTTCTTCTTTGATCAAGATTTTAGCCAAAAATAACCCAAGCTCAAACAGTAACCACATCGGGATCGCTAGCATCAGCATCGATACCCCGTCAGGCGGCGTGACCACGGCAGCCACAGCAAAACAGCCCACAATGATATAACGACGCTTTTCTTCTAGACTCTGAATGGAGACAATCCCTGCCAATATCAATAGCAAAGTCACAACAGGAATCTCAAAGGTCAAGCCAAACACCATAAATAGCTTTAAAGCAAAACTCAGATAACTGTCGATATCGGTCATCGGTAATACGTTTTGCGGCGCAAATAGAATAAAGAACTTCAATACCCCTTTGAGCACAATAAAGTAAGAAAAAGCCACACCCGCATAAAACAAAAATATAGAAGACAGCAGGACTGGTATAGCGATTCTCTTTTCTTTTTTATACAAACCAGGCGCGACAAACGACCATATCTGGTAAAGGATATAAGGCATCGCCAAAAATGCAGCAACGAAGACCGTCAGACGTATCGGTGCCATAAAGTTCGAGGTGATATCTGTGGCAATCATGGTCGAATTGGCAGGCAACTGTGCCACCAACGGGTCCGATAAAAAGTTATACAGCTCACGTGAATAGCCAACCAACGCCAAAAATATGATCAATACCGCCACGCATATTTTGATCAGATGGCGGCGTAGCTCGATCAAATGCTCGGTGATAGGCATGTCACCCAAGGGACTTAAGGCCTCTTCTGCGGAATCGTTCTGCACGTTTTTGGCTGCGTCAATATCTTCGGTGGTGTCTAAAGCTGGGTTATCTGAGTGCGTCAGTTTTTCTTGACGGCTTTTTTTGCGCTTGAGTAATTGCATCAGTCAGTCACCTGCTTATGGTCAGAAGTTGGCAGATTGACAGAGTGGTTGAGTAGGGCATCAGCCTTATAATTTGGAAGGTAGGGCGGCATTGGAAGGCGACGAGCCTTATCATAAGCGCCAAGCCGAAACCACATGTTTTCCCACGGTCGGGTATTAAGGATTTGAGTAACGGGCGCGGCGATATCACTATCATCATTGCTGTTACCGTGCTTTGATAACTGCCCCTTCTCTAAAGTATCTTGTGGCTCGTCAGTTGCATAAGAGTAGTCGAATGCTTTTGGTGTGGCTGATTGCTGATGGTTTTTTGTGCCGTCAGCTTTGTTATTTCTATCACTCGCTACCGCTTCATTCGAGGTTTTTATAGAGTGGCTTTGCGAGCTTTCAAAGGCTTTCATATTGCCGCGCATCTCTGCCATCTCGCGCCTCATATCGGCTTCGGTTTGGCGAATTTTGGCCAGCTCTTTTTGCATTTGTTGGCGCGTTTCAGCCAAGTCTAGCTCGGCCTCTATCTCAGACTGCAAGGTCGAGACGGTACGGCGAATTTTGGCATACCATTGCCCAGCCGTCCGCGCCGCCTGAGGCAGTTTTTCTGGGCCCAAGACGATTAGGGCGATTACGCCAAAGAGAAGTAGTTCAGAAAACCCGATATCAAACATAATGGTCCGATGTCACTGTCTAGATGCTATACATTATGTTTGTCATCAACCTTAGTGGTTGTTGGGCGCTCGTCGGTATGGGCCGTGCCATCATGGTCAAGCACCACGCGTTTTTTGGCATGCTCTGTATTTTCATCTTTGACCG
Organism: Psychrobacter sp.; assembly: GCF_030454045.1. Lineage (GTDB taxonomy): Bacteria > Pseudomonadota > Gammaproteobacteria > Pseudomonadales > Moraxellaceae > Psychrobacter. The sequence continues at coordinate 50,529 of NZ_JAKDJE010000001.1, read as the reverse complement.
CTTCTTTAAAGCCTTTAACCGCACTGCCCAAATCTTTGCCAGCGTTTTTTAGTTTTGCAGTGCCAAACACGACAACGACGACGACCAATAGTATCAGCCAATGCGTAATAGAAAAACTACCCATAATGGTATCCTTGTGACCTGTTTTTGTGACCTGTTTTTGTGATTTGGTTTTCAGTCTTCATATGTCTGCTTTGTATTGATAAAGCTTGCTTTACATTGATAAAAAAGTTATGTATCAAAAAAAGCATCACATATAATGCGAGATAAAACAGAGCTATATTATAACCTGCAGTTATTACAAATAGGTGAAATCAACAATAATCAAACTATCTCGATGCTTTTTTTGTATCTTAATAACTATCTAGCCGCTTTTTCGTCGATACCTGATAAGCCAAACCGTCTACCTAGCTCATTTAGTACAGCGTCTGACTCTATGTCAAACCATGCCAGTCCGACTAAAGTATGGAACCAGACATCGGCGACTTCATAGATTAGCTCATGGCGCGCCGCCTCAAAAGCAGCTTTATCTCGACTTTCATCACAGTGAGCAAAATCTTTGGCAGCAATGATGCTCTCTGTACTTTCTTCACCGACTTTTTCTAGTATTTTATTCAAGCCTTTGGCGTATAGACTGGCGACATAAGAGCTGTCCGCATCAGCTTGTTTACGCTCGGCTAAGACCTGATCGAGCTGTTGTAGTACAGATGCTTTATCGACTTGCGCTTGAGTACTATTGGAGTTAGTGACTACGTCAGTGTTTTCATTTTCAGGATTATTGCTAGTAGACGCTTGAGAATGATAAATATCATTAGGATCTTTGAGTACTTTATCGACGGTCTGCCACTCTGGCGTTGGACCTGATAAGTCTAAACGTCGATAAAAACAAGACTCACGGCCCGTATGGCAAGCAATGCCGCCTGCTTGAGTGACGCTAAGCACGATCACATCTGCATCGCAATCCAGACGAATCTCATGCACAGTTTGCGTGTGACCTGATGACTCACCTTTGTGCCACAATTTGCCACGCGAGCGCGAAAAATAAACCGCGGTCTTTTTTTGCGCGGTTAATTGTAATGCCTCGCTATTCATCCAAGCCATCATCAAAATACGACCTGACTGATGATCTTGGGCAATTGCAGGAATCAAACCATCAGCATTAAAAGTTATGGCAGTCAGCCAAGCAGGTAAAGTCATAATATATCTGTCGTCTTATAGGTAAAAAATGAAAAATATCGATAAGCAATTATACTACTTATGATTGGCGCAGTTTATGATTGATGCAGGAATATTGTGTGCAATGCGCTAAAAGGGAGAGGGGTACTGAGTGATCATCAGCCCGCAGGGACAGGACTCTTTTTTGCCACTTCATCGTTAAAAATAAGCGCTTAGAATGACTAAACTTATTATTTTTAACATCGAAGCGCCTAAAAAATAGTCGCTGTCAGTGCCATGGTCGAATGTTCAACACGCCCTAGCAAAAGAATGCTATTAATCGCCAGCTATTTTATAGTCTAAATAAATGAGGGTATAAAGCTTCTTTAGTCGACTTGTCAAGCTTGGTCACTTTATCAAGATTAAAATCATAATTCCTAAAATGCTGTCTTGCTTTGGCGACCACTTCACCTGTGTGCATACGTGTGATCTTTATCACGATGCTACCGCCATTATCATATACTGGCTCCACACCAACTTCAAACAAAAGCTCTTCACGCACTCGTATACGGCTCATAATATCTAATTGTAACTTATCAATAATCAAGCCCTGTCGATCTGCATTGACTTCTTTAATACCTCTAGCATACAAGAATCTAAGCCTCGCTTCAGAGAGGAGGGCGGTCATCGATTCGATGGTTACATGCTGCTCTAAATCGATTTCGGTGTGACGCACACGCATCACTGTCTCAAAAACAAATAAGTTATCATCAAATACTAATTCTTGCTTTGACACACTATCTCCTAAAGTGTTGGCAAAAATAATGATGCCGCCTATGATTCGATAGGCTAGCAGCCCTATCATCCTGTAGGCTTGCGGCATAGTTGCAAGGCTCAATATATATGAGGAACACCGCTATTTTTGCGACACTCATATTAGACATAGCCTTACTGCTTACTTAATCACAGCTTAGACTGACATTCAATATATTTAAATAAAAATTGTTCAATTTAATAAGATTTTTAGTAGTTGCGCTATTGTAATATTTAAACTGGCTGTCTGTTTTTATGATCCACCAACGCTCAGCCAAAACTTTACTTGGCAAAACAACGCACTATCTGCTAAAATACCGCCTCCCACCTCAAGGCAGATAGGCGTTTAGTGGCTATTTATATAACCACTATGCAATATAACTATTTGACGACCAGGTTCTAAAACAGAAAAAGAGGCAAATCATCATGAAAGTTAAGATGAAAACCAGAAGCGGTGCCGCTAAACGCTTCAAAAAAACAGCAAATGGTTTTAAACGTAAGCAAGCATTCAAAAGCCACATTTTGACCAAGAAATCACCTAAGCGTATTCGCCAGTTGCGTGGTCTTAAGTTGGTGCATAAATCTGACGAAGCAGCTATTCGTCGTATGTGCCCATACATCTAATAGCCTACCGTCATCTATTGTTGATCGAAAAATATCTGATGAGATAATAGTTGACTTTGCAATCTGACAATGATGTTTGTTAGTTAACAGCATCATCACTCGCTTAACAGTGATCAAAAAAATCTTGGAGTAAATTATGGCCCGTGTAAAACGTGGTGTACAGGCAAATCGCCGTCACAAAAAAATCTTAAAGCGCGCAAAAGGCTACTACGGTGCTCGTTCACGTGTTTACCGCGTAGCGGTACAGGCAGTGACCAAAGCTGGTCAGTATGCTTATCGTGACCGTCGCAACAAAAAACGTACTTTCCGTCGTCTTTGGATCGCACGTATCAATGCTGGTGCACGCTTAAACGGCTTGAGCTATAGCCGCTTCATCAATGGCATGAAAAAAGCAAACATCGCAATCGATCGTCGCGTTCTAGCAGACATCGCTATGCATGATGCAGCGACTTTCACAGCATTGGTCGAAAAAGCAAAAGCGGAATTGGCCTAAGTATTAACCGTCCTTTAGATAGCATGCTTTTTTAAGCAATGATCTAAATGGATAGGACTAATATTGATTAATAGTATGATATTAATAAAAGCTACCGCTGGTCGGTGGCTTTTTTTATTTTAAATTATGGTGTATTTACTTAGTCTGAGTGGATACCAGCACCTGCTCTTTAACTGTCTAAATATTCAAGCCTTTTAGACCACTTATCTTTATGAAGATAACGGGATAAATGGTTTGCAATATTTGGTCAAATCCCTACAATTAATAGTCCGTTCAAATCAGGAATAATGCGTCTTATGACTAACCCTGCTGCTACCAACGACTTGTCGGCGCTACCGACTTTGTCCTCAGAGCTAAATGAGCTCAATGAAGCTCAGCTTACCGAATTTGCGAGTGCTGCTGAAGCTTTGATTCTACAGGTTACTGATGCACGCACTTTACAAGATTTGCGCGTGCAATTGACTGGTAAAAAGAGTCCGCTAACAGGCTGGTCAAAACAGATGGGCAAGCTTGATGCTGACGACAAAAAAACCTACGGTGGCTGGTTGCACAAGGTGCGTAGCCGCATTCAGCAAGCACTGAGCGATCAGCAGCAGCAGCTAGAAGTGGCCGCGCTCAACGCTAAGCTAGAGGCAGAGAGTATTGATATTACGTTGCCAGCTCGCGGCGGCCAAAAAGGCCATTTGCACCCCGTGACGATGATTACTCAGCGTATGCAGCAGTACTTTATTCAAGCGGGTTTCAATGTCGCAACTGGCCCTGAAGTTGAGAGCGACTACTATAACTTTGAAGCATTGAATATCCCGTCGCATCATCCTGCGCGCGCGATGCATGATACTTTTTATTTCGATGCGCATTATCTATTGCGTACGCATACCAGCCCAGTGCAGATTCGTACCATGGAAAAGAATGATCCGCCGATTCGTATTATCTGCCCTGGCCGCGTGTATCGCAATGACTCAGACCAAACCCACTCGCCGATGTTCCATCAGCTAGAGGGTCTGATGGTCACAGAGTCGAGCACATTCGCTGAGCTAAAAGGTCTAATCAGTGAGTTTTTGGAAGCGTTTTTTGCCAAAGAGCTGACCGTACGTTTCCGTCCTTCGTTTTTCCCGTTCACTGAGCCGTCTGCTGAGGTGGATATCTTAGATGATAATGGTAAATGGCTTGAGGTAATGGGCTGCGGCATGGTGCATCCACAAGTGCTGACCAACTGCGGTATCGATAGCGACAAATATACAGGCTTTGCGTTTGGTATGGGCATTGAGCGTTTTGCGATGCTGTATTACGGTATCGATGATTTGCGTTTGTTTTTTCAAAATGACGTACGCTTCTTAAAGCAATTTGGCTAGAGAACTGCTTGTTTATGTCACAAGCGCATTTGCCAAGCTTTACTCCAACATCTTTATTATAAAATTCTGATCCGAGATATTTATGAAAATTAGCGAACAGTGGCTACGTCAGTGGGTAAGCCCCGCAAATACGAGCGAACAGTTAGCCGAGCAGCTGACCATGGCAGGTCTTGAGATTGATGATCGCTATGCGGTTGCTCGTGCTTTTAGCGGTGTGGTCATCGGTGAAGTCATCAGCGTTGAGCCGCATCCAGATGCAGACAAACTGCGTGTCACGCAAGTAAATATTGGTGACGCTGAGCCATTACAAATTGTCTGCGGTGCGCCCAATGTGACCGTCGGGATGAAAGCGCCGGTTGCTACCGTTGGTGCGATACTACCAAGCGATGATAAGAAAGGTTTTAAGATCAAAAAGAGCAAGCTACGCGGTGTTGCCTCAAACGGTATGCTATGCGGCGCTTCTGAAATTGATTTGGTCGATGATATCGATGGTCTGCTTGAATTGCCTGAAGACGCACCAGTTGGTACCGATATCCGTGAGTATTTAGGTCTAGATAATCAAATATTGGATATCTCTATCACCCCAAACCGCGGTGATTGCTTTAGCGTCCGTGGTATCGCTCGTGAGATTTCAGTCATCAATGACTTACCTGCACAATTGCCAGAGATTCCTGACAATGTCGTCGCTTCTGATAATGGTGCAACCCCAGCGGTGAGCGTTGAGGCAATTGAGGCGTGTCCTCGCTATCTTTTACAGTCTATCAGCAATATTGATCGCAGCATTGAGACACCAAAATGGATGCAAGATGCGCTAGTTCAATCAGGCCTACGCTCGCATGGCTTTTTGGTCGATGTAACCAACTATGTGCTCTTGGAGCTGGGTCAACCGCTACATGCTTTTGATGCTGATACGATCAAAGGTGATATCGTGGTGCGTTTGGCAAAGCCTGACGAAACCATTACTTTGCTCAACGAGCAAACCGTTACATTAACGGGTGATGAATTGGTTATTGCCGATGATAAAGGTGCCTTGGCACTGGCTGGTATCATGGGTGGTCAGCGTAGTAGTGTCACCGATAGTACAACCAATATCGTGCTAGAAAGTGCTTTCTTCAATCAGCTTGCTATTGCTGCACGCGCACGCCGTTTTGGACTGCATACTGACGCCTCACAGCGTTTCGAGCGTGGGGTCGATTTTGAGTTGCCAAAACTTGCTCTGGCACGTGCTTGTGATTTGATCACTAGTGTCACAGGTGGTCAAGCTGGACAAGTAGTCACGGCCGAGCACCTTGAGCATTTACCAGCACGCGACCCAATCACACTGCCAATCGCAAAAGTACGTGATGTCATTGGGATTGATATTGCGCCATCAGAGATGGTGCGTATCTTAACCCAGCTCGGTTTTGACGTCACACAGCAGAGCGATACACTGGTATGCACGCCACCCTCTTATCGCTTTGATATGAGTATCAAGGAAGACCTCATCGAAGAAATTGCCCGTATCTACGGCTATGACAATATCCCAAGTGTGTTGCCGCATTTGCAAGTCAGTATGGACTACGATGATACCGCAGACTTGACCCATGAAATGAAGCTGTCATTGGTCGATAATGGCTATATGGAAGCGATCAGCTTTAGCTTTAGTGATGCAAAATTAGAAGCATTGCTTGATGATGAAGCACTAGGGGAAGTGTTGGCACTGGCAAACCCGATTTCTAGTGATTTGGCAGTGATGCGTCGTACCTTACTATCGAGCCTACTACCTTGCGTACAATATAACCTCAATCGTCAGCAGCCGCGCGTGCGTTTCTTTGAGACAGGCCTTAGCTTTGTGGGACAAAGTATCAGCGAGTTGGTACAAACCCCAAGCATTGCTTTAGTCGCAGTGGGCGATATATGGAGCGAGCAAGCATATCAAAACCGTGCGCTAGATTTTTATGATCTAAAACACGACATTGAGCAGCTATTACCCGCGCAAATCGATAGCGCCCGTATTCGCTATGAGCGTAGTACGCTGAGCTTCCTCCATCCAGGGCAAAGTGCTGAGCTGTACATCGATGACATATACGTTGGTTGGTTGGGTCAGCTGCATCCAAATACTGCTAAGCAGTTAGATCTGCCTACGACATGGGTTGCTCAATTGTCATTGGCACCGTTACTCACGCTTGCCCGTGAGCAAACCGCCATCACCACGCCAAGTAAGTTCCCGCAAGTGCGACGTGATATTGCTATCTTGGTAGACAGTGATATCAGTGTGCAGACGCTTGCGGCAACCATGCGAGCTGCGGCAGGTGATCTGCTGACAGATCTATGGCTATTTGATGTGTATCAAGGGGATAAAGTACCAGCAGGTCAACGCTCATTGGCGTTTGCGCTCGTCTGGCAAGATACCACACAAACCCTATCTGATGACGCCGTAAAAACTGCCACTGATAAAGTTGTACAGGCATTAACCGATCAACACTCATCTCAGTTGCGTGACAGCTAATATTTAACATCTAAATATCGCATGCTCTATAGCTCCCACAATAGTGATGCTATGGGGCATTGCTATTGGCAAAAACAGCTTTTTACTGATAAAACTAGTTAAGTGGTTATTAATAAAGGATTTTAATGCATACTGTGTTAAAAAGTGGCCAAAAAACCTTTATAATAATTAGACTTAGCACTCATACCGCTAAACCATGATATTCGACATCACGACATAGCATAGGAGTCGTACTGTGAGCACTTTAACCAAATCTGACATGATTGAGCATTTGATGAGTCATCTAAACCTGACACGCCAAGAAGGCCGCTGTCTGGTGGAGAACTTTTTTGATGAGCTGTCAGATAGCTTGATCGATGGCAAAGAAGTCAAGCTTTCAGGCTTTGGCAACTTTGAGCTTAAAGACAAAAACAGCCGTCCAGGCCGCAATCCAAAGACAGGAGAGCCTGTCGCCGTATCGGCACGCCGCGTCGTGACTTTCAAGACAGGACAAAAATTTCGTCAGAAAGTTGATGAGCGTTTATTCGATACTTAATGCGTTATTGAATATGACAGCCTGCTTGCTTTCGCTATAACCTTGTAAAACTATTGATACATGTTTGCGCGTGACTGCGATTATGATTCTCTATATCTTGCGCTGCATGTATCTTGTATAGCCAATAAATACCAAGTATGGTTATAGGTAACTAGCTGTCATAAATTGCAGGCATAAAAAAAGAGAGCCTATGCTCTCTTTTTTTTATTACCGTTTATTTATTGTATGAACAATAAATTACTGAGCTGGCTCTTCAACAACAACTTCGTCAGAAGCATCAACAGCAGCAGTATCAGTTTCGCTAGCTACGTCAACGCTAGTAGTAGTACCGTCTACAGGAACTTCAGCGTCCATTTCGTCAGTAGCAGTTGCCACTTGAGCGTCAGCGATGTCAGCTTCAGCGTCAGCAACAGCAGCGTCAGCATCAGCAGGGATAGCTTCACCGTCAGCAGCGCCTTCAGCTAGCTCTTCTTGTGCGTCTTGCACTTCTTCTTGCGCGTCAGATAGATCTTCAGCAGCGTTTTCTTTGTTGCTGTCACAGGCAGTTAGGCCCATAGTTGCAGTCATGATACCAGCTAGAGCAAGTAATTTAAGTTTCATAAGGTTTTCTCCGGAAAAATGAAATGAGCAGTAGCAGCAACAAAGGATGAATTCCAAGTTTACTCAGAATCCAACTAGTCTTAGTTACAGCTACTCAGCTTTCACGCATTCTATATGTTTTCTATGAAAATAGAAATAGGGTTGTACAATTAAGTAACAATAATATTTAAAATAATATTTTACTTCATCTGTTCGATAGTATTTTTAATACAACAAATCTGATTAATCCACGTATAATCAATAACATCAGGCTGTTACGGCACAATATGCAGTCCTACTTTTGGCTGTAATTTAACGTATTCATGGTGTTTGGTTAAGTAAAATTAGAGCCGATTGTCTCGTCTAATGAGGTACAAGTACGCCATTAATATGGAACAAGTAGGCCATGATAATTAGCGCTATTTATATTAAGAAAAGTTGTTTGTGAGTGAGCAAACCGAAAATCCAATCAACGTATTGAGCGGCATACTGTACAACATAAATAATGAACAATACGAGTGACTATATCTCGTATATTTGAGGAATAAACTATGAAATGGCAAGGCAGACGAGGCAGTTCTAATGTTCGCTCTAGTACGGGCGGCGGCAAAATGATAGGGGGCAGTATCGGCGGTATTATCATCGCAGGTATTTTATGGTTGGTATTTGGGGTAAATCCTATGACAGCGCTGCAAACAGGTCAAGTAGTAGCAGGTGGCGGGAGCAACTCGACCTCTAGCGAACCTGCAACCGACGATGATCGCGATACTCGGTTTGTCAAAGTCGTGCTGGCGGATACTGAAGAGGTCTGGCATCAGATATTTAATGAAGCGGGTAGTACTTATAAAGAGCCCTCGCTAATTCTGTTCAATGGTCAAGTAAATTCGGCGTGCGGTAGTGCCAGCGCGGCGACAGGGCCTTTTTATTGTCCAGGCGATCAAACGGTCTATTTAGACACATCATTTTTTGTGGAGATGCGTCAAAATCTGGGTATCGCAGGGGATCAGCAAGGCTCTGGGACTCAAGAAAACCAAGGTAAAGCGGGTGATTTCGCGCAGGCTTATGTTATCGCACATGAGGTGGGTCATCATGTTCAGACGCTGCTGGGTATTAGCCAGCAGGTCAATGAAGCCCGTCGGCAAGTGACCCAAGCACAGTCCAATAAGTTATCAGTGTTACAAGAGCTGCAGGCAGATTGCTTTGCTGGCGTTTGGGCGCAGCGTAACCAAGAGCGTGTACAGTTTTTAGAAGCGGGCGATATTGATGAGGCTATTAATGCTGCCGGTCAGATCGGCGATGATCGATTGGCACAGGCGAGTGGTAGAGTGGTTGCGCCTGATAACTTTACGCATGGTACCAGTCAACAGCGTGTTGAGTGGTTCACTCGGGGCTTAGAGAGCGGTAATGTACAATCTTGCGATACCTTTAGTGGTGCGCTTTAAAAGTAAGATTATTTTTTGCAACTCCGCCTATGGGTTATCAGTACAACAATAACCACGCAAAAATTTGACATAAAAAAGCCTGCAATCAATTGCAGGCTTTTTTATTATCTTCTGGTTGATATCACTCAATTTAATAATGAAGAGATTTCAGTGTAGAAGTTTTTAGTTGTTATCAAGCACATAACCACCAGCGCCGCCAATAGCTGCACCAGCCAATGCACCACGAGCGATGTCTTTGCTGTCGCCTTTACTTCTGATAAGTGCGCCAGCTGCGGCACCTGCTGTTGCGCCTTTAGCGGTATTGCTCATACCACCATATGAATTACAACCAGTCATGATTAGTGCTGAGCTAGTAATTGCTGTCATTGCGATCGTCTTAGCAAATTTCATATTATCACCTATTTATTCGTCAAGTTTGAAATATAATACCTTTAAAAAAACAATGTCCATGATATTTCCAAATGTATTTCTACTGTCTGTCATAATAGTGGGTTAGTAGACAGTTAGTCGTAGTAAAAACGCTAAACTTTGCAAACGACATGTAATTGATGTTGCCGCACTGTATCATCAAGATAGCGATCTACCTGACAGTCAATTTATTATTCAAAATATAAAACGGTGAATAGTTTGATCGTCAGTCATAAAAAAAGACCACCGATCGGCAGTCTTTATATCAAGCAAACAATGGCATGCTTGGAAAAAATATGCGTAAATTAGTTCTGTGATTTGCGTTTCATTTGCTCAAAGAACTCGTCATTGGTTTTCGCTTCTTTGAGACGATCTAACAAGAATTCAGTGGCTTGGACGCCATCCATCGGCTGCAGCAGTTTACGTAAAATCCAGACTTTACGTAGTTTATCTTCGTCCAACAAGCGCTCTTCGCGGCGTGTGCCTGATTTTTTGATATTGATTGCAGGGAAGACACGTTTTTCGGCCAAGTCGCGCTCAAGGGTGATTTCTTGGTTGCCCGTTCCTTTGAATTCCTCAAAGATCACGCTGTCCATCTTACTACCAGTATCAATCAGCGCACTGGCAATAATCGTCAAACTGCCACCTTCTTCAACATTACGCGCAGCACCAAAGAAACGCTTTGGACGCTCAAGCGCATTGGCATCCAAACCACCGGTCAATACTTTGCCTGATGATGGTATAACGGTGTTATAGGCACGTGCCAGACGAGTGATTGAGTCTAATAAAATCACCACATCTTGCTTATGCTCGACCAGACGTTTGGCTTTTTCGATGACCATCTCAGCCACTTGTACGTGACGCTGAGGTGGCTCATCAAAGGTAGAGGCAACGACTTCACCGCGCACGGTACGCTCCATCTCGGTGACTTCCTCTGGACGCTCATCAATCAACAGGACGATTAAGTAGCATTCAGGATTATTGCGAGTGATGGACTGGGCAATAGATTGCAATAACATCGTTTTACCCGCTTTTGGCGGTGCGACAATAATAGAGCGCTGACCTTTACCAATTGGTGCGATCAAATCAATGATACGCCCTGTCAGATCTTCAGTAGTACCATTACCAAGCTCAAGCTTTAGCTGCTCAGTAGGGAATAGGGGTGTTAGGTTCTCAAAAATCAGCTTATGACGTGAGCGATCTGGCGTATCAAAGTTGATTTCACCAACTTTTAGTAGCGCAAAATAACGCTCAGAATCTTTTGGTGGGCGAATCGTACCAGCGATACTGTCGCCCGTTTTTAAGCTGAAGCGGCGAATTTGACTAGGGCTGACATAGATGTCATCAGGACCTGCTAGATAAGAGCCTTCTGATGAGCGTAAAAAGCCAAAACCATCAGGGAGAACCTCAAGCACACCGTCACCATAGATGGCTTCACCGTTGCGGGCATGGGTTTTTAAGATAGCAAAGATAATGTCTTGTTTACGGCTACGCGCCATGTTATCAAGACCCATTTCCTTGGCAATAGCCAACAGCTCAGAGATTGATTTTTTCTTTAATTCAGTTAGATTCATAGATAGGTCATTAGCAATTGATCAGATGAGAGATGCCATTAGCAGCACAAGTCACGACAGTGAGAAAACGACAGTAATATGATGATAGAAGGTATTTGTACAGCGCAATGGTTTATGTAGTGCTGGTATTGCATGTCTGCTTATAGACGCATTGCTATCGCTGGATGCAAGGTCATAAGAATTAGGAATAAAAAAGGCTACATAAGAGTCTGCGTCAAAAACTCAATATCAGTCATTGCGTTTAGTCATTTCGTTTAGCAATGGTGTTTATAATGACGATTGTGTTTTTGTTGATAAACACGAGGAGAATAGCGACAAGATACTAGGAAAACAGATAGTTTTCTCTTGTCAGCAGACTATACGGTCTTCACAATAGCGTTGTCAATAAATTTTGCCAAAAAATTCGTATAATCAAGTTTTTTGCACAAAAAATATGCAAAAAAGCCATTATCGTTATCAGATAATGGCTTTCTTTAGCGCTTTAGCTCATTGATTCAAAAAACTTTGAAATGAGAACATTCAGCTTATAAATGCTTGTCCAATACTTTGGCCAATTCAGCTTTTGGCTGTAGACCCATTACTGAATCTACTTTTTCGCCGTCTTTGAAGACAAATAAAGTTGGGATGTTGCGGATACCAAAACGGCTCGCTGCTTGTGGGTTGTTATCTACGTCAACTTTAACGATCTTAACTTTGCCTTGGTACTCAGTCGCTAAATCTTCTAAAATAGGGGCAATGGCTTTACAAGGGCCGCACCAAGTTGCCCAAAAATCTACCAATACAGGAAGATCTGACTCTAGAACGTCTTGGTCAAAGTTGGTGTCGGTGGTGTTAACAATAAGGTCTGACATAATTTTATCTCTCTTGTTTTATTTATTCTGTCACCACACACCAGCTGTCATATTTATCTAATAATAAGTGGGTCAGTGGTCAAAGAATCGTTTAGAAGTGGTGAAAATGTGCCATTATATTAACATGTTTGTTCAGGCTTGACAGAGACAGGCTGGTTAAATTGTTCAACAATTACGATTAGCACAATAAATTGAAACAGAATGACACAGGTTGGGTTTTCTCTGTTACGTGTGTTCATTGCTTTGCTAAAACATACTTTTTGAGCACTTTTAGCCGTCTGTTTTTACATTGAATCATCCCACTTTTACTCTCAATAAACAGAACGCTACTGTGCCAAAATGACAGCCGCCAAAGCCCCATATTACGTTTAATTTATATAAGTAGTTAAGTTTATGCCATTTACTGATGAAGAAGTCGACGCTCTCAACGCGCAAGAAAATGCCTATCCACTTGAGTTTTTCAAGGATTTTGCGCAAAAGATTACGGTGTACGAAGATGATGATATTTGGGTAGTAGATAAACCGGCAGGGCTGTTAAGCGTCGATGGCAAGACTCTCAAGGTAAGCCTGCTTGCTCGGCTTGAGCGTGCCAATCCAGCGGTAAAACTGATTCATCGACTGGACATGGACACGTCAGGGCTAATTATTTTTGCAAAAAATGCCGCCGCCCAAACCAATATCAGTAAACAGTTTATTGAACGCTTACCGCAGAAAAAATACCAAGCACGAGTTTTTGGCGCGTGGGAGCAGGTCGGCGCAACGGGTAAAATATCCGTGCCAGTACGCTATGAGCCGACGACCAAACCGCGTCATATCGTCGATCACGACTGGTCAAAGCATGCACTAACACTGTATGAGGTCATAGCGCATGAAGAATGCAACGGTCAGACCGTCACTCGAGTGATGCTTAAACCCGTTACGGGTCGCAGCCATCAGCTACGCGTGCATATGGTGCATGCAGGTCATGTGATGATTGGTGATCCGATCTATGCTGAAGGCGCGGCACTCAACATTGCGCCAAGGCTAAATCTACATGCGCAGCAATTGCGTTTAAAGCATCCGGTATTGGGTGCTTGGATAGACTGGGAAAGTCCTTGTCCGTTTTGATGCATTAGCTGCCTATATGTGAGACCAATGCGTTTTCAATAGAGTCGCTACGCCAGTCATGCAAATACAAGGATGAGAATATGCTTGATATCACTACTACCAAACAGGCGATTAAAAGTCGCCTCACACGTAGACAGTCGCAAAGGGATAAGCTGGCCGATTATGAAGTGCTGATTATTGGTGCGGGCATTGCGGGTATCGGTATGGCGTGCCGTTTACAGCAAGTAGCGCACAAAAATCTATTTGGTCATAAAGGTGCAAAAAAACAAAGGCAGAACAAATCAGTTAACAACAAAAGAGGCTCGCAGCGCTTTGCCATATTAGAAAAGCGTGCTGATTTGGGCGGTACTTGGGATTTATTTACCTATCCTGGTATCCGCTCGGACTCTGATGCCTTAACCTTTGGCTATAATTTTAGACCGTGGCTAGATTATAGAATGCTGGCAGCAGGTGGCGATATCAAGCGTTATATCGCTGATACGGCGCGCGAGTTTGGTATTACTGAGCATATTCGCTATGAGCATGAAGTTCAGCAAATATCATGGTCGAGTATGGATCAGTTATGGACAGCAACCATAAAAAACCATACCAGCGGAGAAGTGTTCGTTAAGACGGCAAAGTTCGTGGTCGGTGCTACGGGCTACTACGACTATGAGCAAGGCTATCGACCTCATTTTGAGGGAGAAGAAGATTTCCGCGGTCGTATTGTCCATCCGCAGCATTGGGATGATTTAGACTATAACGACAAAAAAGTGGTCATTATTGGCAGCGGTGCCACTGCAATGACGCTATTGCCGGCATTGGTAGATGAAGACAGCGAGCAGTGTGCGCGTCATGTCACGATGCTACAGCGGACACCCACTTATGTGGCAAGCGTACCGGGCGATGATCATGCTATCGGCTGGCTATCAGGCAAGTTTTCACCTTTATCAAAAGAGCAGGCCTATACGGTACTGCGAGCGCGCAACGTGCTGCGGCAGCAGGGGCTGTATAAATTAGCCACTCACGCGCCCAAGCTGATGAAAGCTGTGCTAAAAGGCGGCGTGACAAAAGAGTTAAAAGGTAGCGGCGTTGATGTCGAGCACTTTATGCCCGACTACAATCCGTGGGATCAACGCGTATGCGCTGTGCCAGACAGTGACTTATTTAAGTCTTTGCACGGTGAGCGTGCAGCAGTGGTCACCGATCAGATCGACCACTTCACCGAAACCGGTATTATGCTGCAATCAGGCGAGCATCTTGAGGCTAATATCATCGTCACAGCAACCGGATTGAAGCTGCAAATGCTAGGCGGAGCAGCGGTATATATCGACGGGCAGGCTATTGATATCGGCACGCGCATGACGTATAAGGCAGTCATGATCGAAGGCGTGCCTAACATGGCGGCCTTATTTGGCTATACCAATGCCTCATGGACGCTAAAGATTGATCTGGCTTGTCAATATGTGGTGCGGCTGTTGAGTTATATGCACAAAAACCGCTACCAAGTCGCGCTGCCACAGGCACAGACGGCAAATGCCACCGCCTACACCCAAGCAGATACGGTGATGGGCTCGCTATCGTCTGGATATGTCAGACGTGCCCAAGACAGACTGCCGAAGCAAGGCGATCGCTACCCGTGGTACGTGACCAACAACTATCTTAGCGACCGTGTGATGCTCAAATACCGCAAAATAAAAGACGACTGGTTGCGGTTCAGTCGTTAGGTTTTAATTGACCGATGACTGCTCTTGATGCTGATTATCGATAAAGTCAGCAACTTGTTTGCTTAATATCTGCCACAAGGTCTCTTGGGCACTTTTGCTGCCCCAGGCGTTGTGCGGACTAAAAATGACGCGCGGATGGTCGCTGAGACTGAGCAGTGGGTCATTGTCAGCGATGGGTTCTTGTTCGAACACGTCACTGGCATAACCGATGATTTGCTCGTTGTTAATCGCATCGGTCAATGCTTGGCTATCAACGACACCGCCACGAGCGACATTGACGATGAGCGGCTGCTTGCTCATCTTTGCCAAGGTATCTTTATTAATAAGATACTCGGTTTGCTCATTTAATGGGCAATGCAAACTGAGGACATCTGCACGAGCTAATACCTCATCAAATGCCGTGTACTCATCGCTGCGAGGCGTGCGTCCTTGATGCTCAGCCCATAGAACTGTCATACCAAATGCACGCGCGATTTCGGTCACGCGCTTGCCAATGGTGCCAATACCAATGATGCCTAGCGTCTTGTCTTCCAAATCTATCAGAGGAATATCTAGCAGGCAAAAATTCCCGTTTGCTAGCCAGGTGTCATCAGCGACTTTTTGATGGTAATGAATACCCGCACGCATCGCAGTCAGCATGAGCATAAAGGTATGCTCAGGCACACTTTTGACCGCATAACCTGCCACATTATAAAGTGCTACGTCATGCTTATCGCAAGCCTCATGATCGACATTGTTCATGCCAGTGGCAGTCAGTTGAATCAATTTTAGCTTGGGTAGACCTGCGATTACTTCCGCGCTAATTTGGACCTTATTGGTGATGATGATATCGGCATCTTTACAGCGCTCAAGGATGACGTCGGTGTCTTTTGGCGTGTCGTTATAAGTGATGTAATCGCTCACGCCTGCTGGTGCGGGCAAGTCAATGCCATCAGAAAAAGTGCCTTTATCTAAAAAAACGGCTTGCATCGTTATTCCTTGTTTATGGTTGTCCTATAGATAGAAATAGTTGTCAAATGAATCGTTATCGGCTTAATGTAGCACGTTGGGGTTTTTAGTCAAAAACGAATCCATTAAATATTGGCTAAGTAGTGATAAGCGTTTAAAAACAAAGCGATTTATATCATGAGCGGATTTACTGAGCATGATTGGGCCCAAAGACCTTATAAGGTCATGGGTAACAAAAACCGCCTCTTGAAAATTGAACTTAACGCACTCATCTAGCCGCTAACGTTATATAATGGTAAGGCTTGGCTATTGGTTTCACTAACATTATGGCATCGCGTTTGCATCTATTGATGATTTGCATCATTGTTAATTTGGTTACTATCACAAGCCACCATTGCTATCTAATTTTTAATTATCTGAGTACAAAAGACATCGCCTTATGACTATCTCTATTGCTTCATTGCACAGTACTGAATTCGCCGTTGGCCAACGTTATTTATCTGATACGGAGTCTGAGCTTGGCTTAGGTGTGGTGATCGACGTCGATGATCGATGTGTGCATATTTTATTTCCACAAAGTGAAGAGACACGCGTCTACGCAAAAAACTCTGCGCCACTATCGCGCGTGGTGTTTAAGGTCGGCGATACTATCTATGACCAAGATGGCAAAAGCTATACGGTCAATGCTGTCGATGAAGTCATGGGTGTGCTCAAATATGGCGTCGATGAGCACGAGGGCGGCACTGCTTCTAAAGGAATAATGGAAACCCGCCTTGCTGCCAATATCACGCTAGCCAAGCCGCTTGAGCGTCTGCTCGCTGGCCGTATCGAGCGCGGCGATTGGTATGAGCTGCGCCAAGATATCTTGCGTATGCAATCAGCGCTAGCAGGTCATCCACTCAAAGGGTTGATGGGCGCACGTGTTGATATCATCGAGCATCAGTTGTACATCGCACACGAAGTCGGTAAGCGTATCGCGCCGCGTGTACTATTGGCTGATGAAGTGGGCCTTGGTAAAACCATCGAAGCGGGCATGATTATCCATCAGCAGCTGCTAACGGGTAAAGCTGAGCGCGTTTTGATTTTGGTGCCAGATAGCTTGCAGTATCAATGGATGATTGAGCTACGTCGTCGCTTTAATCTAAACTTTGCGCTATTTGACTTGGTACGTACGGCTGCGATTAAAGAACATGATCCTGAGCAAAACGTCTTTACCACTGAGCAATGTATCATCGCCGGTATGGATTTATTGATTGACCATCCAGACTTGTATGATCAAGCGATGGATGCAGGATTTGATCTATTGGTTGTGGACGAGGCGCATCATCTGCATTGGGATGAAGCGCAAGGCGGCAATGATAAATATGATCTGGTGGCAGACTTTGCAGAAGAGACGCCAGGCGTGATGCTACTGACAGCAACGCCAGAGCAGCTTGGCGCGCAAAGTCACTTTGCCCGTTTGCGTCTGCTTGATCCAGATCGCTTCGATGATCTAGATGAGTTCATCGATGGTCAAGAAGCGTTTGCGGAGACGGCAGCAGTCGCTGGCGTATTAATAGAAGACAAACCGCTCAATAACGGTCAAATCGCTGCTCTGAGCAATTTATTAGACATCAGTATGGATGAGCTGTCCACGATCAATGAAGACGACAAACTGCGTACCTATGCGCTCAACGAGCTATTAGATCGTCACGGCACTGGTCGTATTTTGTTCCGCAACACGCGCGAGAGTGTCAAAGGGTTCTATGGTCGTAGCAGTCAGCCGCATCCACTGCCACTCCCTGACGCGTGGAAAGACAGTTATCAAACCAATGGCAAATTGCGTGAGCAGCTATGGGGTGAAGAAAACCAACCTGATGGTGGTTGGCTAGAAGATGATCCACGCGTCTCTTGGTTGGTTGATATCTTACGCGGTGAGCTTAAGCAACAAAAAGTACTACTAATCGCTCGCAGTGGCGCGACGGTAGAGAGCTTAGAGGCTGTATTGCGTCTGCATGCCGGCATCAAAACCGCTATATTTACTGAGCAGATGACCCTGCTTGAGCGTGACCAAGCGGCAGCATTTTTCGCAGATAGTGAAGGCGCACAAATATTATTGTGCTCAGAGATTGGCTCTGAAGGTCGTAACTTCCAGTTTGCAAGCCAGCTGATACTCTGGGATTTACCGGCCAATCCAGATACTTTGGAGCAGCGTATTGGACGTCTAGATCGTATCGGTCAGACACAGCAGATCATGCTGCATGTGCCTTACGTACAGGGCACGGCGCAAGAGCGTCTGTACCATTGGTATAACGATGCGCTGAATATGTTTAACCAAATATCACCAACGGCACAAAGCGTTCAAGAGCAGTATATCCAAGAGCTCAAGCCTGTACTTGAAGGCGCGAATACTGCGGATAACAATGCCATCTTACAAGACATCATTGATGAGGCGCTACAGACGCGTTTGGGCCTAGAGGCGCAGCTACAAGCGGGCCGTGATCGTCTGCTAGAGTACAACTCGTGTCGTCCGCGTGTCGCTGGACGTATTGCGGATGCCATGCGTGACTTTGATGGCAATAATTTATTGCCGCACTTCATTGAGCGCTTCTTTGCCTCTGCCAATATCGATCATAATATCCAGCGTGATGGCTCGTGGGTCATTGCACCGATCGATAGTACTGAGATCAGCGACTATATCGATGGCTTGCCGCTTGGTGATGAAGACGGTATGACGTTGACTTTTGAGCGTGAGCAAGCGCTTCAGCGTGAAGATATCGACTTTATTACGCATGAGCATCCATTGATGCGCGCTATTTATGAGCTTGCCAGTACCAGCACTTTTGGTAATACGACAGTGGCTATGCTAAAAAGCGCCGCTGTGCCGCAAGGGATGGTACTGCTAGAAGTAAACTTCCGTGTCGAAGCCATCGCGCCAAAAGTGCTCAATCTGCCAGCGACCTTGACCACGCAAAATATCCGTGTATTCATCAGTGAGCAGGGCAGTGATTTGTCCGCTCGAATCAGTGCCGACATGATCATGCCGCATGTCGAACGCTTGGATAAAAACCGTGCTCGTCAAGTGATTAAAGTGCGCGGTGATGTGATAGAGCAGCGGTATTACGAGGCTGAAGACATCGCACGTGAGCAAATCGCGGAGATTGGTGAACAAGCAAGTGCACGCTTTAGTCAGCAGTGGTCACGTGAGATCAAACGTCTCAAGCACTTGCAGACCATCAATCCAAATGTACGCCCCGAAGAGGTTGAACGCTTAGAGCAGCTCAAAGCCCAAGGTGAGCAAGCACTTGGCAACTTATCGCTAGTGCCAGACTCTATACGCGTACTGGTGGCGGTGAAGCCGTAAGCATTGAGAAAGTTGGTAGAAACGAGATGTTAGTAAGCATCTCGTTTTTTTATGAATGAGATCGCTTGGACGAGTAAAGTAGATGCGATTTTTTATCGCAAATCGTTAAGCAATACTTACGAGTAAGCTGACAGTAGCTAGTCAAAGCCAACAATATTGGTTAAGATGTTCACCTTTTCTACCTAAAATAAATATGCATCGGTAGTCCTATTGGCTACGGCTGTATATTTATTCTAAAGTCTCTCTTGTATATATTAGCAAGCGATCTCATATTATTTTAAATTCAAGCGCAGCGGCTATATGGCATCTATATTGTGAGATGCTTACTTTTGGATGCTGAGCGTGTTTGATAAAAATAAGGAAACCTACCGTCATGTCCGATAATTCACAACTGATTGATGAGCTGCTGGCTACAATCGCGCTTATTGAGGTTACCCCCGATGTCTTTGAGGGTAAGAGCCATGATTATGTGGGCAGTCGTATATTTGGCGGGCAAGTACTGGCCCAAGCGATCATGGCAGCAGCGCATACATTAGATCAAGACAAGCCTTGTCACTCGTTGCATGGGTATTTTTTGCGTGGCGGTGATATCAATCAACCAGTGATCTATCAAGTGCGCCGTCTACGTGATGGTCGCAGTTTATCTGCGCGTGAAGTGACGGCTATTCAGTACAAAGAAGTGCGTGGTAAGCCACCGATTGAGCAAGTGATATTTTCGATGATTGCGTCGTTTTCTCCCATGGAGGATGGCCTTGCGTATCAAGAAGACATGCCTGTTTATCCACCGCCAGAAGATCTATTGACAGAGCAAGATTTAAAAGAAGAGTACGTGGGCAAAGTACCAGATGCGCTCAAAGCACGGTTTATGCGCCGCCGTCATGTCGAGATAAAGCCCGTCAAACCGCGCAATCCGATCAATCCAGAACCAATGAAACCTAAGCAAGCCAACTGGCTGCGTATTCGCGAGCTGGGCAATCAGCCCGTTGCTATTCAGCAAGCGCTATTGGCATTTTCGTCTGATTTTTACTTGGTTGGCACGGGGCTCATGTCACATGGCGTAAGCTTTATGACCAGCGGGTTGCAAGCTGCTAGTATTGACCACTCTATGCATTTTCACCGTGAATTTGATTTGAATAATTGGCTGCTCTATGACATGTGGAGTGATACCACGTCCAATGCAAAAGGGCTGAACCATGGGCAGTTTTGGCAAGATGGCAAACTGGTCGCTACCGTGCAGCAAGAAGGCCTGATGCGTTTGCGTGTGCCAAAGTCCTAACCCTAGCCTTAGCGCTATTTATTGTTAGCTACTGTCATCTTGTCATTATAAAAAAGCGACTCACTATTTATAATGAGTCGCTTTTTTTATGCCAGTTTTTTACACTAATTTTTATTCTAAGATTTTAATCATCGCACGAGGCAATCCTAGACTGTCTTGTGCTGTTTGTTCGGTGAGCCATTTAAAATCAATCGCGGCTGCTGCTAGTTTCTCGTTGAGTTCTAGCATTTTCGCAGTATCGACAGTGAGTTTGCGCGGGGTCAAATACCAGTGGAAATGCGTCAATGAGTGCTTGATAGGGGCGTCATATAATAAGGTATTGCTAACTGATTCGGTTACCAGTTCATTCTTTATTAGCCATTCATTAATGATTTGCTCAGCCGTGGTGAACTCTGTCTCATAGACTTTTTCATTACTGCGTACATCGTTTGCCACATTTAATGACTTATCATCGCTCGTGACTGGTTTTTTAGCAGTATTTTTGCCAGTTATCTTGCTATTTGCTTTACCATCAACCTTTTCCACAAACTGTAATGGTAAGCTCCATAATCCACCCCAAATGCCATTATCAGGGCGTTGTAGCCACAATATTTCACCGTTTTCATTTTCTATCAGCAATGCATCGCTAAACTTACTCGGTTTGGGCTGTTTTTTCGCTTTGACAGGATAATCAGTCTCGCGCCCCTCAGCATGTGCCAAGCAATCTTCTTTAACTGGACAGAGTAGACAAGCAGGTTTGCTACGCGTACATAACGTTGCGCCCATATCCATCATGGCTTGTGCGAACAGTCCTGAGTGATCCGCGGGCGTTAAGCGCTCCGCTAATGCCCATAACTCTTTCGTCGTAGCAGATTTGGTAATATCACCGTCGATGGCTGCCCAACGCGTCAATACCCGTTTGACATTGCCATCACAGATGACGCCATAACGGTGTAATCCCATCGCCATAATTGCGCCTGCGGTCGATGGCCCAACGCCAGAAATCGCCTCCCAGCCTGCGAGCGTCTGCGGGAACTCGCCAGTCTCCTCGATTACTGCAACCAGCTGCTTCGCGCCTTTATGTAAATTACGGGCGCGTGCATAATAGCCAAGTCCTGCCCAATGCTCTGCTACGGTATCCCATTCTGCTGCGGCCAAATCCTGTACGGTTGGAAAGGTATCCATAAACCGCGCAAAGTAGGGCAGCACGGTGGTGACTTGCGTTTGCTGGAGCATGACTTCGGATAACCAAACGATATAAGGGTTCGGTGTGTCGGTTTGGTGCTGTTGCCACGGCAAATCATGACGACCATTTTCGGCAAACCAATCGAGGAGGCGCGGCGAGAAAGAGTTTAATGCGTCAGTGGGTTGAGAAAAGGGAGCATCGGGTATGGCGGTAGGTTGGGTCATAGGCTCTTATAAAATTGGCAATAAGTAAAGGGAGCTTTGATTACACTTAAGCAAAGCGTTTATCCTATATGATGATTATCTGGTTGATTTACTAGCGGTAAATGTCGCTAAGCGTCTGGCCAGCTTTGTTTTTCCAGACTAGCCACCCATTTGCATTACGTCCTGTTGCAATTTGTCCTGCACCACTAGGTGTTGTCAGCAAGTGGTTTTTGACCACTTTGTAAGTGTTGTCATCGTGCTCGATTAATATTTTGTTTGCTAACATTTCACGTTTTTTATTGATGCCCCATTTACTAAATGATGGTGTATGAATTTTACGGATGAGCGACCCTTTTAACAAAACAAAACCGTCATTATCGTAGTAGCCTTGAGCATCACAGTCTTTGGCTTTGCAATAAAACAGCATTGGTTGCTTGTCAGGTACGACTGCTGGTGTGTCTTGGGGAGACTGGCGGGTATCTGGTATCAGTGTCTGGTAGGCTTTAGTATTAGGAGTCTCAATACCGATTGCTTCAAAAACTGGCTGCCCGAGGGTAGACAGTAAAATATCTAATGTGTGAAACAGCTCTTCGCAGTCTGCTTGCAGCGGTGCTGGCGTATGCGGCTTGCTGCCATTATTGCCGTTTTGCAAATCGTAACGCCCGACATCTGTGGCAATTTGAATGGCTTTATGTTCCATATACAGCGCATGCGTCTGGGTAATGGTGTTGTTGGTAGAGAGCATAACAAACACCCTTGTCCAAAAATCTTTACCATTATGATGACTTTTCAGGCGCTGGGTTAAATCGCCTGTTTGCCCAATATAGAGTAGAGGTTTGTCCGTGCTATCGGTATCACCAATTAGAAAGTATAGGCCTACTTGCTTGGCGTCGGGCATACTTAAAAAATCTGCAATATGAATGCGCGGCACTTCAATCAGACGCACGGTGCGTGTGGTCATTTCAGCGACACGCAGCCCACGAGGGTTACCTGTGGGCAGGTAGATTTGAATGGTTTTTGCTGAGGGTGTTAATGGATTCATAATAACTTATATTATTGGTAAATCTACTTACGATTCTTCCGCGTTTTTAGACGACGTAAGCGTTTTTCTTCCTCTTTCGCTTTTTTCTTTTCTTCTGCTGCAAGGCGCTGTTCGGCGACGATGATTTCTTCTGCTTCTATCATTGCTGGGGTCTCAAGCGTGATACGCCCGATATTTGCGCTACGTAGCTCGTTGATGAGAATCTCAGACATGCGGTAGGTGTCGACCTGATTGCCCGAACGCACACAGCCGCGATTACGACCTGCCACTTCAAAAAACTCCCAATCGGTCTTTGGCAGCTCGTCAATTTTATAGCGAGTTTTTAGTAGTTCAGGATAGGCTTGCATCAAGTACTCAGCGGTATAGCTTGCGACATCAGCGAAGTCAAAAGCGGTATCACGGATGCCGCCCGTCGCTGCTAGACGATAGCCAGAGTTTTCATTTTCAACTTTCGGCCATAGCATACCGGGTGTGTCATAGAGCATGATGTCATCGTCGAGTTTAATGAGCTGCTGCGACTTGGTCACCGCTGGCTCATCGCCTGTCTTTGCCACGGCGCGTCCAGCCAGCGTATTGATCAGCGTTGATTTGCCCACGTTTGGAATACCCATAATCATGGCTTTTATTTGACGACCAGTGCCTGCTTTATTGGGGACGAGGTGTTTGCAGATGGCAATGATGCGTTTGACATCATTGGCTTTGTCAGTATCGCAGGCGATGGCTTTGACTTGGCTTTGCTGCTCAAGATGATCCATCCAGATTTGGGTCAATTCAGGATCGGCAAGATCGGCTTTATTCAAAATTTTAATCACAGGTTTTTCGCCACGTAGGGCTGCGACCATTGGGTTTTCGCTGCTATAGGGGATACGTGCATCGATGACCTCGATGACCACATCCATCTGCGGCATGATTTCTTTGATTTCGTTGCGGGCTTTGTTCATATGCCCAGGGAACCACTGAATACTTGCTCTCTTATCCATCTGCTTTTATAACCTTGTTATTCATAAATGTCGCGCAAAAGACATGGCACTATGTTGGCATTGTCTGTTGTCATGGTGTCCAGTTTACTACAAACCCGATGTATCCACGGGACAATTTCACCTGACCTACTTACCTGACCAGATGCGCCGTTACGATTGAGAAGGTTTTTCTATCTCTTCGTCGGCTGGCGGCAACGGCGCAAGATACCCAATCAATAGTATTAAGCTGCCGGCACCAATGAACGAGATCACGCGCCAAATTGCCTCGGTCTGTGACAAATCGACCAAGACCAGCTTGAGTACGACAATGCCAAGTAGACCAATCCCCATAAACCAAAGCGCGCGCTGCCAGTAGCGGCTGGCGACAATAGTCGCGACCAAGGCCAAGAGCGTCCACAAGATGGTCAGTCCTGTCTGTACTTGTTCGCTACTCCAAGCGCCGCCCTGAGCGCCGTCCCAAAGCGGTGTACCGATAAAGGCGTGTAGGCTGCGTACCAAAATACTTGAGAGCCACCAAAAGGCAATCAAGGCCAATATGATCAGCGTATGGCGATAACGCTCGGTAAAGACCGTATTGGGCGAACGCACTTGTTGAAGCAGTCGTAATAATAGCAAGGAAGCAGCTATTACCAACCCCATACTGACATCAATGATGCTCAGCACTGGCAAATATGGCAGCTGCCAGACCGCGCCGTCGCTATAATAATTACTGAAAACGACCCAAAACAAAGCAATAGGCAGCAATGCTTTGCCAGTGCCTATCAGCGCATGTGGCAGGTTGAGCCAAGCAGGAGCGCGCGCGATCAGCGTCTGTTTGCGCTCAGATGCGTACGTACTGATTTGCTTGTGAGTTAGATAGAGAGGGATGACATATAGTAGCGCGACCAGTAGCATCGGCGGCGCGATATGCTCAGCATTTGACCGTAGCGCTAAGGTATAAAACAGCACAGACAACGCGGTGATCAGTAGACTGGTTGGATCCACATACCGTTGTTCGCCTGCTTGATACCAGCGTTTGAGCCATAGTAGTGCAACGCCCAATACCATAAGTGCGCTGATAATAAAGTATCGCCATTCAATGTTATCCCACCGATGGGAAAATATAATGATAATGGGTGTAAAGGTAAGCATAAAGCTATACAGAGCGAGCAATACCGCACGGTTGATGCGGCGTGCTTGTGCCCACGGCGTTTTGCTATCGATAAGCCAAAAGCCAAGACTGTGTATGATGACGGCCAATATAAACAGCGTCGTTACTGACACTGCTAACCACAACTCAAAGGCGATATACGTCGCCCAAATACTCCAACAGGTGGCTAATAGTGAAAAAGCATATATCAACCAGCGACGTTGCCAATGGGCAATTTTGGTTTGATGCCATTTGCTGATGGCATCAAACAGTGAAAAATGCCGTAGTAAATACGCACTGACCAGCGGCAACCATGCTACCAGCAGCCACACTAACATAAGGGAGGTGTCACCTGCAGATAACTGAGATGGAATATCGAGCAACCACAACCAAGCCACACTCAGCACATGCAGACCCAGACCAAAATAGACGGACCAAGTCCGCTTTGAGCGCTCGCCCAGCCAGACCAACGCTAAGGCTTGTATCGACCAGCCACAGGTCATCCAATTAGCGTCCAACGCCAACGCCACCATAATCGCCAAAAACCCAGCACCCAACGCCAGCATACTCTCGGT
Source organism: Psychrobacter sp. (assembly GCF_030454045.1). Taxonomy (GTDB): domain Bacteria; phylum Pseudomonadota; class Gammaproteobacteria; order Pseudomonadales; family Moraxellaceae; genus Psychrobacter. The sequence goes on along the minus strand of NZ_JAKDJE010000001.1, from coordinate 24,741 downwards.
CACCAGTAGATAACGCGGGCTTTGTTTGACAAAGACATATCCTGTGCCTAAGTACAGCAATGCCAAAATACAAGCAGTAATCGTCAATCCATGCGATACGCCATCAAGCAAGGCGGCCAGCACCCCAAAGGCCAGTACGGGTGCTGAAAACAGTAAGCTGGTATCTATCGGGAAAATTGCTTGCGATGATGAGTTGGCTAAAGATAGCCTGTCGGGCGCTTGATCATTAGTAGTACTGGCAGTGCTGTAGTCAATAACATGCTGCGCATAGCGAATGACCACAAACAAGTACAGCAGCACGTGCAGCGCAGTGATCAGTACCAATGGCCAGCGCTGCGTCTCAATAATGGCGGGCAAGTCTTCGGTCAAGCCCCAATAGTAGGCCAGTCCAAACGTGACAGTGACCCCAAGCAGATTTAGGACTTTCCACGGGCGATAGTGGGCGATGACAGCGATGGTGATATTGAGAAGCAGATAATAACCAAAAAGCGCCGTCAAACTTCCCGTACTCTCACTGGTCAAAATCGGCGCAAAAAACCCACCAGATAACGCTAACAACGCGAGCGGAAAAGCGTTTTGACGTACGGCGAGGGCGATAGTGATGGCAGATAATATTCCAAGCCCAATAAAGCTCGGTACACTTGGCATGATTTCATAGACACTATAAGCAAAAAAGGTGCTCAAATATGTAATTGCTAAGCCTGCGCCCTGTAGCGTAATACCATACGAGAAGCGTTTTGCGGTGAGTTTGAATCCCAGTGCTGCCAATGCCAAACCTGCAGCGCCGATGGTGACAAGCTTTGTGGTAATTGAGATCTCGATATATTCACTGAGCAAGCGCAGCAGCAGTACCACACCCACCAGCAGTACCAATACGCCAACTCGTACGACAAGATTGCCGCCAAAAAACCAGTTTTTGATTGAATGAATGAGCGAGGTCACGATAGGGAGTGAGCGCTCATCTGGTTCAATGGGGGTGTTTTTGTCATTGTTTTTTGCTGCTATTGGGTCAAGAGGGGCTACGGATTTCTGATCAGAAGCGTCTGATTTTATATCATTGGTTGGTGTCGAGTCAGTAGTAGGTAGCGGCGGTGGCGACGATACAGGAATTCGACGGTTTGAGTCAACGATGGGGTCTTTGGTAGCGTTATCCCTAATGCCAGCAATCGTATCCGTTTCAGTAACGGCATCAGTGTCTTTAGATAAATTCTTGCGTGTATGGGCACCGTCATCAACCAACTGCGTGGCAGAGGATGTTACGCTACGTTTTGCTTGCTGATCAAGTTCAGCCTGTAGTTTTGTTACATCGCGGCGCAAATACGTGATTTCTCGCTTTATTTTGGTGTATAAAGCGACTACTACAATCAATAAAACTGTAAAAGCCAGCCAACCTAACTGGGTCATCCATAGGTATAACATTTTGTTGCTCAATCCAGCTGATAGTAGTGTGATAATGACGCGATTTGCTAAGAAGTACAAGACCGCTCTGATTACTTACCCAAAAGGTCATTGGTAAAACAAAACCCAAAATAAAAGGGCAGCTTAATGGTTAAGCTGCCCTTCTTTATGAGTTTTATATCAGAAGTTTTTTATGCCAAATTGGCTTTCATAAACTCAAGCATGTTTTCCCAGCTTTGCTTAGCAGCGGCTTCGTTATAGCCAAGATCCACATCATTGTTTGCTGCGCGCTCATCGGCATGTGGGTTGGTAAAGCCATGCTTGGCATTGTCATAGACATCGATTGTGTAGTCCACGTCAGCCGCGTCTAGCTCTGATTTTAGGCCTTCGATGGCATCCATTGATACCATTGAGTCATCACGGCCATGCGCGACCAATACTTTTGCAGTGAAGTTTTTATCTGCTGGCTGTTTTGGCGTTGGGTTACCATGGAAGGTAGCAACCGCTTTTAGCGGCATGCCTTCGCGAGCCATGTCTAGGACGACTTTACCGCCGAAACAAAAACCAATCGCCGCGAGCTTGTCACCGTCAACTGATAATTGATCGCTAAAGTCATTCAAAATCAAGCGGCAACGTGTCATCAGCATGTCTTGATCAGCCAGTACTTGTTCCATCCACATATTGGCTTGCGCCGCATCGGTGGTGAGTTTGCCTTCGCCATAGACGTCCATTGCAACCGCTGCATAACCAGCTTCTGCCAAACGCTCTACTACTGATTTTGGATGATCGACCACGCCCCACCATTCTGGTGCGACCAAGATACCTGCTGCTGGATTATCATCAGAAGCGTTCTCTGGTAGTGCCACATAGCTGATAAGTTCCACACCATTTTCGGTGGTACTGATTAACTCGAAAGTCTTAACTGACATATGATTGTCCTTTTTTATGTTATGAGTTTTAATTATTCGTCGTTTTGATTATTTGTCATTGTGTTGGTTCGTTTTCTAACTCGTACTACCTTAACGCCCATATCTAGCAAAAACAGCTATAATAGTGTAACGCTCTTTATCAAAATGCTACTGCGACCCTATGACTATAAATTTCTTAAACAAAAATGATGAACAATCAGGCTTGCATTCAGGCATCACTCCAGATGGTAAGCTTGAGCAGTCGGTAAGTTTATTTCCTGATAATGCTGACACTGATTATAAGTCTGAGCCACTGCGTCCGCAGTTTTGGTGGCGGTTTGCCTTAAACGAGCTAAATCATAGCGAATGGGAAGCGTTGTGTGATGGCTGCGGCAGCTGCTGCTTAATCAAATACATCGATAATGATGATGACGAAGAGCTGGTCGAGTATACCGATGTGACGTGCCAGCTCATGGACTGTGCGACAGGCTATTGCCAACATTATGCGACGCGCCAAGAGCATGTACCAGATTGTATTCAGCTGACCATGAACAACTTGCCCAACATGATGTGGCTGCCATCGCATTGCGCCTACAAGCGGTTGTATAAAGGACAGAATTTGCCAAGCTGGCATCTGTTATTGACTCAGGATGCGGTAGTCACCCAGCACGAGATGCGTGCAGCCAATGTGGGTGTCGCTGGCCGCTGTGTGTCGGAGATTGGTATGTCTGATGAAGAAATGGAAACGCGCGTGGTTAATTGGGTGAATCCATAACTGCTATAGGGTAGATTATCGCGCTAATGAGATGCTTGAGCCGCTGATTTGGCTTGTGCTTCAGCGCTAGATTGAGAGCCGGCCAGTGGCGGTATCGGAATATCTTGACGAATTTGCCGAGAGAACTGACGGCTATTGGCAATAGAGTGCAGGTTGTTGAAGCCCATAGATTTTGGATTGATATGGGTGCGCTCATACCACGTATCCATCGACCAAGGCTGGTTTTGTTTTTCAGGCGCAGCATCCAGCATGCCGACATCATATAGATAGTTTGGCAGCCAACCAGAGACCCAAATTCGATAATCCCACGGCAGGCGATCACCACTAACGATACGCGCCATATAAAAGATAATATTAGTACAGTTACTCGTCAACGTGTTGTACCAAGCGGGCTTGGTATTCAGCTCATCCATTGCCGTTAGGTAAGATTCAAACAACGATCTCACCTCATGTTGCTGCAAATTGCTGATAGGAAACAGATAGACTTGCTCACCGCGCGCGTTGCTACGCGTATAGATAATATCGCGCTCTTCGGCGGCAATCAGGCTCAGCTCATACCGTCTAAAAAATCCCGCCAATGCCGAAAATGCCTCGCCTTGCTCTTTACGAATCTCGAATGAGAAGGCAAGTGGTCTATCGTCTTCAAAGCGAAAACTGACCAAGGTATGCGCAATCAGTGGCCCCATCCAATAAGAGTTGGTTACATCAACGCCAGAGAGTTTAGATAAATCAATCGTGCGCGTCTCCCAATGCTCTGTGGCGTCCTCGTCTGTGCGCCAATCAAAATTACGGACATTGGTTAAGGTAATCAAATCAGGGTTGGTTGCATCGCGCTCATAAGCCACTTGCTGGTCGACCTCAGCCATCCAGTCGCGATTTTTCTGGGGTTCGATAGAAAAAAACCAGCCTAGACCTATGAGCCAAGTTGCTCCATATAAGCCAATGAGGTATCTAGTCGCTGTGTTTTTATGAATTGATTTTTTGCCAATCAAGCTTTGGTCAGTTGATGCGCCACCGTGCATTATTTTTTTAAGAGCACTCCAGTAACGCGTGCCCAGTAGCGCCGCTAACAGACTCACAATCGCTATAGAGGCAAGCCATGTCAATACTGAGCTTGCCCCATACTGATACCAAATCGCTAATAGCAACCACACTGCTGATAGCAATATTGTGATTGCGATCAAAAAAATCACGAGACGATGTCGCCATGTCGGTCTTGGTAGTTTGTTATCTGCTGATCTGTTGTCCAACTCACGACTGACAGAATGGCTGTCTGCAAGCTGGCTGCGTGAACGCGACGAGAATAAGCGAGAAAAAACGGAACGTAGCGACATAAGGTTTGTTTTGATGAATAAAGGCTTTGACCATAACAAAGTTTATAACACACTGACAATACAATTTGAGTGAATTTGTCGTTGAATGTCAGTGAGCCTTGCGATAAAGTGAAGCTAAATTGTGCTGCTGGGTCTATTATTTGTTCACTATATAATGATAAACCAGCGGTTTTATTTGGCGCTTGCATCCCCATCTAGGCTCTACTTATTTTCTGAACGGTTATTTAATTGCCATTAACTAAAGAGGTTAAATCACACCACCATGTCTGACGACACTCCCAGCCCGAGTAGTTGGTCGATGCGCGGCTTAAAACGCTGGCTATCGACCGCCCCCGAAACCCGTGACGAATTGATTCGTCTGGTACAAGACTCGCGCCAGTTTTTAGAGCCCGATACGGTCGATATGCTAGAAGGCGTACTGGATCTACCAGCCACCCAAGTACGCGAAATCATGACGCCAAGGCCACAAGTGATTGGTATCCACGAAAGCACCAGTCTCCCTGAAGTGATGGATATCATTCTTGATACCACACACTCGCGCTATCCTGTTTTTGACAGTCAAGATGATGATGCCGTCATTGGCATCCTATTGGCAAAAGATTTGATTCCTATTCTGGTGCATATGGTACGCAACCAAGAAGACAAAATCGATAGCAAACGTCTAAAAGATTTGGTGCGCCAGCCATTATATATCAGTGAAACGGCTCGTTCTGATACCCTGCTGCGCTCATTGCAGCGCACGCAAGTGCATATGGCGATCGTCGTCGACGAGTTTGGCAACTTTGGTGGTGTGGTCACCATGGAAGATTTGTTAGAGGAAATCGTCGGTGACATCGTGGATGAGCATGATGATTTTGATGAAGACAGCGATATTAATAATATCGTCGCTGATCCCGAAAAGCCAAACACATGGCGTGTCCAAGCATCCACGGTGATTGAGGACTGTAATGATGAGCTTGGCAGTCGTTTTGATGATACCGACGTCGACACGATGGGCGGTCTGGTCATGCAAGCACTCGGTTTTGTTGGTGATTTGGAGGGCGAGAGCGTGGTGATAGATGATTGGCAAATCACCATCACTGATGTGGAGGGACGATTTATCCAAAATCTAGAGCTTACCAAAACCAATGGCGACCAGCAGATATTGATAGGCAGCCATTAATTTGTTTGTATTCCCATAATCAATAATTAGTGATAAAACATTCTTAGCATACCCAATAAAAAACACGATGAACCATCGTGTTTTTTGCTTTCTGCCTTTTGTATTTTGGTATGAGACTTTCGCTACGCAAATTTACCCACTGATGGGTTTTGACTGGTATCATGGGTGGATTTTATTTATGGTCCTGCATAAAGTATTATGCAGTCAGTTTTTGCTTGGGTTTTGTCTCAGTGCTGAGCTGTAAAATTTTGAAAATATGGTTTTGGATAACTGCTATGCGTCTGTCTACTGTTGATTTACAAAAACGCTTGAACCCTGAAAAACCGAAAGGTTTACCTCTCGTGGTAACGGTACTGATCGCTTTGCTGGCAGGGGCGGCTTTCACACTTGCACTGGCGCCTTATGATATCTGGCCCATCGCTTTGGTATCGCCCGCTATTTTGTATGCGCTATTGATGCCAAAGATGACAGGGCGCCGTGCTTTTGTTATCGGTCAAGCCTATGGGACGGGGCTTTGGTGTGTGGGTGCGTTTTGGTTGTATACCTCCATCCATGTCTATGGCTCGACTCCTGTATGGCTTGCGCTGATTATGATTGCGCTGATGGGGCTTGGCATGGGGCTGTTCCATGGCTTTTTGGCACTGATTTTTAATCGTGTGGTCGGTAAGCAGCCTTTGTCTTTTGCTGCGCTCTGGATACTTCAAGAGTGGATGAAAACGTGGCTATTCACAGGCTTTCCTTGGTTGTTTGTCGGTTACGCGTTTACGGAGCAATATTGGTTGTCGTCGCTAGCGCCTGTTGCAGGGGTGTTTGCGGTTTCTTTTGTGGCGGTATTATTGGGAGCCAGCGTCGTTGAGCTACTACGTCGCCGCGCAGGCTATATGATTCCGTCAATTGCCTTATTGGTGGTTAGCTGTGCGTTATGGCTGATCAATCCGCAATGGACCAAACCAAAAGGCACGCCTGATTTGTCCGTGTCTTTGATTCAAGGCAATATCCCGCAAGATCTAAAATGGCTTACTGAGTATCAAATAGAAACCCTAAAAATCTACGCAACCTTGACTCGCGATGAGTGGGGACGTGACATTGTGCTGTGGCCTGAGTCATCGATTCCGATGTTTCAGACAGAAGCGGTCGGTTTTATCAATGAAATGGTAAAAATGGCCAAAGAGACCGATACGACATGGGTGACGGGTATCCCTTATAAAGACGAAGCGGCATTTGATGCCAGTAAAGATAAATATGCCTCATTCTATAATAGTGTGGTAGCGTTAGGCGCTCAGGCAGATGGCTTGTATAAAAAACAGCGTCTGGTACCCTTTGGTGAATACATTCCGTTTGAAGGTGTGCTTGATATACTACCCAATCTGGCAGGTAGCCAAGATATCATGAGCTATAGCCGCGGCAGTGAGCATCAGTCACCGCTACGAGTGCGCGGTCATAATTTGGGCGCGGCTATCTGCTATGAAGTGGCGTATCCAGATACCACGCGCAAAAATGCGATTGGTACAGACTTTTTATTGACCATCTCAAACGATGCGTGGTTCGGTACGTCGGCAGGCCCGCTACAGCATCTACAGATGGTACAGATGCGCGCGCTCGAAAATGGTCGCTGGTTTATGCGTGCGACCAACACGGGGGTGACAGCTATCATCGACCATAAAGGTCGCATCGTAGCGCGTGCTCCGCAGTTTGAGCGCACCGTACTACGCGGTAATATACAGGCGCGCGTTGGTAATACGCCGTTTATGCGATTTGGTCAATATCCTATTTTATTTATCATGGCACTGTTATTGGTATTGAGCTATTTGGGCAAACGCTCAAAAACGTCAGTGCGCTTGGGTAAGTCATAGGCATATTGATTAAAGGTTGCAAGACCATGCTCGTCGGTTAGGTAAGTAGGTGTCGATAATAATCCCTTTAAATACTTAAGGGTTTTCACAAATCAGTATAAATTGCGATATAATAGGTCAATATTTCAAATATTTTGTGCAAGGTGGATAAGGTATGTCAGAAGGTATCGTCAATAACAATCCAAAAAAAGAGCTGTTATATGCTTTAGGCGGCATTGCCTTGTTTTTAGGCATTGTCTTACTTATTGGTATTTCTGCGTTTTTGCGTCCAGCAGGCGAGCACATCACGGCGACGCCAACGGAAGCATCAGAAGCGGCTGATGAGGCAGAAGTCGTGGCGACTGAAGACACGGCTATTGAAGCAGATACGGATGTTGCAACCGCAGAAGCCGCGGCGCCCGATGCAGCCGCAGATGCCACTGTGACGCCAGCACCTGATGCGGCGGATAGTGCAGTTGTGACCGCAGAAGCAGGTACAGCGACTGCTTCTGGTACAGTGAGCCAAGCGGCTGTTGCCGATGCTGACTTAACGGCTGAGCAAGCGGATGGTGATTTAGACGCTGGGAATGCTGGCACCGCCGCTGATGAGACAGCAGCACAGTAATCTTGATATAGTAACTGACTGTTTATCCAAATAAATAGTGAAAGTGACTCGCAAGTAACTTAAAAATAAAGCGTTTACGAGCGGTAATATCACCTTGATAATACGGTTTTTGATAGCGAAAAAGAGCTCGTTCTCAGCGATTGAGAGCGAGCTTTTTTGTGGGTATTTATGTAAGTTTTAGCCAACTTTTTCTTTACTTGATTATAACCAAGTGAAACAATGTTCCGCTTATATGACCGCCTGTCGTCACAATCAGGCATTTGGTCATTACCAAAATAACCTTTAAAGGAATAAAGTTGTGAGTACACAATCAAAATCAGAAGCTAGTGCCGCTGAGCTGCAAGCACTAGACAATGGCTTTATGGGTCATCCCGCGCCATTACGCTCGTTATTTTTTACTGAGATGTGGGAGCGTTTCTCTTACTACAGTATCCGTCCGCTACTCGTGCTATTTATGGTGGCAACCGTGAGCAGTGGTGGTTTTGGGTTCGATGAAGTCACGGCATCTGCTATCTATGGTATTTTTGCCGGTTCCTTATATTTGGCAGCCGTACCGGGCGGTTGGCTAGCAGATAACTGGCTGGGACAAGAGCGTGCCCTGTGGTGGGGCAGTATTGTGATTGCCCTTGGTCACTTATGTATTGCGCTTTCTGCCATGTTTGGTATGACGCTATTTTTTGTCGGTTTGATCTGTATTGTCTTGGGCTCAGGACTGTTCAAAACCTGTATCTCGGTAATGGTAGGGGCTTTGTATCCTAAAGGCGACGCTCGCCGTGATGGCGGTTTTACCTTATTTTATATGGGTATCAATATTGGCGCACTCTTGGCGGCGCTCATCGTTGGCGTATTCAAAGAAAAAGGCATGTGGCATGTCGGTTTTGGCGTTGGTGGTTTAGGGATGCTCGTATCCTTGCTTACCTACCGCTTTATCGCCCGCAAGAACTTGACGCGTTATGCGCAGGCCAAAGGTGTCGATGCTGAATGGGAGCAATCCAATGATCAATACAAAAACATTGGCCGTTGGGTGGGTGGTTTTATTGCATTGTTGGTCGCTGCGGTGCTGTTAATCTCTACGGGTATGGTGTCATTCAATCCTGAGATGGTGGCGGAGTATATGACCTATATCATTGCTGCCGTCGTCATCCTTTACTTTGCCATTATGTTTATTTCACCGCGATTGGATAAGACGGACAAACTGCGCTTGCTGATCTGCTTTATTTTAATCATTGGCTCGACGCTATTTTGGTCAAGTTTTGAGCAGCAGCCAACCTCTTTTAACCTATTTGCCGATCGTTATACGGATCTAAATGTTATGGGGTTTGAAATACCAAGCATTTGGTTTCAGTCGCTGAACCCATTATTTATCTTAATATTGGCACCGATCGTTAGTATCATTTGGGTCAAGCTAGGAAACAGAGGCCTTGAGCCGAGCAGTATGGCGAAATTTGCACTTGGTATGCTACTTGCTGCCGCTGGTTTTGCTCTCATGATTTTTGCCTCAAAAAGCATCTTAGCGTCTGGTGCTGGTTTAGCGTCGCCCTTATGGCTGGTAGGAAGTCTGTTACTATTAACTCTTGGCGAGCTTGCGCTTAGTCCTGTGGGTCTGTCATCAATGACCAAGCTTGCGCCAAAAGGCATGCAAGGTCAGATGATGGGATTGTTCTTTGCTTCTATTGCGATGGGTAACTTGGTTGCGGCCTTCTTTGGTGGTCATGTCTCAGCGGACAAAATCGAAGGTCTGCCGACTTTATTTACCACCATGACAATTTTCTTGGTAGTCTCTGCCGTGATACTGTTGGTATTGGCCAAACCTATCAATAATATGCTGCAAAAAAGCGAGCATGCTGACGAGGTAAGCCAATAAGAATCCGTTGGTAAAAATAAGTTACCTGTCTACAGAAACTGTCGAGTATACGCGTAGAGCAAGTCAGTGACCGAGGATAGGACGTGTTACCATTACTGGTGGTACCTCCTATCGCTTCCCTTGATGAGATATTTGGCATAAGCCATTGAAAGCTCATCATCTGCCCAAATATCTAATGATAGTCAGTTGTATTCATTTTTTAATCTCTTGCCGCAACTGGCGGTAAACAAGTACTCGATACAGTAGTCTGATTTACAAATTTTTGACGATGTTTGGCAAGATTTAGCCATGTTAAGACCGCTAAATGACGTATTAGGCTGATTGATGACATGCCCTATTATCTATAAGTAGTATCCATAAGAAATATCTACAATAAGTATTTCAATAAATACCTGATAAATCATAAAAGCAGTACCAATAACTTCTAGAAAACGACTGTAGAGAGTCGCCTCATAATAATATTGCTATAACATCTACAAGGACAAATTCAATGAATAAACAAATTATCCAAGCGCGTATCGATACGCTACGCAAAACGCTAGTGGCTCAAGATCTCACGGCGATTATCGTGCCCTCTGCTGATCCACATCTTTCTGAGTATTTGCCAGAGTATTGGCAAACCCGTCAGTGGCTATCAGGTTTTACAGGTTCAGTAGGCACTTTGGTTGTGACGGCTGATTTTGCCGGTCTATGGACGGACAGTCGTTATTGGGTACATGCCGCTGAGCAGCTAGAGGGTACGGGTATCACTTTGGAGAAGTTGGCACCTGGTCAGCTAAACCATATCGACTGGCTGGCCGATCATTTGCAAGAGGGCGATAGCGTCGCCGTAGACGGCAATGTGCTTTCTATCGCTGAGCAAGATCGACTATTGAAGGCATTTGATGCCAATGATATTACTCTGATCACTGAGCGTGACGTATTGACGAGCGTTTGGACAGATCGTCCTGCGCTGCCAAATGCCAAATTGTATGCACATGATGAGCAGTTTGTTGCGCAGTCTGCGACCTCAAAGCTTGCAGCAGTACGCGCAGGCATGAAGGATGCTGGCGCAACCCATCATCTACTCTCAAGCTTAGATGACATCGCTTGGCTGACGAACTTGCGCGGTGCTGATGTTGATTACAACCCAGTGTTCTTAGCACATATGCTGATTGATGCAGACAGCGCAACGTTGTTTGTTGATACCGATAAAGCGTGCGAAGATATTGTACAAAGTCTAAAAGATAGCGGTATCACATTGGCTGATTACTCTGCTGTACAAGATGCATTGAGCTCATTAACACCAGAAGATCTATTGCTGTTAGACCCAAATAAAGTTGCCGTTGGGACACTCTCCAAAATGGCAGACGATATTGGCTTTATTGAGCAAATGGCACCAAGCACACTGCTCAAGTCTGTCAAGTCTGACTCAGATATCGATCATGTGCGTGAGGCCATGCGTCAAGACGGTGCGGCTTTAGCAGCGTTCTTTTCTGAGTTTGAACAGCGTCTAGCAGCAGGCGAGCGCCTAAGTGAGCTGGATGTGGATAGTATGCTGATAGAGGTACGTAGTCGCCAGCCGCATTATGTGTCGCCAAGCTTCCCAACTATCGCAGGTTTCAATGAAAATGGGGCATTGCCACATTACCGCGCGACGCCAGAGAAATTCAGTTATCTTGATGTGGCTGAGGGTGAAGGTGGTTTACTACTCATTGACTCAGGTGCACAGTACCAAAACGGTACAACAGATATCACTCGCGTGGTCGGTATTGGCCAAGTTACCGCTGAGCACAAACGTGACTTTACCACCGTACTCAAAGCCCATATTGCGCTCGCTCGTGCTCACTTCCCTGATGGTATCGCCTCTCCATTGATTGATGCGATTTGCCGCGCCCCATTGTGGCAAGCTCAGATGGACTATGGTCATGGTACTGGTCACGGTGTTGGTTATTTCTTAAACGTGCATGAAGGCCCGCAAGTCATTGCTTATAGCGCCAGCACACCAAAAGAGCGTGCGATGAAAGTCGGTATGATTTCAAGTAATGAGCCAGGTTTGTATCGCGAGGGCAAATGGGGTATCCGTATCGAAAACTTGGTTGTGAATACACCAGTTCCTAGCCCTACTGAGACAGAATTTGGTCAATTCTTACACTTTGAAACCATCACTTATTGCCCAATCGACACGCGTCTGATTGAGCCATCATTATTGGATCAAACCGAGATTGATTGGCTCAATGACTACCATAGCCAAGTGTATGCCGAGTTAAATGATCGAGTGGAAGGTACTGCCCTTGAGTGGCTGACTGAACGTACCAAAGCGATCTAATACTACTCTAAAAAAACATAATGAGCGGTGACAATATCGCTTCGTTTACTAAACGTTGTCTTTCGCTCATTGGCGTTGCTACTTAGATTTTTAAAAATGCTATAAAGTCAGATCAATAACTGTCAAGCAAACATTAAGAAGCCCCGCAAATAATTTGCGGGGCTTCTTAATGTTTGTGCTGCAGGGCTTTTTAGAAAATAGAAATTATTGCCGTTAGTGAATATTTTTTGTAGAGGCATTTTCAGTAGTAGCTGACGTATTTTGCTCGCTGAAATGCTGAGTCATCTCGGCACGTAGCCAAGATTTTAGGTTTTCAGACATGAGCATCATTTGCTCACTCAAGTAGTCGTCGATTTGGTTTTCAAGCTCACGAATCAGTGTCTGATCCGTCGCATCCAGCTCACTGTCTTCTAGTACCAAGTTGATCGTGGTATTGGCGTTGTCTGGTATATTTTTGATGGGTTTATCACTCAGGGTAGCAGCCTGTTTGCTAATCGTCTGACTGTCAGTGCTGTTATTATTCTCACCACTTGCTGCGCCCGTGCTGACTTTCTCAGTTTTTAGGTGATCCACCGCATCGTCTACAGCCTCTTGTTCGGTTAGATTGTCTTTTTTATTATGGGTTTTATTTGCAGCCAGCTCCTCATTTTTTTCTTGTTCTTTTTGAGCTGCTTCTGCTTTGCGCGCCGTCTCTTCGGCCTCTTTCTTCTGGGCTTCTTCCAACTGCTGCTTTTCAGCCGCCGCGCGTTCTTGTTCTTGTTTGTCTATGATCGCTTTGGCAATGGCTTGCTCGGCATTATAGTTGTCATACAGCTCATCCACATACGCATCCAAATCATGTGTATTGAACTCAAAGCTCTCAAATACAGTCTCTGCTTGTAGTAGGGTCGTGATGTCTTTTAGCTCTTGGGTAATGGCTGCGCGTACGGTCTCAGGTGCACACGTCCAATGCTGATAAAACTGATGGGAAAATGAGTAGCTTGACATGGTATCTTCCATAAATGTTCCAAAAATTACCCCTTATCATACGCAAGTACGATAAGGGGCTGCAAGTGGACAAACGTAGCCAAACTGACACCAACGTTACAACGTGGCAAAGTAGCGAAGCGACAAAGTGATCATACGATAAAGCGGTATCGTATCGCACGATATGCTTTTGGCTACGAGTTATTGATTGACAGGCCAGCGTGCAAATATCAAGGATCCATTGGTACCGCCAAAGCCGAAGCTGTTGGATACAGCATATTGCAGGTTATCGACCTTACGTGATTGGTTGGCCACGTAATCGAGATTGCAGTTGTCCTCAACCTCTTCTAGGTTAATCGTCGGTGGTACGTGCTGATGCTGTAGGGCAAGCACCGTAAATATGGCTTCTACGCCGCCCGCTGCACCAAGTAGGTGTCCTGTCATAGATTTGGTTGAGCTAACTAAAATGCTATCTTTTACAGGAGAGAACACAGTTTCGATAGCAATAGACTCAGCCACATCACCAGCAGGGGTACTGGTACCATGAGCGTTGACATAACCGACGCTTGATGACTCGATACCAGCATCGTTTAGTGCATTTTGCATCGCTCTTGCCGCACCGCTACCGTCTTCTGGTGGCGCAGTAATATGACTGGCATCATCGCTCATGCCAAACCCGACTAACTCTGCCAATATCGTTGCACCGCGTGCTTTGGCATGGGCAAGGCTTTCTAATACGACCACACCAGCACCATCACCAAGGACAAACCCATCACGACCTTTATCAAACGGACGTGATGCTTTGGTTGGCTCATCGTTACGTGTGGAGAGGGCATGCATGGCACTAAAGCCTGCTATACCAAGCGGGCTTGAGCCTTTTTCACTACCGCCAGCCAACATGACATCGGCATCACCGTAGGCGATCAAACGCGCTGCCAAACCCATAGCATGAGTGGCAGTGGTACAAGCCGTTGATGTCGCAAGATTTGGCCCTTTTAAATTGTGTTTGATCGCGACCAACCCTGCCGCCATATTGACAATAGATCCTGGGATAATGAAAGGTGATACTTTGGCGGCGCCTTTTTCACGTAGGGTATCTCGGCTGTTTTCGATGGTTTGGATACCACCAATACCTGAACCCAAGATAATACCAAAGCGATCTTGGTCAACCCCTTGTACGGGTGCATCAGCGGCACTGACTTCATCGATAAACCCAGCATTTTTCAATGCCATAGAAGACGCTGCAATCCCGTAATGTATAAAATCATCATAGCGGCGCGCATCTTTGGCGCTCATGTACTGCTTGGCATCGAAATCTTTGATCACACCTGCGATTTGTGCGCGGTAACCAGTTGCATCAAAATGGGTGATCGGTGAGATACCGCTGTCGCCATTGAGCAATTTGGTCCATGAGCTATCCACGTCTAGACCAAGCGGCGTAATGGCACCCATACCAGTCACCACCACACGCGTATCATCAGAGCGCTCGTAATGAGGCGGTTTTTGAAGCGATTTGTATACAGGAGCTGCGGTCATATTATTTGTGTCATCATTGGTGGCTTGGTCGATAGGTGAAGTGCTGTGTTGGCTCATGCGATATGTCCTATACTTACGGGTCCTAAGAGGATGGCGTTTTTAAAGTTATTATAAAACACATTGGTGCACGTATGTAAACTAAAATCTAACTGGTCAGGCAAAACAAACTTGCCCCAATACCACGCCTTTATTGGCACCAGTTACAGCGGGTAAATTACCAGTTTCGCCCATCAATGTTTGTCGGGCTAACCATGCAAAAGCGACTGACTCTACCCATGTTGGTGCCAGCCCTAAATGATCTGTGGTCATCACTGTAGAGTGGGGTAGATGGGCTTGCAGACGCGTCATCAGATAATCGTTCAAAGCACCGCCACCGCAGACAGACACCGAGCTATTTTTATCAGTAGTTATAAAATTATTGATCTGCGCGCTTGCACTGATGGCAGTTAGCTCAGTCAAAGTGGCTTGCACATCTGCAGATGAGTAGCGGGTATAGACAGAAGCCTGATCGAATGTTTGTAGCTCATCTTGTAGCCAAGCTAAGTTGAAAACTTCGCGGCCCGTACTTTTGGGATGAGATTGAGCAAAGAATGGATGTGCCAACAGCTGCTCGAGTAGCGGCTCAATAATTTTCCCAGACTGCGCCCAAGCACCACTCGCATCATAGCTATTATCAGTATGCAATGCTGTCCACGCATCCAATAGTAAGTTTGCAGGTCCCGTATCGTAGCCAACAACCTGATCTTTTCCATCAGCAGGCAAGACGGTTATATTAGCAATACCGCCCAAATTTAATATCACGCGTGTGTCATCAGATGCGCCAAACAGTGCTTGGTGGAAGGCAGGCACCAAAGGCGCACCTTGACCACCGACGGCCATATCACGGCGACGAAAATCACTGACCACGCTAATACCTGTACGCTCAGCGATGATATTGGCATCGACCAATTGCAAGCTAAAACCCATCTGCGGGCGATGGCGTACCGTTTGACCATGACAGCCAATCGCCAGTACTGATTCAGCATCGATATTTGCTTGCTGTAATAATGTATTGACCACTTCGCTGGCAAATTCCGCATATTCGCGACTTGCCCAACCAAACCAGTCAAGCTCGCTAGTTGGCTCATCGGCCTCTGGTACGAGTTGATTCACACCATTGGGCTGACATAATGCCAGTAGGACCTCACGCAATCGTGGTGGAAAATCTTGACTATACGTCGCCAGCAGCTGCATTGGCGGTTGAGTGTTATCTTTATTACTGGTATTTTCGGTATCGCCCACGTCATGATTAAACTGACAAATAACCGCATCCATCCCGTCCAAACTGGTGCCTGACATCATGCCGATATATAAACCATCATCGAAGCTTTCAAACACCGTTTGCTCAAGCGCGTCGGTCAGTGTGGCATAGTTCGAATTATCATCGGTCAAATCATCAATATCGTTTGAGCTACTATCCAAACCATTATTCATAAGTAAGTCGGCGATAGCATTGTGTTCAGTGTCAGCAATGGATGCGGGGTTGGTCATGGCAATTTACCTTAAAAAACGCTAGTATATCCGTCAAATTCTAGCATTTTTTCTAACCCTTTGAGCTTCTAAACGTCATAAGGGGGTGCGCCAGTAACCAATATTCCTAAAAATCCCAATTCAAGCGATATATAGAGAGCATCATGACCGATCAAACCTACACCCTAGAAGAACAACTGGCCCTAATTCAGCGCGGTACGCAAGAGATATTATCTGAAGACGACTTGGTGGCCAAGCTAAAGCTCAACCGTCCACTACGTATCAAGGCAGGCTTTGACCCGACCGCACCTGACCTGCATTTAGGTCATACGGTATTGATTAATAAACTTAAGCATTTTCAAGATTTGGGTCATGAGATTTATTTTCTAATCGGTGACTATACCGCCAAGATTGGTGATCCTTCTGGTAAAAATAGCACGCGTCCGCCATTGACTGATGAGCAAATCAAAGCCAATGCTACGACCTACGCTGAGCAGGTATTTAGAATCTTGGACAAAGAAAAGACGCGCGTGGTCTTCAACTCTGAGTGGTTCAATGATATGAGCGCCGCTGATATGATTCAGCTTGCGAGCCAGCAGACGGTCTCGCGTATGCTTGAGCGCGATGACTTCTCGAAACGCTATGCATCACAGACGCCTATCTCAATCCATGAGTTCCTCTACCCATTGGTACAAGGCTATGATTCTATCGCCCTAAAAGCAGATGTTGAGCTAGGTGGTACAGATCAGACCTTTAACTTATTGATGGGTCGTACGTTGCAAGGCCGTTACGGTCAAGAGCCGCAAGTGTGTATTACGGTGCCAATCTTAGAAGGTTTGGATGGTGTCAATAAAATGTCCAAATCACTAGGAAACTATGTTGCTATCTATGATGCACCAGGCACCATGTACCAAAAAATCCTATCGATGCCAGATACCTTAATCCAACGCTATTTTGAGTTTTTGAGCTTTAAGCCAATGGACGAAATCGAAGCCTTGATGGCGGAAATGGAAGCTGGTCGTAATCCACAAGAAATCAAACGTATCCTAGCCGAAGAGCTAATTGAGCGTTTCCATGATGCGGATGCCGCTGCCAACGCGCATAAATCAGCGGGCAATGTCCTAGCAGATGGTGAGTTGCCCGTTGATTTGCCAGAAGTGACATTGACACTTGAAGAAGGTCAAGAGGCTTTATTTATCACACAGGTATTAAACCAAGCAGGTTTGACTAAAAATAGTGCAGCGGCAAAAGACATGATCAAGCGCAATGCAGTCAAAGTCGATGGCGAAGAGGTCAATGCTGGCTTTAGCTTAACCTCAGGACAGACAGTCGTGATTCAAGCTGGCAAGAAAGCCTATGCAAAAGTGACGGTAGGGTGATTAAGATTACATTAAGTGCATTACCATATTTTATTAAAAATTGACGGATAAAGAAATTAAATGTATCTTAAAATCAAACGGTATGCTTATCTTTTTTTTAATAAATGGTGGTTCGCAAAACTAGTAAAGTTACCAATTTTAACTTTTATATTACCAGTCTTAACTTCATTTTATTATGCGGCATTAGACATTTTTGGCGATGACTGGGTATGGATTAAAGATCATAGAGAGATACATGAGACTATCTTTACCTTGCTTTTCGTAGCAACAATGTTCGTAGTTCTGTTTCGAGCTATTGCTGAACAATACTCAATTAGATTAAATAAGCAAAAAGAAGAAGTTTCAAGGAATTTACTAAAAATCTTCAATAGCTTAGTAACTAAGAAGAAGAGAAGGTTTTTTGAAGAAGCAGCTAATATTCGTCCAAGTGCAGATTGTTTTAAAAGAGTTACTAAGCCAGATGAACAGTTAAAGGCTATATTTGACTCCACAATCGACGCTATTACTACAATCTTTAATGTGAATCCTGCTAATCTTACACTCACTATAATTGAAGGTAATAATGAAGAGAATAAATGGTGGTATGCTTTACAAAGTGACCACCAAACTAGACTTACATCTCCTAAGAAATTAATGGAAAATGTTTCTACAGCTCGTTATTGTTTTGACTTGGGTCAAAGCTTATTTATAGTCACTGCACTACAAAAGAGTTATGTTTTGGATGAATATCATAAAACAATTTAGATAAGTCATTCTCCATCCAACCTTGGCGTAAAAACTTCACTTGAGCCCACTTTTTCTCGATGGGATTTAAGTCAGGACTATAAGGAGGTAAGAATAATAGCCTGTGACCATGCCTGTTAAGCAGCTTTTGAACGCGCTTATGAAAGGCTGCATTATCCATAACGATTACACATTTTCTCTTAAGCTTTGGTATCAGCGTGAACTTGCACCAGTGATAAAAAATCTTTTTATTAATGTTGGTCTTTAAGCAATTGAGTGCAAACAGCGTTTTGCCATATAGTGCACCAATGACGTTGGTTCGATCTTTGGCTTGCCAATTGTAACTGCCAATGCAGGGGCTACCAATGGGTGCATAACCACAAGGACGCATCGTTTCACTTTCAAAGCCACTCTCGTCCATATAGACAATAGCAAAGCCTTGAGCAATGTAGTGGTTAAGTTTTTTTAGGTAGTGAGCCCTCTTTAGTGGACAAGCTTTGGGATGCTCAAGTGTCTTTTTTTTTGCTAACACCAATACGCTTTAAGGCTTTGCTGATGCCTGTTGGGCTACAATTAAAACGCTGTGCTCGCTCATAGTGATAATCGTCAGGGTGGTCTTTGACATCTTGAGCTAAGGCTTCATCCTCTATTTTGTAGGGCTTAATATATCGGGTGGTTTTACTATGAAGACGCTTTTTCCACTTCTGGATAGTCGTTGGACTGATATCATAGAAAACAGCAGCTTCAGCAAAGGTCATGCCCTCATCTAAGCTTTTTAAGACTTGTTTGCGATAATCTAGGGAGTAAGTCATGGTTATTTATTGTGGTAATCGTTTAGTTGATTTATTTTATAACATTTTTGTGGTCAGGTGACTATATACCTGATATGAGGAAAGGGATCAAAGACAACGTTTTTCTCTCTTCTGATAGATCTAAATCTAACAAGGAGTTTGGGTCAATTTTTTGTAAACCTGTAGTAGTCAAAGTAGAAGAGAGAGTATTTAAGTACGTTTTTACAATCTGTCTTTATGGTGAATTGTTGTGTACTCCTGATAATGAAGAGGAAAGTAGAGTATGTGAAGAATTCTTCAATGAGATTAGTGATCGAGTAGAGTTAGAGCTGTATTTGAGATCTATTAAGAAATTTCGATATTCTTAGAAGGAGTTTCAAGATGAGTAAAAGGATTATATTAATTAATAAAAAGGACGAATTCGATTTTGAAAAGAAAGACAATACTAAGTCTAAAGTTATTGGGTTTCTTTCAAAAATCTATCCTCGCGACACTTCAGTAAATGTGACTGATGAGATTAAAAATAAGAGTAAAAATGATCAGTATTTTAATCAAACTGCTCGATAACTCTTGTAAATAGTTTTTTCGTTAATACCTATAATTATTTAATGACCTTTACACAACCAAAATTTCTTTAAGATAAATAGTTTAAATAAATGAATAACAAATTCCAAGCCATTCCCCAAGGCATCTACCGCCATTATAAAGGCAGCCTGTATCAAGTATTGCATACCGCGCAGCACTCAGAGACCGAAGAGTCGCTCGTGGTGTACCGTTGTCTGTATGGTGAGTATGGCGTGTGGGTACGCCCGCTTACCATGTTTGCTGAAACTGTGATGCGTAATGGCACAGAAGTGCCTAGATTTGAGCTGATAAAACCCCTAGTGGATTAACTCTTGAACTTGGCAGCATCTCCTAAAAAAGCGACTTTACTAAGTCGCTTTTTGGTTGCGACTCGTAAATCATTCTCACAAAACTTCTTTAACACCTTATGAAAACCAATCGGCTCATCCATAGGGACGGCATGTCCTGAGCGCGGTAGGATGACGTCACGAGCATTGGGTAGCATCTGTGTCACCTTCTGTTGCCACTTAGGATTATATAGCTTTGAGCGCCCACCAATTAGATTGACGACCGGAATCGTCACTTTATCTAACGCACCGCGAAAGTCATAAGGCAAGGTTAGATAAGCTTGCAAGCATTGCCTTTTATGGTTCCAAAGACGATGCTCATACAGCGCAAGCTTAGGATCGTTCTTATAAGTCATCGCTTGTATAAACGCTTTTGAGCGCGTACGATTGACGGACAATAATGAGAATAAGCGCTCGACGTCAGTAGCGTGCCGTTTTAGTGTAAAGGGTAGGTGAGTAAAGCTTTGGGCATCGGCATATGGCAGACTCATATCGATAACACCGCGAAAGATATCGAATACCTTTTGTTGGCGGCTGCCAAATAGTCCGCCTTGCCAATCGTCTTGATTATGAATGGCAGGGCTTTGATCGATATTGAGATAGCGGCTGACTCTGGCTGCGCCAAACCTTTCAAAATAAGACCACATCACTTGCGCGCCCATCGAAATAGCCGCTACAGACAGCGTCTCAACAGACTGCCACTGACAAATCTGCTCGATGATACAATCGACATCTTCTGCATATTGCCGCACAAAATCAAACTGCGTAAGACCGATGGGCTGTGCCAGTCCAAAGCCGCGCAAATGCGGCAAATAAAAAGTGTATTTGCTAGCAAGCGGTAAGATAAAAGGCAAAAATTCACGTGCATCCATGCCGTAGGCATGCAGTATCAGCACAGGCGCGCCTTGTCCGATAACAGAGATAGGTAGTCGCGTGCCATCAGTCATCGTAATATGAGTAGTTTGCACTTGATACTGGTCGGGTATCGGCAGTGTGAGTAATTTTTTTATCATGAGTTCTATTCTGTGCGCTCGCATAGTAGCCATAATTGAGGTTGCTGACTTCAACAGACCCGATATACTTGCAGTAAGACTGCTATAGTAAAATCAGCTCATTGACCATGGCATAAAAGTGAGCTTGCAATACCGAATAATCATCAGCGCTAATTTATCAATCATAATAAATAAAAATAACAACCTGACTCTTAAAAGGAGGCCTAAGTATGAGTAGAGCGACTTTAGCGTCGTTAGATATGAGCCTCTATCCGCTAGTATGGGAGCAGCAGACTTTTATAGATTCGCAGCAATTCTTGATAGCGATACTAAGCCAGAGCGCTGAGATAAAACCAGAAGACTTCACTAAGCTGCTGCTAAACAACCCTGTCTATCAAGAGTGGATTAACGCAACTGTCTTTGGGCGCTATATTCAGCGCAGTTTTGCCGCCTTCTATCAGCAGACGGAAGACAGCTTCAATATGGATATGCCTGCGCTATTTCGTAACGAGCTGACGCGCCATGCTCAATATCTGCCCCTTCATCAAACCTTATTTTTTGCAGGCGAGATGCCAAAAAGCGTAAGACAAGAGAGGCTGTTTACCACCACAGTTAATCCTGCTACGGCGCTTGCCGCTGCAGAAAAGCTCTATCAACACTCGCTACAATCAGGGCGAGCAAGCCATCCGTTCCTTATTATCAATCAGCTAACTATAGCAGGCAAGCAAGTTATGGGCTTTCCGATACGCCATAATAAGCGTACCAGTGAGCGCATTCGAAATGAAGTGCTGATTTTGGACTTTCAGCAGTTAACGCTGGTCAAAGAAATTCAAATTCAACCCAAAAAAAGAAGCAACATAGATGAGACTATATTGCTTCGGTCTTATGAGTTACGTTAGAGAGCAAAACGGCCGGTTAAGCTTTTAACCGCCTTGCTTCGCAATGGTCAGACCATTATAAGTTTGCGCCACTGGCATCACTTCTAAGCGATTGACATTGATATGGGCGGGCGATTCAATCAACCACAATAAAATATCGCCGATATCCTCACCGGTCATGGTTTTAAAGCCGTCATAGACTTTGGCCGCTTTCTCATCATCGCCATGATAGCGCACGTTCGAAAACTCAGTGCCCGCGACATTACCTGGTTCAAGATTGGTGACGCGCACCTGCGTACCGACTAAGTCCGCGCGCAGATTTAAGCTAAACTGTTTGACAAAGGCTTTGGTCGCGCCATAGACATTACCGCCAAAGTATGGCCAACTGCCAGCGATAGAGCCGACATTGATGACATAACCGCTGTCGCTTGCCACCATCGCAGGTAGTACAGCGTGGGTCAGCGCCACCAGACCTTTGATATTGGTATCGAGCATACGCATCCAGTCATTGAGATCTGCCTCATGGGCAGGCTCGGTGCCGAGCGCTAGCCCAGCGTTATTTACCAAAACATCGATGTGCTGAAAGCCAGCCGGCAAGTCAGCAATGATTTGCGGGATAGACGCTGTATCACTGACATCCATGACCACCGGCAAAAACGCCTCGCCCAATGTAGCTGCCAGTGCATCAAGCTTATCGCGGCGTCTGGCACAACCGATCACTTGGTGACCGCCTGCGACCAAACGCTCTGCCAGCGCTTTACCGAATCCAGCACTTGCTCCTGTAATCAATACGTTCATGTTATATCCTTATAAGTGATATCGTATGTGGCTTTTGTGATATGAATGGTGCGCTGTTTTGTGGCAGCTTACGCTTATCTATTAAATAGCTGTTTACCAAAGATTTTATCGCCAGCATCGCCAAGACCTGGGATGATATAGCCGTGCTCATCTAAATGGCTGTCTAGCGCCGCTGTAAAGATGGTCACATCAGGATGTGCTTCGTTTACCAAGCGGACGCCTTCAGGGGCCGCCACTAATACTAATGCTTTGATATTAGTACAGCCATTTTTCTTTAGCATCTCGATGGTCGCAACCATTGAGCCACCCGTAGCTAGCATTGGATCAATGATTAGCGCAGGACGCTTGTCCATGTGACTGACAAATTTTTCAAAGAATGGTACTGGCTGCAGCGTTTCTTCATCACGCTGCAAACCGACCACAGAAATCTTAGCAGTAGGAATTAGATCGAGCACCCCATCAAGCATGCCAATACCTGCACGCAAAATAGGCACGATAGTCGCTGTCTTACCGATGATTTGCTCACCCGTGATTTCGCCGCACCAGCCTTGCATTGGGAAGGTCTCAATTTCAAAATCACGGCTTGCTTCATAAGCCATCAAGCGTGCAAGCTCTTTAGTCAATGTACGAAATTTATAAGTACTACAGTCTTTTTCGCGCATGAGGCTGAGTTTATGACGGACCAATGGATGATCAATGACCGTAATGTTTAAATCGTTGTTTAAATCACTCATAAGTATTCTCTTGGTTTTTTGTCTGATGCGTGCGCAGTCATTGCGGTTGCTATTAATATAAAAAGATACAAACACTTACCCCACTTTAACTCTGTTTGGTCTCATTGATAGTAAAATAAAAACCTCAATGACCATGCAAATCAAATAAACGTGCTACTTGTATAAGAGTGTAATGTCACCAAAAGTGATCAGTTAGACACTCACAATTGGCAGCCAAGCCTAAACCGCTCAGGCTAAGCGACTATATATTGTCGCACTATTTGAATCGACTAAGTTTGACTGTATAAAATTATCATAAGTGCAGTAGTGTTTAGGCTTGCTATGATACCAAAAAAACCGCTTTTCTGATGAAGAATATCATGACTATAAAACCATCAAACACCCAAGAAGACGCTAATAACAAGGCTAATAACGAGATAGTAGCAACCGAGAGTTCATCAGGAGAAATTGAAAATCATCCTTTTGCGCCTGTTTTACCACCAAATGCGACTATCATGATGATGGGTACGTTTCCGCCGACTAGCGATAAATGGGCAATGAGCTTTCACTATCCCAATTTTTATAATGATATGTGGCGTATCTATGGCCGAGTGTTTTTTGATGACGCCGACTATTTTAGAGTCGGCGATGAGAAGCGCTTTGACCCTGAGCGCATACGCAATTTTATGTTCGAGCGTGGTATAGCGTCTTGCCCGACAGTCAAGCAGGCTATTCGAGAGACTGGCAATGCTTCGGATAAAAACCTAACCGTGGTGACGCCAGTTGATTTGGATAGTATCTTGCCGCAAGTGCCAAAGGTTGAGACTTTATTCACAACAGGAGGCAAAGCTACCGAAGTACTGCTCGGATTACTAGATGAACCAATTACCAAATCAAAGCACCCAAAAACCAATCAAAGTATGGATTACCCTTATCAATGGCAGGATGCAGATAATAAAAAAATGTATGTTAATGACTTAACCTTATATAGATTACCATCGACCTCACGCGCTTATCCATTATCGTTAGATAAGAAAGTCGCGGCGTATCAAGCGTTCTTTGAGAGGATGGGTAAGTTGTAAAGTAAAAATAGAGAAATGGTTGCACTAATCGAAGGTAAAGCTCAAAGACAGTAAAAGGTATTTATCTAATAAAGCTAAACGTTTTTGATGTTATAAATTATAGTAAATAGCATATCTATAATCAGTCTCTAAACCTATTGAAATTAATTAGACGATAACCCATTGAAAAAATTACCATTTTTATATTCCGCTAAAATAAGTTTAAAAACATCACCAAAACAGGTTGACACAAAAATTAAACCCTCTATAATACGCCC
>NZ_JAKDJE010000037.1 GCF_030454045.1 Psychrobacter sp. | reverse complement strand
GATTAGTGAGGTGCTCTTCTTTTTTCAATCACTTTCGAAGTTGAGAGTGGGGTTATAAAAGAGAATGTTATGAAACAAACTATTCCTAATACCAGTGCACTGTTTTCGCCTGTAAAACTTGGGCCTTATACGCTTAAAAATCGTATTGTGATGCCACCATTGACGCGCTCTCGTAGCACGCAACCTGGCAATATTCCTAATGATTTAATGGCAAGTTATTATGCCCAGCGTGCTTCTGCAGGCTTTATGGTGACGGAGGGGACACAGATCGAACCCAGAGGCCAAGGTTATGCATGGACGCCAGGTATTCATACGCAAGCACAAATTGAAGGCTGGAAAAAAATCACGCAAGCGGTACATGCCAAGGGCGGTATTATTTTTGCTCAGCTATGGCACGTTGGCCGTGTGTCTCATACTAGCTTACAACCCAACCAAAATCAGCCTGTAGCGCCCTCTGCTATTACTGCTGATAATGTCAAAGTATTCATTGAAACAGGTCCAGGCGAAGGTGCTTTAGCTGATCCAAGTGAGCCGCGGGCACTGAGCACAGAAGAGGTGAGCGAGTTGATAACGATGTACGCTCAAGCCGCTCGCAACGCCTTAGAAGCGGGTTTTGATGGGGTAGAGCTGCACTGTGCCAATGGTTATTTAGTGAACCAGTTTATCTCTGAGCATAGCAATAAACGTGATGACCAGTATGGTGGCTCGCTAGCGAATCGTTTGCGGTTCCTAAAAGAAGTGGTTGCTGCTGTCAGTGATGTGGTCGGTGCTGATCGTTTAGGCGTCCGTTTTGCGCCTTTGTTTGCTAGTACCGGTGAGGATCGTGTGTACTTAGGGCTGGTAGAATCAGATCCTCATCATACTTATATTGAAGCGGTTAAAGTACTTGAGAAAGCGGGCATCGCTTATTTGTCCATTGCAGAAGCTGATTGGGATAGTGCCCCTGATTTACCAGAGCCCTTTTATCAAGCGGTTAGAGCTGAGTTTTCAGGACGTATTATTTATGCGGGAAAATACACTGTAGAGAAATCGCTCAATATGTTATCTAAAGGTTATGGTGATTTATTTGCTTTTGGTCGTCCTTTTATTGCTAATCCTGATTTACCAGAGCGCATAGCTCATCATTGGCCGCTCAATGAGGTAGATCCAGCCACAATGTATGGTGGCACGGAAATAGGCTATAGCGATTATCCTTATTATCAAAAGTAGCTATTGAAAAAATAAGGCCATTCGTGGCCTTATTTTTTGATAAAGTGAATACTGGATTATGAAAATAATCGAAAATGGCGTAGATAATCTTAGGGCGTGTTGAACATTGGGTATAAATTAATGGCAAAAAAAATAGCGAACGGTTAATCTTTAAGTTCTCACACAAAAAAGATATCGTTCGCTATGCCTCGCACCAATCTCAAAGATGAACACTGGACAAGACTTACCCGAGTATTTTGGCAAGCCTAATACCATCTATAAAGCTTACCAGCGCTGGTTTCGCAGTAATAAGCTGATGGCATTATTTACGTCACTGATCAAAGACGCAGACCTTGAGTGGGTCTTTATCGATGGCACAACCCACGATGTCAAAGTCGCGTACACCTAGTGTTTTTAGGGCGTAAATATTGGCACGGTAGGATACTTCAGATGGAGTCAGCTTATGACCTTGACCATGCCGCGTCAGAAAAGCAACCGTTACTCCTTCTAATTCACCCAAAAAAATGTCATCGGATGGACTGCCATAACGGGTTTGTATCGTCACGCTGCGCTTATTAGTCAGTGCTTGGACCTGATACAAGCCACTACCACCAATGATGGCAATGTCAGCAGACAAAGATTCTGATGCTTCTGTAGTGGGTATTGTCATAAGAGTTATCCAAGTTCGGTCATAAAAAATAATGGCTTTAGATTAGATAAGGAGGCATGTGCCAGTTTGTCTAAATACCTTGAGCATAAGGTAATAATGAGACATAACGCGACAAAAAAATAAGTAATAAAAATATAGCAGAGTTAAGAAGGGAATAACAATAAATCGAGAGTATGGCAAGAAGCCTTTAGCTAAAGAGTAGTAAAGGTTTACAACAGGGATAAAATTTGCTTAAATAAAGATGAAACATAGTTCCACACAGCGAAACTATGTAGGTTCTCAGTGAATACAAAAAATAAGAAGGTTTTCTCAAAAGCTTAATGTATAATATTGAGGCAAAAGAGAAAAGATACTTTGGTTTATTTATCACAAAAATTGCTATATTATTACTCAGGTGTAACGGATTAATACTTATATATTAATGCCGCTAATTGTATTAAATCGATCATTTCAAGGATGAACTCAATGCTCACTTCTCTAAAATCTCCCTTACTTTTTTCAGCAATATTAAGCGCCATGCTAGGCTTAACCGCCTGCTCATCGCCAAGCTCAGAAGGCAATGAGACGGCTGCTGCGGATAGTACGTCAGCTGATGCGGCTACCGATACACTCGATACCAAATTCCTAACGATTGCCACAGGCGGCGCGTCTGGGCCTTACAACATCATTGGTACCTCATTGTCTGAAGTCTATGTCAAAAACTTTGGCGTTAACTCAAAAACACAAACGACAGGTGCGTCCGTTGAAAACGTCAATCTATTGACCCAAGGCAAAGTGGACATGGTCTTGGCACTCAGTGACGTGGTCACCGATGCTGTCGAAGGCAAAAACAACTTCGATAAGCCTATTGACAACATCCAGCAAATTGCCGTTTTGTATCCTAACGTCGTGCAAATCGTGACCACGAAAGACACGGGTATCAAAACCATCGAAGATTTAAGAGGCAAGCGCATCGCAGTTGGTGATCAAGGCTCTGGTACCGAAGTCAATGCGCGAACACTACTAGAAGGGTTTGGCATCACTTATGATGACATCACTGTCGATTATTTGGGTTTTGCTGAAGCTGCTGATGGCATGAAAGCGGGCAAAATCGAAGCGGCATTCTTTAGTAGTGGCCTACCAAATTCATCGCTTATGGAGCTTGAGCAAGGCGTGGATTTGCAGTTGGTTTCTATCGACCAAGAAAAGCTAAAAGAAATCATTGCAACCAAGCCTTATTTCAATACCTTTGAGATTCCTGCTGGTACTTATGGCAATGAGGCAGGTGTGCCAACTGCTGCAATCATGAATGCATTATTGGTGAACTCTGATCTTTCTGAAGCCGATGGTTATAAACTGACCAAAGCGTTGTTTGATAACTTGGACGGTCTAAAAACGGCACACCAAGCGGCCAACGATATCAGTTTAGAAACCGCTCGTGACGGTATGGTTGCCCCAATCCATCCTGGCGCTAAAAAGTACTATGACGAACAAGCCGCCAAGTAAGTCAATAGGGTTATTAACTGGCGCCGCAGGACTTGCCGCGCTGGTTTTTTTAATTCTATGGATAGGTGCCGTGCGTCAGTCTGTGGTCGAAGTGCGTGTTGCGATAGCGGGTAGTGATGATAAGGTGTGTTATTTTACTGATTCTAATTTTCAGTTACGCTGGATACATTCTGTAGAAAAGCAGTGGTGGGAAGAGCAGTATCAGCGTCTAGATAAAACCAGTACCGAAGATGCTGCGCTATTACTTACCACCACGTACTTTGAAGCGTTTGGTGCTGGTACGCCTTCGACCGAACCGCTGGCCCCCATACAAAAACCCGGCTATCTGGGTTACCAAATCAATGAGAAGCTACCAAGCCTCAATTGGGTTGTGTCCAGATTGACCAAAGGTGAAATTGATTACGATGATTATCGTTTCTTGATTCATCAGTGGGTGCCAGACTATTCTGAAGTGGTGATCATGCCGAAGACGTACGGTTTAATTGATAGATTTAACAAGGACTTATGCCATGAGCTCCCAAGTGACGGATCACGGTAGCGTGAATACTACGCCAGATGCTGACGTTGATAAAGATACCGATGCGGTCAACAAAGCCGTGTTGGAAAAATATGACCGAGAGTCAATCACGCGTCATATCACGCAAGGACCAGTCAAGTATTTCATTGCTGGTATTTGTATACTCTATTCTCTTTTTCACTTATATATCACTTTTAACCCGATGCCAGCGTTGCTACAGCGCTCGGTACACGTGGGTGTTGGTTTTGCCTTGATTTTCTTGATTTTTCCTGCGAGCAAAAAGAGCAGCCGCAAGCGAGTGGCATGGTATGACTGGATTTGGTTTTTATTGTCTTTATCTGGTATGAGCTATTTGATCTACGAATATCAAGACATTGTGACCTCACGTGGCGGTATGGCCAATCCGCTTGATGTGATATTTTCACTGATTACGGTTGTCTGTGTATTAGAAGGCAGTCGCCGTATCACAGGCTGGATTTTGCCGATATTGGCAGGGATATTTTTGGCCTATCCGTTTGTCAGTCATATGGATTTTATGCCGGATAGATTGCTGACTCGCCCTTATGATATGGGCGATATTTTTGGTCAATTGTTTCTAAAAACAGAAGGTCTGTATTCTGTTGCGATTGGTGCATCCGTGACATTTATCTTTTTGTTCATTCTGTTTGGTGCGTTTTTGGCACGCTCAGGAATGGGACAGCTGTTTAATGATTTGGCATTAGCCATCGCAGGTCACAAAAAAGGAGGACCTGCAAAAGTGGCGGTGATTTCTAGTGGCTTTATGGGCAGTATCAATGGCTCGGCATTGTCCAACGTCGTTAGTACGGGTGCCTTTACCATTCCATTGATGAAAAAGGTTGGTTATCATAAAGATTTTGCAGGCGCGGTTGAGGCCAGTGCCTCGGTTGGCGGACAGATTTTGCCACCGATTATGGGAGCCAGTGCGTTCATTATGGCGGAGACCACTGGTCTGCCGTATAGTACGATTGCGCTTGCTGCTTTGTTGCCTGCGATATTGTACTACTTAGGGGTCATTGCACAAGTGCACTTCCGCGCTGGACGTCGTGACCTAAAAGGTATCGCCAAAGAGAGCTTACCCGCGGTCAAAGAAGTACTAAAAGCTCGCGGTCATATGCTCTTACCGATTGTCTTCTTGATTTTCTTATTAATCAGAAATGTACCTGTGGGATATGCAGCTGCTTATACGATTGGTTTTACCGTAGTAATCAGTATGCTACGTGCTGAGACGCGCATGAGCTTCTCTGATATTTTGGGGGCGCTCGAAGACGGCGCACGTCAGTCACTTGCGGTCATGGCAGCGTGTGCGGTTGTTGGTATTATCATTGGTGTGGTCAGTTTGACCAGCTTTGGTACAGTGATGACCTCCTCTATCGTGACCTTAGGGGCAGGGTCGTTATTCTTTACGCTGATTTTGACCATGCTCGCATCAATGGTATTGGGTATGGGGCTACCTTCTATCCCTGCCTATATCATTACCGCGACCATGGCTGCGCCTGCATTGGCAGGGTTTGATATTCCCATCTTGTCAGCGCACATGTTTGTCTTCTACTTTGGTATCTTTGCCAATATTACTCCGCCTGTGTGTCTGGCTGCTTTTGCTGGTGCAGGTATCTCTGGTGGCGACCCGATGAAAACAGGCTTCTTGTCGCTCAAGCTGGCATTGGCTGGATTTATTGTGCCGTTTATGTTTATCTATAATCCAACGATGCTGATGATAGATCCGACGGGGCTGGCCGTCACGGCAAAAGATTTCCCGCTACCACCTATCGTGGATATTATTACAGTAGTAGTGACTTCGATAACAGGTGTGATTGCCTTAAGCTCAGCGCTTGAGGGGTACTTCAGAGGTGAGATGAATACCATAACCCGTATCATCTTAGCGATTGGTGCCTTGTTATTGATTTATCCTGAGTTGATGACAGGTATCGTAGGCGGTGTGATTGTACTTGGTATTGCGGTATTCAATATAAAGACAAGTGCGGCACCAACGCCGACAGTGAGTGTTTAGTTTTAGCCACTGATATTAGAGTAAGTCATAAAAAAGGGTGAATAACAGATTTGTTATTCACCCTTTTATATTTTTAGCTATTATCTTTAGTACTTTGATATTGGTTTAACAATAATCAAATCAGCAATTAGCAGCCAAGTTTGCCTTCTGCTTCTAATGCTTTTTTGCTGCGGATAGGTGCTGGGCAATCTTCACCATAATACTGACGATCAGCAAAGTAGCTTGAGCGTACCATGGGACCGGCCCAAATGCTAAAGAAGCCAATCTTTTTGCCGTAGTTCATATAACGCTGGAATTCGTCTGGATGGACATAACGGTCAACAGGGGCATGGTTCTTACTAGGCTGTAGATATTGACCAATCGTGATCATATCGACATCATGCGCTTTGAGATCATCAAGTAGGGCATAGACTTCTTCTTCGGTTTCGCCGAGACCAACCATAAACCCGCATTTGGTCGCGATATCAGGACGACGCTCTTTATAAATCTTGAGCAAGTCGAGTGAATGCTGATAATCAGAACCCGGACGGAAGGCTTTGTATAGACGTGGCACGGTTTCGATGTTGTGGTTGAACACATCTGGCGCAGTCTCTGTCAGTAAGTCTAAGGCAATGTCCATACGGCCACGGAAATCAGGCACTAAGATTTCGATCAGGCAGTTTGGGCTTAGCGCCCGTGATTCGTTGAGCACTTCGACAAAATGCTGCGCGCCGCCATCTTTTAGATCATCACGATCGACAGAGGTGATCACCGCATATTTAAGACCCAAGCCTTGAATAGTTTCGGCAGTATGACGCGGCTCATCTTTATCAAGCTCGTTCGGGCGACCATGACCGACATCACAAAACGGGCAACGACGGGTACAGATATCACCCATAATCATAAAGGTGGCGGTGCCGTCACCAAAGCACTGCGCAAGATTCGGGCAAGCGGCTTCTTCACAAACAGTATAGAGCTTTTGTTCGCGTAGTTTGGCTTTGATACGCGCCACCTCGGCAGGTGAGGACATTTTTACTCGAATCCAATCCGGCTTTTTCTTCGCTTCGACTGTCGGGATTACTTTAATCGGGATGCGCGCGACTTTATCGTAGCCACGCAGCTTTTCACCTTGAATGGCTTTTTTAGGTTTTACTCTTGGCGCAGGAATATGGGTTTGTACGGCAGTAGTCATAATCAATGATCTCTTAACCCTTTATAGTATAAGGGTTTATGGAATTATCAGCATGCTTTATAGGTGTCTTTATTATAACAGATATTGCGCTCAGGGTTTATTATTCAACCCTTTGTGCTATGGCTTTTTGTTTAAGTCATCAATATCTATACCCATCTCATTAAACACTTCGATAGCCGCGCGAAACGCTTCTTGTGTGGCAGGTGCGCCGCAGTATGGGAGGCTATGCATCAGCACTTCGCGAATCTCGGCGACACTAGCGCCATTGTTGATGGCACCTCGGATATGTCCTTTTAACTCATTTGGGCTTTTTTGCGCAATTAAAAAGGCAATGGTAATCAGTGAGCGATATTTGCGCGGCAGTACTGACTCATCTTGCCATGTGCTGCCCCAAGCGTGCTCAATGATCCAGTCTTGTAATGGCTGAGTAAATCCAGTCGCCGCATCAAGCGAGCGTTTGACATGCTGCTCACCCATCACTTCTGTGCGTACCTTGAGGCCATTATCATAGTTGGTGTTGCTATCCATATTGGCTCGTCCTTTGATGTTTTATAGAAATGTCTGATAAAAGCGTATAACAGTCATATGGTGTCTGCGCACTCATAAAGCAAGTTTTTATCAATCAGTGCAGGTACGTAAATACGAGCGATTATAAGGTGTGCAATCATATTATTGATGGGACTATTTTGATAATAAATGTTGGATATGGCCTTGCTACGCGCCTTTTGAAGGCTCAGCCATTAACATTTAGAGCATTTTAAGCTATGATTGCACGGATAATTATTCCCTATAGTATATAGACGCAGGCGGTCATGCTGACTACCCACGTAATGTGCTAAACTCCAACTGACGAGGACGACTATTGTGTTAGAAGCTTATCGTAAACATGTCGAAGAACGTGCTGAGCTAGGAACGGTTCCGCTACCATTGAACGAAAAACAAGTAGCAGAGTTGGTTGAATTACTAAAGAACCCGCCAGCAGGCGAAGATGCATTTTTGATGAACTTGCTAGAAAACCGTATCCCTGCTGGTGTTGACCAAGCAGCCTACGTGAAAGCGGCATTTTTGGCAGCTATCTTAAAAGGTGAGACATCATCACCATTGATCAGCAAGCAAAAAGCGGTTCAAATTTTAGGTACGATGCAAGGTGGTTACAACGTTCAGCCATTGGTTGCGGCACTAGATGACAGCGAAGTCGCACAAGACGCTGCTGAAGCATTAAAGAAGACTTTGCTCGTATTTGACGCGTTCAATGACGTGACTGAAAAAGCCGAAGCGGGCAACACCATTGCTAAAGAAGTCGTTCAATCTTGGGCTGACGCAGAATGGTTCTTGAATCGCCCTGAAGTACCAAAGAAAACCACTTACACGACGTTCAAAGTCACTGGCGAGACCAACACGGATGACTTGTCACCAGCGCAAGACGCATGGAGCCGTCCTGATATCCCATTGCATTCATTAGCCATGCACAAAAACTCTCGTGACGGCATTACTGCTGACGAAGAGGGCGTGCGTGGTCCAATGAAACTTATTGATGAGCTAAAAGAAAAAGGCCACCCACTTGCGTACGTTGGTGACGTTGTCGGTACCGGCTCTAGCCGTAAGTCTGCGACCAACTCAGTGCTATGGCTGATGGGCGAAGACATTCCTAACGTGCCAAACAAACGTGGTGGCGGTCTAGTACTAGGTAACAACATCGCTCCGATTTTCTTCAACACGATGGAAGATTCTGGCGCATTGCCAATCGAAAAAGTCGCGGTTGATAACCTAAATATGGGTGATGTATTTGACATCTACCCACATGACGGCAAAATCACCAAGCATGACTCTGATGAAGTGCTATCAACGTTTACGCTAAGCTCACCTACTTTGCTTGATGAAGTGCGTGCTGGTGGCCGTATTCCATTGATCGTTGGTCGTGGTTTGACCAACCGTGCGCGTGAGTACTTGGGTCTTGGTCACTCAGACGTGTTTGCTAAGCCAGAAGAGCCAGCCGATACGGGTAAAGGCTTTACGCTAGCGCAGAAAATGGTTGGTAAAGCGTGTGGCCTAGAAGGCGTACGTCCAGGTATGTACTGTGAGCCTAAGATGACTACCGTTGGCTCTCAGGATACGACTGGCCCAATGACACGTGACGAGCTAAAAGACTTGGCATGTTTGGGTTTCCAAGCGGATCTCGTGATGCAGTCATTCTGTCATACTGCGGCTTATCCAAAACCAGTTGACGTTGAGACTCAGCACACACTACCTGACTTTATCATGAACCGTGGCGGCGTCAGCTTACGTCCAGGTGATGGTATCATTCACTCATGGTTGAACCGTATGCTACTGCCAGATACCGTTGGTACTGGTGGTGACTCGCATACTCGTTTCCCAATGGGTATCTCGTTCCCAGCGGGTTCTGGTCTAGTTGCTTTCGCAGCGGCAACTGGTGTGATGCCACTAGATATGCCTGAATCTGTCCGTGTTCGTTTCGTTGGTGAGCGTCAGCCTGGTATCACCTTGCGTGACCTCGTACATGCGATTCCTTATCAAGCGATCAAAGAAGGTTACTTGACCGTTGATAAGAAAGGTAAAATCAACGAGTTCAACGGCCGTATCCTTGAGATCGAAGGTCTAGAAGATTTGACCGCTGAGCAAGCGTTTGAATTGTCTGATGCCTCAGCTGAGCGTAGTGCGGCTGGCTGTACCATTACCTTGTCTGAAGATTCAGTAACTGAGTACCTAAACTCAAATATCACGCTGCTTAAGTGGATGATTTCAGAAGGCTATGGCGATGCGCGTACCATCAGCCGCCGTATCGAAGCCATGCAAGAATGGCTTGCGAACCCAAGCCTCATGCGTGCGGATGATGATGCTGAATATGCTATCGACATTACTATCGATATGAGCGAGATCAAAGAGCCTATCCTTTGCTGCCCGAACGATCCAGATGATGCCAAGACCTTGGCAGACGTGGCTGGTGATACCATTGATGAAGTATTCATTGGTTCATGTATGACCAACATCGGTCACTTCCGCGCGGCAGGTAAATTGCTACAAGACGTACCAGCAGGTAGCCTCAAGACTCGTCTATGGATTGCACCGCCTACTAAGATGGATGCACGCCAGTTGATGGAAGAAGGTTATTACAACGTCTACGCACAAGCCGGCGCTCGTACTGAAATGCCAGGTTGTTCACTATGTATGGGTAACCAAGCACGTATCGCACCGAAATCGACGGCGGTGTCAACATCAACCCGTAACTTCCCGAACCGTCTAGGTCAAGGCGCTAACGTATACCTAGCGTCTGCAGAGCTTGCCGCAGTTGCCGCCGTACTTGGTAAATTGCCGACTAACGATGAGTATCAGCAGTATGCTGGCATGCTAAACAGCATGGGTGATGAAGTCTATCAATACATGAACTTCGACCGTATGGAGGACTATACGGAAGAAGCAGACAAGATTAACGTTGCTCAGTTGACCTAATTTTGGTTAAAAATTGAGTTAGCCTTTTTTAAGTAAACAAAACCCCGTATCGTCATGATGCGGGGTTTTTTATTGATGACTCTAAGAAAACTAGTATTCATTTACAAACTTTTATTGAGTATCTATAATCAAAGCTAATTGTTGATAATTTGCAATGACGATTTCTACTTTTCACGACTGAGATAATAAGCCCTATGGAAAATAATATTAAGCTTGATAAAACGACCCCGCCACCATTACCAAAAAATATGACTACGGGCAATCACAATGCTGAAGAAAACTATGGAATCATTGATTGGTTCAAAAAGTGCATGAGAAATTATGTCAATTTCTCTGGTCGGGCACGCCGTAAAGAGTTTTGGTATTTTTCTTTGGTATATATGATCTTGGCAATTTTTGCGATGATAATAGATGCAATCATTTTTGACGCAGAAACAGGGCCTGTTTATATAGTTGTAGCGCTTGGTCTTGCTTTACCCAGTATTGCTGTTGGTATTCGCAGGTTACATGATACGGGTCGCTCAGGATGGTGGTTTTTAATATCCTTAATACCACTGATAGGCGGCATTGTGTTTCTTGTATTTTGTGCTAATGATACTAAGCCTGAAACCAATCAATGGGGCCCGCCAGCAAAATAGTCTGGCCTAGGATAAAGTCG
Organism: Psychrobacter sp.; assembly: GCF_030454045.1. Classification (GTDB taxonomy): domain Bacteria; phylum Pseudomonadota; class Gammaproteobacteria; order Pseudomonadales; family Moraxellaceae; genus Psychrobacter. Next base: position 16,249 of record NZ_JAKDJE010000037.1, on the reverse strand, counting down.
GTTTTTGATAAATCTGTTTACGTCTGTATAAATGTACTGGCTGATTTTTTATGCCATCTTATGTATAATATAAGTGCAGGCGGAAACCGTGGCTCTGCACTCAATCTATCTTTTCTATCTCGGGACGGACCGATACTTTGATATGCACTTTTTTGTTTAAATACAGGTGCTTTGGAGTCTTGGTTGATTACTTTATCCCCACTCAAACGCCGCATTGTCTATGTGGCTGTGTTCGAGATTGTCGCAATTATCTCCTCTACCTTTGTATTGATGAAGCTCAGCAATAGCGAGGCATCGGACTCTCTACCTGTCGCGATGATGGTATCGCTGGCTGCCATCATTTGGAACTTTGTATACAACACCGCTTTTGAGACTTGGGAGGAGCGCAGGCAAATAGCAGAGCGCACGCTGCTTATTCGTAGTGTTCATGCCTTTATATTTGAAGTCGGTTTGGTTTTGATTTGCTTACCGCTATATATGATTTGGTATCACGTTGGCTTGCTCCAAGCGTTTATGATGGAAGCTGCCTTGCTAGTGTTTTTCTTAATTTATAATTTCGTATTCACCTTTATTTTTGACAAGATATTTACCTTACCGTATCACTATAAGTCAGCGTCTGTATCATAACAATTATGCCATCAAGTAGTGACAATGGTATGGCATGAAAAAAGGCTACTAATGAGCAGCCTTTTTGACAATATTACTAAATCATCGATTAGCTATTTACCTTGATAAACTGGTTTACGCTTTTCAATAAAGGCGCTGACGCCTTCGATAAAGTCATCGGTTTTTGCCATCATGGTCTGCTGCTCCACTTCCATATCTAATGCCTCGTTCAAACCCATAAACGCGTGCACATTGAACATATGTTTCATAGAGGCTAGGGCTTTACCTGGCAGCTGGCTCAATCTTAGAGCCAATGCTTGAACGGTGGCGTCTAGCTCTTCCACACTAACCACTTGATTGACCAGATTTAAGCGTGCCATATCTTCCGCTTTCAGCTTATCACCCAGCATCACAAGCTCAGTGGCTTTTGCTGTACCAACCAATTGATTCAATAAATAAATACCGCCTGCATCTGGCACTAAACCAATATTGACAAAGGCTTGGACAAACTTTGCATTATCCGCTGCGATACGAAAATCACAGGTAAGCGCTAAGTTCATGCCAGCCCCTGCTACGGCACCTTCTAATTTGGCAATGATTGGTTTATGGACATTACGTAGCTTTAAGCTGACTTCGCCTGCGCCTTCTACCATACCTCTCAACTTGGTTGAGATAACGTCCTTGTCCAATCCTTCAGATAACATCTCTTTGATATCACCGCCACTTGAAAAATTACCACCAGCGCCTTGCAAGATAATGACTCGTACTTGATCATCAGCCGCTGCTTTATCTAGCGCTATTAACACGTTGTTTTTTAGTGGCGTGCCAAACGCATTTAAGCTTTTTGGATCGTTAAACGTAATGGTGGCAATGTGATTATTCACTTGATAATCAACGATAGACTGTGACATTTGAGATTTCCTTATTTTCAATGACTGTGTTAGGCAGCTATTTTGGGTGCCCGTATAAAAGACAGCGGGACAAATTGATGGTAATAAATAACGCAATGCTGATTACTATAGCAGCTTGCGCGCATTATAAAAGCAGGTTTTGTGGGCGCTTAAGACACATCTACATGGCGGTTGGCTCTTTGAGTTGCTCGTGTAAACTGCCATGCCTGTATGAACAAAAAGAGTGTATGAATAAGATACAGATAATACGCATGGTTCATAAAAAGGTGAGTTCCTGACTTATTAATAGATTATGCTACTATGCAGGTAGCGCGTTCGGTCATGCGCAGTTCAACTGATTAATCAGAGTTTTCACCAAACAAGGAAGTGATTATGCCAACAATAAAAGTCAATAATGTCGATATCTATTATGAAGACAGTGCGCCCAATGACACGCAAAAACCCGTTATCGTGTTTGCCCATGGTCTGCTGTGGAGCTCGCAGATGTATGACAAGCAAGTGGCGTATTTTCAAACCGATTATCGCTGCATTGCGTTTGATTTTCGAGGGCAGGGTCAGTCACAGATTACCAAATCTGGCTATGATATGGAGACATTGACCGAAGATACGCTAGGGTTACTTGACGCACTCGCTATTGCTAAATGTCACTTTGTTGGGTTATCCATGGGCGGGTTTGTCGCTCAACGTATTGCGCTTAAGCGACCGGATTTGCTGTTGTCATTAACGTTGCTTGAGACGTCAGCCGACCCTGAAGACCCAAAAAATGTCCCGCAGTATCGTAAGTTAGTCAAAGCCATTCGCTGGCTTGGTATGAAGCGCGTGAGCAATAAAGTCATGCCGATTATGTTTGGCAGTACTTTTTTGGCCGACAAGCTGCGCAAATCTGATCGCAAACAGTGGCTGACGATGCTACAAAGTAATCGCAAGGATGGTGTCGTTAAGGCAACAATGGGTGTCATCGATCGCACTGGCACTTATGAGCAATTGGGTAATATCACGACACCGACACTTATTGTCGTGGGTGATGAAGATGCCGCAACGCCTTACGCAAAGTCTGAGCGCATGCATTTTGCTATCGCTGGGTCGAAGCTTGCTATTATTAAAGGCGCTGGCCATACGTCGACAGTGGAAGAGCCTGATCAAGTGAACCGAGTGCTCAGTCAGTTTTTGGAAAACTGCGTGTAATGTTTAGCGGTTAAAGGAAGGTTTTGTATTGTTAGGTTGTTTAAGCAGTAGTCTATAAAGATGCATAAAAAAAGCCGCTATTAATAAAAGGTAGCGGCTTTTTGCATCGTATTGAAGTATCACATAGTTAACGATTACATCCGTGAGCTATATTGGCTGTGGCCATCGTCAATGGTGCCAAATGCCTCTGCACGATTGACGATTTCGGTCGCCCATGCCCGGTGGGTCGCAGGTTCTAGCATGGTGTTGTTGTACTTGAACACCGCCTTGGCCTCAGAGTGCAGGATCGCTTGCGCTTCATCCAATTTACTTAGCGGCACACAGTAGGCTTGCTGCACCAGTGCAATTTGGCTTGGATGAATGACCGTTTTGCCTGCCAGTCCCAAACTGACATCGCGGTTTAGCTCCTGCATAAAAAGGGTTGGCTGGTCCAAGTACTCAAATACTGGCGCTGTCAGATAAAAACCATGCGGTACGAAGCAGCCAAGCAGCTGATAGGCAAGGGTGCCGATAGGCGTGTCATAGACAATGCTATTCTTTGGACGACGCAGGCGCAATGCGGCAAATAAGTCATTACCCCCGATACGTAGCGCAAATACTGGCTGACTAAAGGCTTCTTTAAAAGCAATCGCCAGCTCTTGATTATGATGCGGATTGAATAATGCAGCCGTTTCGAGCGTCGGCATCAGCAGATGATCAACGCTGAGGTTCTGACAAGCCATGCGCCAATTGGATAAGCTATACATATCGACTTTTGGCATGACAAAACCATCAATGAGATCAATATGCGCATAATCAGCCAATTGCTGTAGCATCATTGGGCTACGCGGACGTATAAAAACCAGTGGACGCGTTGGGTGCTGTGCGTGAATAGCAGCAGCTCGGGATGGATCATTGATGCTATTGACATGCTCAGCCCACGTACCCAGCAGCGTGCGCAAACGCTCAAGCGCCAACTCCACATCCTCATGACTGACGGCATCTTCTAAACAAATAATAATGCTATTGATCGTTGGTAGTTTGTCACGCTTAATCACTTGCCAGATGTCTTGGCGAGTGGCAGGCATATATAGGCTAGCACCCAGCTGGTAGGGGTGGTGCGTGTGCGGTCTGACCATCGCATGACGCTCAGTGATCAGATGCGCATAAGACAGGGTATCATAGGACTGAGTGTCAAGGTAAGTCGCTGACTCGTTGTTTGTTATATCTGACATAGTTGGCATCATAAATAGAGGGATAAAGGGCAAGCGTTCAATCGCGCTAGAGGTATTCATGCCAAAAGCATTAACTGTCTTTGGAGCGTTGCTTGATCAGAGTGATGGCTTGATAAGGGTGTATTTTATCACCTAATACCTCAATAGTGATGCCTCGCTGCGCACATAAATGACGCAGTAGTACGGTATCGGGATGATCGGCGGTCGCGAGCAATATACGCTCTGGATCGCGGCGTAGTATCGCGCGCGTCGCCTCGGCGATAGTTGGCTTAATACGGTTATGATTGGTAATATCATAGTCTACTGCGAGCGAATCTATTAATGCTGCCGTCTGGTAGCGCGGCTGCTGATATGTCGGCAAATGCTCTGGCAGCATAGTCAATGAGCGTCTGGCTGCATCAACATGATCGATAAATGCCACGCTATGATCTGCTTCAATCAAATCCTCATAAAAGACACTGCGATGGAGACCAGATGACGGCTCGGTGTATAAGCTGCGTGAAATCAGTCCTGATACGGTACTATTTAACAAACCCGATGGAATTAACCAATCTTCCGCGCTCGCTGCGAGCCAAGCAACGCCAGCCGGATCGGCAAGGGTCAGTAGCGGAATGACATCAGCACCTTGATGAAAAATATTGGCAAAGTTGGCATGAGCCGTGTCGCTAAATACGTTTAAGCTGCGCGCAAGCTCTTTATAAATCGCGCCTTTACCTGTCCAGCCATCGACAAATACAATCGGACTGTTTGGGTAAGCGTCCAGCAACATTTGCAGCGCCACAGGGTCAAGCCCGCGATCACGAATGATGCTGATACCATAATGTATACTTGGCAAATGGTAGCTGCTATCTGTGTCAGATAACGCACGCTGCAATAGCACACCAATCGGTAGACCTGCCCGTACCAAACTGACCAAGACTAGGGGATGCTCGTCACTGACATCATGCTGAAAAACATGATGTAGGGTATGCGCTAAGCGTGCGATATCAGTTGCGGCTCTCTTACCACCTTGCGCTAGTGCCTGTTGGTATAGCTCTTCATGCATCGCGGTAGGCGCTTGCTCCAAGGTCAACATATCAGAGTAGTGACGTTGCCCACTTTGAATGAGTGCCTCTTTTTGACTGACGGGCACATCAGCAACAGCGTCTTTATCGACGATATCGAGCAGGACGGTCACGTCGCTGGCAAGGTAGCTACCTGAGCCGTAATTGTTTAGATTGGCTCTGTTGGTCTGTATGTTAGGTAAAGTCATAGTATGAATAATGGCACTCGTGATGATAAAAGAGAGGTTCTGTGTCTGTTTTTTGGCTGATTTTCTGGGCTGATTTTTTAGGCTAATGGTTTAAACGGGTGCTCTACACTGATTGTTTAGCCTGACGATCTAGCCCGAATAATTAGACAGATGGCTGAAACTAATATTGCTCATGCATCTGACCGCGGCTTGGCATACCGTACCAGTCAAGCAGCTGCAGAAAAGGCAAATCCGCTAAGCTATCACCAAAACCAAAACTGGGACGCTGATGGTCTAAATGATTGTCTAATAAAAACTGTACAGCATGGCGCTTATGTACCGCGTGCGGTAATATCGCTAGATTATTGGCATTCACATGCACATAAAAATCTTGCTCAAAATCTCGTATTAACGTGGGCAGTTTTTTGGCCAGTTCAACTAATGCTTGATGGTCTTTTTGCGCGTGTTTGATCGCTAGATAAATCGTTAATTCTTCATCTACAGAGCCATTGTTAAAGCTATCGACATGCGGCGTAAATACCAAATGACTCTGCTCACTTTTGCTATGACTAGCAAACAGCTCGCTTAGTTGGTTTAACTTATCTTGCAACGGTGCAAGCTTGCTATGCATATGCTGCTGCCACGCGCTTAGTAACTGCCCATCAGCCGTTAAAATAATGGCGCCATGGGTCAATACTTGCCAACTGTCGAATGGCAGTTTCACGCGTTTGATCTCACTGCGGTCACGTGCTGTTACTACGATCAGTTCAGTGCTATTGAGTAGCCAATTAAAGAAGCTCGCTTGGCGCTGACTCATAAAGCTTAGTGGCTCGTTTTGCTTGTTGACCGTCGCACAAACTAAGTGTTCTGGCTCTGCAGTCGGGACTTGCCAAGCATCAATCTTGCGCTGGGTTTGAAAAAGTGTATCGTCCAAATCCATTAAGGCATAGGGTTTGATAATATCTGGGCTGGGCTTAAAAAATGGGATAGTCATGACATCATCCATAAGCAGTAAGTATGAAAGTTAAAGAATGGCTTAAGTCGTCGGACTGACCACCACCACATTATCCAAACCTTTCCACATCGCATCCACGCTATCCGTTGGTGTTTCTACACATAATACAATCAAGTCCCACTCGTCAGGGTCAACATTATAAACAAAGTTGGTCATGCCCAGCCCATAATTATCATGAAAGCTCAACATCGTGGTGATGGCCCCGCCAAGCGCAATCGGTGAGCGTGTTAACGCACTAAATTTAACGATAGTATCAGTATCAACTTTGAGGTTTTGAGACGTTGTCTCAAGCCACTCCGCCAATAAAAACGGTAACCAAACAAACTCATTGCTGCCCAACACCAAGATTTTTTTGGGTAATTGAGTGACATCAAAGCTGTCTTGATTATGGAAGCTTGCAAATGCAGCCTGAAAGCTCGAAAGATAGTTGTCAAACCCATCTGTGCTATTTAATATGGGAAAACGTCCCCAGTTACCTGTAAATCCAAGCGCTTGACTACCAGCGGCAGTGGTATCAACCGATGGCATGGTGATAGGCTCTGGGTTGGGCGCGTCTGTCCATTGCCAAGCGCCAGACAGTAAGTGATGGCGATGAAACTCAATACCAGTTAAGCGATCTGCCATACGGACAGGCATAATGTCATTTGTCTGCTGGTCCGTGTTTTCTTGATCCAATGACCAATCAACCAAAGTCGTTAGATGTACTTGCTCTAGCTGAGTGAGCCCTGCAGCACGTAAAGCCGTGACGACATTGACACAAGTATTGCCTGTTGATGCTTCATCATCGACCATAATCAGCGTTTTGCTGGTAAGCAGCTGCTCTTGCGTGACGCTATCTGTACTTTGATAAATTAAATGCTGGCTGGCATGACTATGATCTTCATTAAACGTTGTTAGTAACGCTTCGGAGTTATTGTCACTATGCTGCGTGTGACGCGTAGAGTTTAGCAATAACGCACTTGGATAACGTGTTTGTAGCGCTTGATGCACGCCAGCGGATAAACCCACTGCTGTCTCTGCCATACCAATAACTAAAATTGGCTTGGGCAAATCGCTAGGAACTAAATTGGCCAAGTCAGTAAACGCATCTCGCATCGTGCTGGGTGCCACGGGGATATGACGACCCAATACTTTGGATACAAACAAAAACGCCCGTTTTGGATTAATACGCTGAGCAAAACCAAGCAGATCTTCTAATTGATAACTGTCGTTTTGTTTCAGGCTATTTTTGTTAGCCATTGAGTTGGTCTGATAGGTCAGATCAAGGGTGCCGCGAGGTAGGGTGATGCTGCGTTTATAGGTTTTGTTAGAAGTTATATCTTGATTTGTATCATTCATTATTTCTTGTTGTCCTATGTATTATCAGATTTTGTTTGTTGCTAGTGTTTACTTAGCTTTATGACGTACATAGAGCGTAGAGTTTACCGTTTTGGTTTCAAATATTCCGATATTTCTAATCATGCTAGAGAGTCTGGCATAACCGTAATTTTTAGGATCGAAATTTGGGTAGTGCGCCTTCATAGCACTACCAATCAAGCCGAAATTCACCCATCGCTCATTATCGGCTTTCGGGTGATCGATAATGGAAGCACGCAGACTAGTTAATAATTTTGTATCACGTTTTAGGCGACCCTCATCCCATACTGATGTGGCCTTGTCGTTTGGCTCCACACTTAAAGTTGGCAATACATCGTTGTTGAGTTTAATAGAAATGACTTTGTTCACAGTACGGATCTCATATAACGCCATTGCTATAATTAATTCTGAAAACTTTGCATAGCCGTATCTATCTAACTTGATATTTGTATGGTGTTGTTTAATCTGGCTAGCAAGATAAGATAAATTTGACCAGCCTTTGGCAGAATTTGGGTCTTCTTTTATCAGCTTGTTTAATATGCTAATAAGATATGTCTGCTTTTGAAGTGCTTTGGTTGTCCATTTTTCGGGTGATGTTTTGGATTCGGCGACAGGCAGCAATGGTTTTGTCTTAGTATCAAAGCTAGGCGTGTCTTTGTGCTCGCTAATGGGCAGTGCTTTTGGTAAAGGTACTAGATCCTCCACGTAGTAAAAACTGTCACAGGCTTGTGTGAATGCTTTAACGGTCTGCTTTTTACCGAAACCAAAGACTTTGATACCATTTTTTCGTATGCGTAACGCCAAAGCAGTGAAGTCACTATCACTAGATACTAAGCAAAAGCCGTCATAATGACCACTATGTAATAAGTCCATAGCTTCAATAACTAGACCAATATCAGTCGTATTTTTACCTTTAGCATAGGCGAAATGTTGTATTGGGTCGATAGCATGTTTTAGCAGTGCTTCTTGCCAACCTTGAATATGTACATTGCCCCAGTCACCATAGACTTTTTTGCAAGTAACATTACCGATACTCTCTATCTTACGTAAAATATAATTAATGTTATTAGCTGAAGCATTATCGGCATCGATAAGAACGGCTATGTTGTTGAGTTTCATTGATATAACAGTCCTTGATTAATGCCGTTTTTCTTTTGATCTTATCATTGTAGTATGTCGTTAACCCTGACAGCCAACCAGCCATAATGCACTGCGACTTTGCTTGCTGAGTTGCGGTGTGATCAGAGGCGTGGCGCTTGTCAAATCAGCCTTACTCTCCAAACTGATACCAGCGCTCGCAAGCAGCGCAGATAATAACTGAAATTTCACCGCATAGTTCATATTTTGTGCGTGTTCATGAACGAGACTGGCAGTCACCATGCCGACGACCTCACCAGTTGGTAGTAGTAAAGGACTACCACTAGAGCCAGGCTGAATGGGCGCGGTAAACTGAAGGTAACGAATATCATCGTTTAAGCCCGTTAGCCCTGAGATACAGCCTTGTGTGACTTGTAGTTGACTGCTTAGCCCTGATAATGGAAATCCTAATGTAGTAATGGTCTCACCCAATATATCACTGCATTGCTGTGCCAATGGTATATGGCTGGGCAGGGGGTCGCTGACTCTTATAATAGCGGAGTCGCTACCGATATCACTGAGCACGACTTGTGCCTCGCGATCAGGCTGACCTTGCTGACGTATGCCAATCATTTGAGCGGACTCAATCACATGATAGCAGGTAAGCAGGTGGTACGGATCAATGGCAAACGCCGTCCCTGTCCATGTCTCACCTGCCTGCACGTGACGAGGCGGACGCATTTCATTGTGAGGGCAGGCTTGCTGTTGCTGTGCTGTTTGGATACGTGCATGTGTGTTGGGTGGACGAACATCAAGACTGACTTGTACTCGCTGCTCAAGACTCGTCAAACCTTGGGTCGAAGCTTCGCCAAGCGCCCGACATTTAAACTGTCCGTTACGCTGATATATCTCTAGTATAATCGCAGCTTTGACGTGGCGTTCGCGCGCTATAAAGTCATAGCCGATTGCGCCATCATTCAGTGTTAAGCAAACATTGCTTAGCTCAACCGCAGGCAAGTTCAGGCTAGGCTCATCGTAAGCATAAGCAATCAGCTGTAAAAAATGCACACCTTGTTGCTCAAACAATTTGGGTAGATTAAGCTGCCATTTGCTTGGGTTATTGGTATCATCTATCGTTGCCCAGTCTTTGGGCTCATGTAAATAAGCAGGGCTACAAACAGCCTGACGATTGGCATCTAATGGCAACCAAAGTAGCCCAAGCTGCTGTCCAAACCTAAGCGGAGAAGCGCTAGAAAATGCGACCGAACAGCGCACGTCTGCGATAACAGCATTGGCGCCTAACACGAGTGTGGTCTGTGCTGTCATCGTCTACCTCTTATTGGATATATACTCGGTTGTCAGTCGTTCTTTATGTTGCCTGCTTATTTTTACTTATTCAGCAGTATCTTCGATTTTTACGCCTACCGTAATGGAGCGTACTTGACAGGGTGTTATTTGTTGCGTGATATCAGCCAGTGTTGGCTTATCAGTTAGACCAAGCCAATAGCCAAAGCCGACCTGTGTCAAATCCACACCGCTATGCGTCGTGTAACCAATACCACCAGACGGGCGACTATTGATCTCAAGCACACGGTGCTGACCGTCATCATCAGCTTTGGTCTGCACACTGACGATACCGTCACAGCCAAAGGCTTGAATCAATGGAATCACCACATCCATGACGGATTGCTCATAGCCAATATGCTGGATTTTGCCGGTTTTATAACGCGTGACGGCGGCCAATACTTCACCATATTCACAAACCACATCAATAGAGTACTCTTGCCCTGACAAATACGGCATAAGCAGCATAGGAATAGGGCGCTCACGTACCATTAGACTGTTGGTATACGCATTGATAAACTGCGCGGTATTGATTTTTTTCTCTTCGGTAAAGTACAAATGCTCAAAACTATCGTAGTGTTCATCAGGTTCTTTGCCTAAATCCAAGCGCCAAAATCCTTGAGCAAAAATACCAACAACCGGTTTGACACATAGGGGCTGATGACCGTGTTCGGCAAGTAATGCTTCCAGCTCTGTCACATTATCAAAGCGCCAAGCATCAGCGACAGGGATATTGTGTTGGTGACACTGCTGCATAAAGGCAAACTTATCTTCGATCGACTCTAGTGCTGCTACGCTGGTTGCGCCTGTAAGCAAACGAATACCAGCGGCATCAAACGCCTCACGATGCGCTTCATAATCGACCCCATTGCGCCCCGTTAATAATACTTTGACGTTGTGCTCTTTGGCGTGTTCCAAGACGAATTGCCAGCGAGGTATAACAGGCTCAGTTGTCTCTTGCGCCTCATCCTCTATGGCTACTTTTTCTGGATATGGTTCGCGATAGACCCTATCAGCAAATTCAAAAATCTCAGGTCGGTTATGACGGTGTGAGGCAATAATATTAAAAGGGGTGCTATATTTGCTTTTTAAGTTCTGTAAGCTCTCTAACATATCACGCTGGCTGGATTGACCCTCAGCTAACCAAGCAGCTATTGATGTGGAGTGGACGCTATCGTTAGCAAGGTTAGTCATAATTCTCTCAGCGTTATTATCATATGTAGGGAGTTGGATGAGTGGATACGGTTATTGAAAACTGGCGGCAGTATAGTCAAAATTTGATCATTCAGCAGCATATATTATATACAAATGGCACAGGTTATAAATGCCCCTGATTAAATAGGCAAAAGGATTTGTAAGAGTGATCTTGTAGCTAGTAGCGTGATTGCTCGGTTTAAAATGTTCATAATATTCATGCTACTATATGACGATAGTTCGCATGCCAATGACAACAACGACAACAACGACAACAACGACAACAACGACAACATAATAAAGAATCTAAAGGACGTATGATGAATCAACCTCAGCAACTGATCGCAGGTGCCAATGCACCATTACCAACCGATAATATTAGTGTTCGCATCTTAAGCCAAAACGCCATTGATTGCGCCGCTTATCGTCTGACGACTGATGGCAAAGTACGCGGCGATGGCGACATGATATTTTATGGTCAGAAACGTAGTGATGATGGCAATGTTAGTTTTCGCGGTCATGACAGTGATGGGTTTTTTGATATCAATTTGCCCGCGCAGCCTGCCAATATCGACAAGATTGCTTTGGCATTCTCTAGCGAGCAAACGCTGGCACAAGTCGGCGATGTCGATATTCAAGTACTACAAGGCAGTCAAGTGTTGATGACTTGCCAACTAAGCGCTGCTGGGCGTAATGAAAAAGCCATTATTCTGGCAGAGTGTTACCGCAGACAAGGTAACTGGAAGTTTCGCTTTATCGCGCAAGGATTTAATGGCGGCCTAAAACCGTTGTCGGAGCACTTTGGCGTTGAGATTGCCGATGATGCGCCAGCACCCCAAAATACAACGCAAAATCAGGCTCAGCCGATTAATACACAGCGACCCATTAATACGCAAAAAGCAGGCAATACCTCTCAAGCGAGTACTCCGCCACCGATTCCTGCGACCCCGTCGGTCAACCTAAACAAAATCACTTTAACCAAGAACCAATCAAGCATCAATCTGAAAAAGCGCGATGATTTTGGCAAAATCTCAGTGAACTTAGATTGGAACCAACGTTCAGAGAGTAAAAAGGCCGCTCCCAAAAAAGGCCTATTGGGCGATCTGTTCAAACAGCATCAATCAAGCGGTATAGATCTGGATGTTGGCGCGATGATTCATCTAAAAAACGGCGAAAAAACCTTGATTCAAGCACTGGGTAATCGCTTCGGTAGCCTGCAATCAGCGCCTTATGTATGCTTGCGAGCCGATGATAGAACGGGGCAGGTGAGTGGCGGTGAGTGGCTTGATATCAATGGTAAGCAGTGGTCACAGATTGAGGAAGTATTTATCTTTGCCTTTATTTATGAGGGCGCGCCAAACTGGGAAAAAACCGATGGCGTCGTGACCATTCATGTACCCGATCAGTCACCGATTGAGACCCGTTTAACAGAAGGGGCTGGTAACTTGCCGATGTGTGCCATCGCGCGTTTGGTCAATCAGCAGGGCAGTATCAATGTCGAGCGTATCAATCAATATTTCAAAGGGCATCAGGAGATGGATAAGGCCTTTAACTGGGGATTTAGCTGGAAGCGTGGGCGCAAGTAATGGTTTGAACCATACTACTAGAATAGAAAGCCCATGAGCACAAAAGCGACTGATTAAAAAAAAGCCAGCCAATCTATTGATAGACGGGCTGGCTTTTTACACACTAAGTCAATGAATCAGATAAGTCGTTATCCAATTAAAGGCTCAACTCAGTTATGCATGTGGCGTGATCGCAGGCATTAAATCATGGAAGGTGCGACCAGACGCAGTCTCGCCAATAGCGTGCATTTTCCATTCGTTGTTGTGACGATAGACTTTTGCCATCACCATGGCAGTATGTCCACCTTGTGCCGATAAGTTGTAGCGAGCTACTTCGCTATTGTTATTGGCATTAACGATACGGCAAAACGCGTTTTCTACCGTCTCGAACGTCTGACCGGTGAAGCTATTGACCGTAAATACTAGCGAAGTCACGTTGGCTGGGACTCTTGAGAGATCAACGTTGATGACTTCATCATCACCATCGCCGTCGCCAGTACGGTTGTCACCCGTATGCACGATACTGCCATCTTTTGATTTAAGCTGACTGAACCAGATAGCATCGACCGCTTGTTTGTTTGCGTCAAACATGATGCACGAAGCATCCAAATCGATAGAATCGCCGCCGCTACCACCGCCGAATAATTTACCTAAAAATCCCCCTTTCTTGTCTTGTGGATTTTGAGCAACATCCCAGCCTAGACCCAATTTGACTTGAGTCAGCTCGCCGCCTGCTTCTTTGCTTAGGGAGATCTTCTGTCCCTTTTGTAGACTAACTGCCATGTGAGTATCCTTATAATAATTGTGAGTAAAACTGCTTAAACATAGTTCTAAAAAACGCTATAAGATATTATCTAAAAAACCACCGCCGCCGCCGCGACCGCCTGAGCTCGTCCCTAGTATGCTTTGCAACCAACCCTGATAGCTGTCACGATTTCGTGAGCAAATGATCACTTTGCCACTGCCTGAGAAGTTCAACACCATACCTTCGCCACTGGTGACCGAGTTGATGATATTACTCATGATGCCTTTTTTCTTGCTGGTCGAGACGGACAGTTTATAATCGAGGTTCGAATCCCAGCAAACCACATGACCATTATCAATGATGACATCTTTGTCTGGGGTGACCTCAATCTCAAACAATGAGCCAAAACCAGAAACTACAACCTGTCCTTGCCCTTGCGTTTGCATGACCATAAAGCCACCAGTATCACCGAATACCGCGCCGCCCAGGTTACGCTGGATATTGGCTCTGATATCAACGCCAGTTTGCGCCGCGACAAAAGCACCATCACTCAAGGTATATTGCTGTGATCCCACCTCGATGATTTGCATATCGCCATCTAGTGTGGGGGCAAGCAAACAGTCGCCTTCGCCATGGACTGCTTCAATCTGCTGTTGAAACAACGACTCATCATTGGCAAAACGGCGCATGAGTGATTGCATCAGACCACCTTGTAGCTTACCTTTTAACTCAAGGTTAGACTCCATCATTACCATTGCATTGGCTTCACAATAAATTGAATCACCCTTTTTGAGATTGCAGTGCAAAAAGGGTTCAATGGTGCCGATTAAACTGAAAGTTGCAGCCATGGGTGACAAATCCTTATTCTAATATCTTTGATAATCGCTCTGAATATATGCGTGTGTTCTGCTATGGTTTGTTTGCGAGTGATAAGGTGCTGAGCTAATAAAGTGCTGAGCCCATTAAATATAAAGCCATCAAATGCGTTAAAAGGGCACACTTGATGGCTTATAAATATTGCAAACCAATATTGGTTTGCAAGACTTGGCTCGTTAGACGTTTGCGTAAAAACTGGTATTACACGTTTACGCCATAAGATGCTGCTAATGGTCCAAGACCACCGCTGAAGCCTTGACCGACGGCGCGGAATTTCCAATCGCCGCTGTGGCGATATAGCTCACCAAAGATCATAGCAGTCTCAGTACTGCCGTCTTCTGATAGGTCGTAACGGGCGATTTCAGATTGACCATTGTCGTTCACAACACGGATATAAGCATCGCCAACTTGACCGAAGTTTTGGTTACGTGCTTGACCTTCATAGATGATGGCACAAATAGCAACTTTGTTTACATCAGCAGGGATGTTGGCAAGGTTGATTTTGATTTTTTCGTCATCACCATCGCCTTCGCCAGTGCGGTTATCACCCGTATGCTCAACAGCGCCATTGTCTGACTTTAAGTTATTAAAAAAGATAAAATCTTGGTCGTTACGGACCTTGCCCGCTTCATTGATCAAAAAGCCAATAGCATCTAAATCAAACTCTTGACCGTCAGTTGCGCGTGGATCCCAACCTAGACCAACTGTGATGTTGGTCAAGCCTGGTGCTTCTTTTGATAAGTTTACGTTGCCGCCTTTTGTTAAGCTAATAGCCATACAAATATCCTTTGGATTAATAATTAAATGGATTGGGTCGAAAAAAATAAATTAAAAGTCGTGCAGTGACTGATATGGAAGAACAGATGGTAAAAACCTAGGCTGACGCCATGTCCTGCATATCATTACGTTTTACTATACTAAGCGTTTGCCCACTAAGCAAGGCGTATTTTGTGCGCTTACTATATGCTTACCAAGCGACATAATAACCCTGCATTTTTGATACTTTTTAATCATATGGGCAATAGTGGTTAAGCCATTGTTATGAAAAGTAAATGGCATGATGCGAGATATATTTGGTTAAAATATGACAAAAACGCGTCAGTAGAGAAAAGCCAAAAAATCCAATAGAGTCTATCAAACAAACCCGAATCGCCAGTACCTAATCGCCAAACACTGACCAGCCTGTTTCTTGTACGAACATCTCCAACGCTTTGGTGCCAAGTCTAGAGTTTCCTATATGATCAAGGCCAGGTGACCAGACAGCGATTGATCCTTCGCCTGGTGCAATCGTTAGGATACCGCCACCCACACCACTTTTACCCGGCAGACCAACACGATAGGCAAATTCACCAGAGCCATCATAATGACCGCATAGCATCATGAGTGAGTTGATCCGCCGCGAGCGCTGGGTATTGATGACCCTGATACCGGTGTGATGGTTCATGCCATTAGACACCAAAAACAGTCCCGCTTTGGCCAATTGCTGGCAATTCATTGCGATAGAACATTGGTGAAAATAAACCCCCAATACTTTGTCCACCTCGTGCTTGAGACGACCAAATGACTTCATAAAATGGGCGAGGGAGGCGTTGCGGTCTTTATGCGCCATTTCGGAGGCGGCCACTTTATGATCAAAACTGATGGAATCATCATCTGCGATAAAGCGTACAAACTGTAGGATCTCACCCAAGGTTTCTTTTGGCTCGTGCCCCATCATAATCGCATCGACCACGGCTATCGCCCCAGCGTTGATAAAAGGGTTGCGCGGACGACCAGACTCATGCTCTAGCATCATGATGGAGTTAAAGGGATCACCAGATGGCTCACGGCCGACATGTGTCCAAAGTGCATTACCTAACTTGCCAAGGCCAATGGTTAGGGGCTGTATAGAATTGAGAAAACATTGAAAAAAATAAGCAACACCTTACTC
>NZ_JAKDJE010000036.1 GCF_030454045.1 Psychrobacter sp. | reverse complement strand
TGGAACAATTTTAGCGATCAGCAGTGCCTATTTGCGAATGTTCAACACGCCCTAGGTTATTCAACCAATTATGAACGACTTATCCAAGTTGTTATCCTTTTATAAATATGACTGACATTTGTATGTCGATAGCCGAATTCTTTTATCATAGAATACGGCTATCGGCAGCGTTATGAGTCAAGTGAGGCAAACATGCAATACCCAAAACATTACGACGTGATAGTGATCGGTGGTGGTCATGCTGGCACAGAAGCTGCACTGGCAGCAGCACGTATGGGCGCACAGACCTTATTATTGACCCATAATATTGAGACGCTTGGTCAGATGAGCTGTAATCCCGCGATTGGCGGTATCGGCAAATCGCATCTGGTGCGTGAGATCGATGCATTAGGCGGCGCGATGGCGCTAGCAACGGACAAAGCAGGTATCCAGTTTCGTGTACTAAACAGCCGTAAAGGCGCTGCTGTGCGTGCCACACGTGCGCAAGCAGACCGTATCTTGTATAAAGCTGCCATTCGTCATACGTTAGAGAATCAACCAAACCTAGATATATTTCAGCAAGCCGCTGATGATATCTTAGTAGAGAATGGCCGTGCGACAGCTGTTGTGACCTCTACAGGTATTATTTTTAAGACCGAAACAGTCGTATTAACCTCAGGGACTTTCTTGGGCGGCGTCATTCATATTGGTCTAGAAAACTCAAATGGCGGACGTGCAGGCGATCAGCCTTCTATCAAGCTCGCCGATCGCTTGCGTGAGCTGAAATTGCCAGTAGGTCGCCTAAAAACAGGCACGCCAGCACGTATCGACGCCCGTAGCGTTGATTTTAGCGTGATGACGGTACAACCTGGTGATACGCCGCTGCCAGTGATGAGTTATATGGGTGATGTCTCTATGCATCCTGAGCAGGTGAATTGTTATATCACGCATACCAATGCGCGTACTCACGACATCATCCGCGAAAACCTTGACCGCTCACCGATGTTCTCTGGCAAAATCGAAGGCGTGGGCCCACGTTATTGTCCATCTATCGAAGATAAAATCCACCGTTTTGCGGACAAAGACAGCCATCAGATATTTATTGAGCCTGAAGGTCTGACCACGCATGAGCTGTATCCGAATGGTATCTCAACCAGTTTGCCATTTGATGTGCAGTTAGATTTTATTCATAGTATGAAAGGGCTTGAGAACGCCCATATCACGCGTCCAGGCTATGCAATTGAATATGATTACTTCGATCCACAAAACCTCAAGCCCACGCTTGAGACCAAGTCGATTGATCGCTTGTATTTTGCTGGTCAAATTAACGGTACGACTGGCTACGAAGAGGCGGGCGTACAGGGTTTGCTAGCAGGGACCAATGCCGCATTGGTCACGACTAATAACAGCGAGTTTGAAACGTGGACACCGCGCCGTGATGAAGCGTATCTTGGCGTACTTGTGGATGATTTGATCACCCATGGTACGACCGAGCCTTATCGTATGTTTACGAGCCGTGCAGAGTATCGTTTGTTGCTACGTGAAGACAATGCCGATCAGCGCTTGACAGAGACGGGTCGCAAGCTAGGGCTGGTAGATGATGTGCGCTGGCAAGCATATCAAGAAAAAATGGAGGCGATCTCGACAGAGACGTCACGCCTAAAAGACATGTGGGCCACGCCGACAAATGCCTTGGGTCAGAAACTATCTGAGCAGACAGGTGAGGTGCTCTCTAAAGAAGCAACGGCCTTTGATTTGCTCAAGCGTCCGCAGATACGTTTTGCGGACATTGCTGCTATCACTGACTCAACCGTTGATGCACAAGTAGGTGAGCAGATCGAGATTTCAGTCAAATACGCCGGCTATATCGACCGTCAGCAAGAAGACATCGATCAGATGAAGCGTTTAGAGAATACAGCACTGCCGCTAGATTTTGACTATAGTGTGGTATCAGGGCTATCAAATGAGATTGTGCAGAAGCTCACACAAATTCGCCCTGCTACTTTAGCACAAGCAGGCCGCGTCAGCGGGGTGACACCAGCGGCCATACAGCTGTTGGCAATGACGGTCAAAAAGCACAAAAAGGCCAAGGCGGCGCTAGACTCGTAACAGCGATGCGATACACTTTTTTGTTATACATCACGTGTAGTGTAAAAGCCCGTAATACAGATTATTGCGGGCTTTTGTTTTTTTTTGGTGATTATAAAAAGAAAAATGCATGCAAACTTGTCTTGCTTGCGACTTTGTCTTTATACTAGGTCGTAATATTTAAATACTATTTGTTAATTTATCACGTTGATGCTCATACCATGATGGGCTCGTCATCGAATTGAGCCTATTTATGATTGATGCCATTGTTTTTGCGATTACTATTGTCTTTCCCAACCTTGCCTTAATGTGGTTGGGTTTTTTTATGCAAAGTCGCGGCGAAACCAGCCAAATTTTTATTGATCAGGCCTCAAGCTTTGTCTTTAATTACTGCTTGCCGTGTTTGCTATTTTTTAGTGTGGTTGATAGTGATGTCGATTATGGTCAGCAGATTAAACTTATTTTTGTCGGTATATTAGTAACGTTTGTGCTGTTTATTGGCGCAGAGCTGTATGCCAAACGCTTCGTCAAACGTCCTGCCGACCAAGGCGTGTTCGTACAAGGTATTTTCCGTAGTAATATGGCGATTATTGGCCTTGCAACCGTTGCCAATGCTTATGGCGAGCGCGGCTTGAGTATTGGTGCCGTCTATATGGGCGTGGTGACCATTCTGTTTAATATTTTAGCGGTCATCACTTTGAGCCGTGTCTCCAAAAGTGTGGATGACACATTGACTAGCCGCAGCACGATGATACTCAAAAAAGTTTTTACCAACCCACTTATTTTGGCATTGCTATCAGCATTCGCTTATAAGGCATTGCCATTGCCACCGCTTACAGGCGTCATTCATACAACGGGTGATCTATTAGCAGCGGTTGCATTGCCGCTGGCACTGATTTGCGCTGGTGCTAGTATTGATTTGAAATCGATGCTGAGTGCCTCAGGGTTATCTATGCAGGCAAGTATTGGTCGGATTGTGATTGCACCCACCGTCGCCATTGCGATTGGTTTGGCATTTGGTTTATCAGGCGTCCATATGGGCGTGTTATTTTTGATGGTGGCATCACCAGCCGCAGCGGCCAGTTATGTCATGGCAAAAGCGATGGGGGGTAATGACATATTGGCGGCCAATATTTTGGCGTTTACGACGGTGGTTGGTATGTTTGGCATGGCGTTTGGTGCGGCAGCATTACGTGCGCTTGGTCTGATGTAGCTTATATAGTCAGTGCTTTGTTGGACATAGCGTCAACTGGTCGTTGTAATACTAAAAACCCCTTTTTTTCTATTTTGAAAAAAGGGGGTTTTTAATGTCAATTTATATTGTCTCGGTTACGCTTTTCTTCTCGACGTTGCTTACGCTTAGGACTGGTACGGTAGGTCAGATACCCACCGATAGCCATGACTGCAAGAAATGCCAAGATATACATAAATATCGACGAGCCAATCATAAGTGATGCACCGATAACCGCAGTTGCTTCCATGTCAAAAATCCAGTTAAGGTTTGGCAATAATTATGCAAGTGTCTCATTTGATTGTAAAGTAAATAAGTTTAGCTCCGGTGTAAGTTCAAGTGAACGAATACGCGCTGCTTGATTATGTACATTAGCGGTTACAATCAATTCATCTGGTTGATGGGTTGCCAAAAACGCAGCCAATTTTGGTTTGACCGTTTCGACAGAACCAATAAATGAGACGGAAAGTGCATTATCTACCATCATTTTTTCAGCTTGGCTCCAGATGCTGTCCATATCGTGTGTAGGTTTTGGCATCTGACCTGTCTCCCCGCGGCGCAAACGTACAAAACTCTGCTGTGCTGAGGTAAAGTGATATTCGGCAGTTTCGTCATCATCAGCGAGTAATAGATTTGCCGCCAGCATGACATAAGGCTTATCTAAATAGGCAGACGGCTTGAACTGCTCACGATAGGCTTTAATTGCTTGTCCTAGCATTTGCGGAGCAAAATGAGAGGCAAACACATAGGGCAGTCCTAAATGCGCAGCTAAGGTTGCGCCAAATAAAGATGAGCCTAATATCCAGATAGGGATGCCTGATTTGGCACCAGGAAATGCTTGTACAGGGCTGCCATCTGTATCATTGCCCAAGAAGTACATCAGTTCTTGTACATCTTGTGGAAAACGCTCAGCGTCTTTCATCTGACGACGCAGCGCCTGAAACGTCGCGCCATCTGTCCCCGGTGCGCGGCCCAAGCCTAAATCAACGCGGTCTCCGTACAATGCCTGCAATGTGCCAAATTGCTCAGCGATAACGAGCGGTGCATGATTCGGTAGCATCACACCGCCCGCACCAATACGGATACGCTTGGTTTGGCTACCGATATGTGACAGTAGGACTGAGGTCGCTGCACTGGCAATACCTGGCATATTATGATGCTCTGCCATCCAGTAACGGTTTAAGCCAGACTTCTCTGCTTGCTGCGCGGTTTGTACCGTTTGAGCAATACCTTCAGAGATGGTATGGCCTTCAGGTACAGGTGCTAGATCTAAAAAAGATAAAGGGATTTTGTTATTCATAAATTATCCAGTAGAGTGATTAATTATTTTCTCTTGATATGCTTGTCACCACTATCGATTTCAAGCCGTGTGACCAAGCAGTAATAATTCATAACAAAGCGCCATTAGTGGGTAGTAGGTATAGCTAGCAAAAGATAAGGCTGCTGATAAGCTTGCTATCAAACATATCTATATCAAAAGTATTTGTATAACAAAAACAGTCGCACATAAAAAAAGCAGGCAACCTAAGTTACCTGCTTTTTTAAAATGACATTATGTAAATGGTAAGTTATTCAAATCACTTATTTGGCTTGATTGCCAAGCTTATAAGCGACCACATAATCACCGATCTTCGTACCTACTGAACCATGTCCACCAGCTACCAATACCACCATCTGCTCACCTTTAGAGTTCAAGTAGGTCATAGGTGTAGCTTGACCACCTGCTGGAATACGTACATTCCATAGGACATCGCCATTTTTCAAATCATAAGCACGGAAGTTGTTTTCTGTTGCTGCTGACAAGAATGCGACGCCACCTTTAGTGATGATAGGTCCACCAATACCAGGTACCCCCAATTCAAACTTGATTGGAATAGGAGATAAGTCCTGTACAGTACCGTTTTTGCGCTGATACGCAATCTCGCCTGTGGCCAGATCAGCACCTGCGATCGTACCCCATGGTGGCTGCTGACAAGGTACACCAAGTGGTGATAAGAATGGTCCCATCTCTACCGCATAGTCTGCGCCTTCATTGGCATTCACACCTTGTTCACCTTTATTGGTCTCAACATCGCCAAGTGTGTCTTTAGGGATGAGTTTTGAGGTAAAGGCAAGGTAAGTTGGCATACCGAACATCACGCCATTTTCAGGATCGACAGCGAGTCCGCCCCAGTTAAAGGTACCAAAGTTACCAGGATAGACTAACGTACCGTTGGTTGATGGCGGTGTATAGCGGCCGTCGTAGTTGAGTTTGTTGAACTCAATACGGCACATCATCTGATCGATGAGACTTGCGCCCCACATATCTTTTTCAGTCAGTTTCTCAGGCGCAAAGCTCAGACCAGAGTAAGGCTGTGTAGGCGATGCATGTTCACCAGCAATGAGATAGCCTTGCGGTGCATCACGTTCTTTGATAGGTACAATAGGCTCGCCTGTTGCACGGTTCAAGACGTAGACATCGCCTTGTTTAGTCGGTACCACCAATGCAGGCTGGACACCATCAGCGGTATTTAAGTCAAGCAATGTTGGCTGCGCAGGCGTATCCATATCCCAAAGATCATGATGGACAAACTGCTGTACCCAGCGCGCTTCACCAGTTTTCAGATCTAGTGCGACCACAGAGGTTGCATACTTTTCTTCAGCAGCATTACGATAGCTACCGAGCTGATCGGGCGTGCGATTGCCCATTGGGAAGTAGGCCAAACCAAGCTCTTCATCAGCACTGGCAGTCGACCATGAGTTTGGCGAGCTGGTGCGATAGACTTGAGTTGGATCATTGACATCAAAAGGGGCTGTGTTGTCAGGATCACCTGAATCCCAGTTCCACATAAGCTCGCCAGTATTCACGTCATAAGCACGGATCACACCAGAGGGTGAGTTTACATCGTAGTTGTCGTTAACAGCACCAGCGACAATAATAACCCCACCTGCAACCACTGGGGCAGATGTTGAGTAATAGTAGCCTGCTTGCTGGAACGGCATGTTGTGCATCAAATCTAATGCGCCATCTTCACCAAAGTCTTGACAGCGTTGTCCCGTTTTTGGATCGAGGGCATATAGCTTGGCATCAGAGGTTGGGATAAATATCTTGGCATCGCATTGCTTGGAGGGATTTTCAAAGGTATTCCCAGCAATTTTTTGCACCAATGTATCGCCAGTCGCAGCCGGTTTATTAGCCGCTACTACGTTATTATCAGTGGTGTCACTGACGGCGCTATCGCTAGCTGTCTCGGTATTAGCATTAGCTGCTGGCGTAGTGCTGTTTGTACCAGCTTGACCAGCGTAATAAGAGACACCGCGGCAAGTTTGATGCTGACGCTGGAGGTTTTCGCCAACCTTAGGATCGAACTTCCATAGAGTCTCACCAGAGTCGGCATCTAATGCCAGCACCCAGTTATGCGGCGTACACATATAAAGAGCGTTGCCGATCTTTAGTGGGGTTGCTTGATAAGTGGTTTCGCCAATATCATTAGGACCTTTGACATCACCGGTTTGGATTTGCCAAGCGAGTTCTAAATCTTTGACATTATCAGTGTTGATCTGAGCCAGAGGAGAATAGCGTTGGCCATAGTTAGTACGGCCATAGGCGCTCCACTCACCATCTGGTGTTTGCTCGCCATTTGATAATGGGTCGCCAAGGTTGGTAGAAGTGGCATTTTGATCGCCGTCATCTTTGGCAGTTAAATCGAGCTCGCCCAATTTGTCGGTGGCATTATTGGCCATACTACCGAAAGAGAGCAGTGCGCCCACAACCACACTGGCCATTAGTCCCCAATAATAAAGAGGACTTTTCTTAACGTTGTTTGTGGTTGTTACTTGAGCGTGTTTCCCGTGCATCTTCTTAGAGACCCACGGTAAAAGCATTAATAAACCAAATATTAGTGGGAAACCCAAGCGAGTTGCCAGCGCCCACCAATAAAATCCAGATTCCCAAAGCGACCATACTAGTGTCACAACGATAAATATCGCGTACACCCCGTAAGCGCTCCAGTGTTTTTTGAACAACAAAAAAGCGGTCGCAAGCATCGTTGCGCCAGCAAAAAGATAGTAAGGACTACCGCCTAAAGAGAGCAGATAAGCGCCGCCAATAAGCAAAGGGACGGCAAAAACTGCCATAATGATCGCTACGAGTTTTTCCATGAGCGGTATCACCTGTTACATAGAAGCAAATGGACATGCAGTGATCGACACCCAGTACAAATCAATGTCTAGGCGTCCAGCAATACATGCAGGAATAAAAACGAAATCAAACGTTAAATAACGTTTGAGACTGTATTTTATCACTTATGCATAAGCTCGGTAAAGGAGGGGTAAGGTAGGACAGACGCTTTAGCCGCTTTGTTTAGTTGTCAAATTGTTTCTGACACAGCTCCATAAAGGCGCGGCCATACTGGCGAACCTCAGCATCATCGCGTACTGCCATCCAACTGGTAAACCGTCCAAAATGATCGACGGGGATGGCGGTTAGGTTTTGATAGTGACTTGGTTCAAAGGCCATCTCGGCAATGATACCAATGCCTAAGCCAAGTCCTACATAGGTGCTAATCACATCCGCATCAAGTGCTGCTAACACAATATCTGGCTCCAAACCTGCGGCCTCAAAGGTATTATCAATCGCGCCGCGTCCAGTAAAGCCGCCGTGATAAGTCACAATGGGATAGCTTGCGAGGGTAGGCAAGTCGATAGAATCTTGCTTGGCAAGTTCGTGATCGCTTGGCACGATGACGCGATGCGTCCAGTCGTAATAGCGGTAGCATCTAAGATAGTTGTTGTGTAGCAAAGACTCCGTTGCGATGCCGATATCAGCCTGACCACGAATGACCATCTGCGCGATGGTCTCAGGATCGGCCTGTTGCAAGATCAAATTGACTTTGGGAAATCGCTCTTTGAATTCTTTAACCACCTTCGGCAGCACATAGCGTGCCTGCGTGTGGGTCGTCGCAATGGTCAATGTGCCAATATTAGGATTATTAAAATCTAGGCTCAGATTTTCAATGGTACGAATCTCGGCAAAGATAGATTCGATATGTGGCATGAGCGCGGTGCCCATGGTAGTCAGACCTGTCAGCCGCTTTCCTTGACGAATAAATACTTCGGTCTTTAGCTGATTCTCAAGTGCTGCGATATGCTTTGACAAGCTCGATTGACTGGTATGTAGCACCGTGGCTGCTTGACTTAAGTTATAGCCATTGATCACCGTATGCCATACTGTTTCCAGCTGCTTGAGCTGAATTTGTAAATGTCGCTGGTTGACCACTACATCAATTGCCATTACTGAATCCTATTGTATGACGATACCAACCTTATCTGTATTAAAAAGGTCTGTATATGAAAGTAAAAACGTATAAGTATGCCGTAAAAGGCTAGTGTAAAACAAAGGTTTTATTCTTGTATATAATAAATAGCTATCAATTTATGATAATTATGAATATAGGAGTAGGATTTTTAATATTAGTTATAAGTCTCTATTTTATCAAGGCAAAACAACCAAAATAGTACTAGCTATTGTGTTAGACACAAACATAAAAACAGCTGCCTTCTAAAAGACAGCTGCTCATCATCTATATACTCATCTATGACCAATCAGTTTGGCGAACCAGACTTATTTGGCGATATCGTAACGATCCGCATTCATGACTTTACTCCAAGCGCTAACGAAATCACGAACGAATTTCTCTAAGTTATCGTCCTGCGCATATAGCTCAGCATAAGCACGCAAGATAGAGTTTGAGCCAAATACCAAATCCACACGGCTGGCTTGCCATTTGGTATTACCGGTACTACGCTCACGTATTTCGTAACTATTGACCGTGTTGCTTGGCTCGTCACCTGTTTTCACGGGATGCCACGTGTAGTTCATGTCGGTCAAGTTGACAAAGAAGTCGTTGGTTAGTACACCAGCACGGTCAGTGAAGACGCCTTGTTGGCTCTGCCCATGGTTGGTATCAAGGACGCGCATACCGCCGATCAATACCACCATCTCAGGCGCTGTCAATCCCATTAGCTGCGTGCGATCGAGCAGCATCTCTTCAGGAGAGACCGCATAGTCTTCTTTGACCCAGTTGCGATAGCCGTCATGCAAAGGCTCTAAGTCTGCAAAAGATTCGGTATCGGTCATTGCCGCTTCTGCATCACCGCGACCTGCGGTAAATGGTACCGTAACCTCTATGCCTGCATCGTTTGCTGCCTGCTCAATAGCAGTATTACCAGCAAGCACAATCAAATCGGCCAAGCTCACGTCTTTATCAAAGTCAGACTGAATGCTGGTTAATGTCTCAAGCACACGTTGCAGCTGCTCTGGCTCATTACCTGCCCAGTCCTTTTGCGGGGCTAAGCGGATACGTGCGCCATTTGCACCGCCGCGATAGTCTGATGCGCGGAATGTACGTGCGCTGTCCCATGCCGTAACGATCAACTCACGGCGGCTCAAATCACTGTCCAATATTTGCGATTTTAGCGCTGCAATATCATTAGCATTCAAGTCTGCATTGCCTGCTGGAATAGGGTCCTGCCAGATAAAGTCTTCGCTCGGTACATCTGCCCCT
The DNA here is from genome assembly GCF_030454045.1 of Psychrobacter sp. GTDB lineage: Bacteria > Pseudomonadota > Gammaproteobacteria > Pseudomonadales > Moraxellaceae > Psychrobacter. The sequence continues at coordinate 18,294 of NZ_JAKDJE010000036.1, read as the reverse complement.
AAGTAACGAGATTTAGGCCCTAGATCGCGGTGAGTTAATTTAAACCATGCTCTTGCAAATACTTCATCAAAATACGCTGGGTCGTTATGGAATTTCTCTGAAATCTCACGATAAACAGGATCTTTAATCAGTGCCATGTCAGCATCAGTCATGATCGGATTACGGCGGACACTGGGATCATGAGCATCTAATGGACGATCTTCTTCTTTTATGTCAGTCGGCTCCCACTGCCATGCACCTGCTGGACTTTTGGCTAATGCCCAGTTGTGGTGCAAGAGTAGCTCAAAATAGCCGTGATCCCACTGAGTTGGATTGGTGGTCCACGCGCCTTCGATACCACTTGAGACGGTATCACCGGCATTGCCATTACCTTTAGGATTGCGCCAGCCTAGGCCTTGCTCTTTGACATCCGCCGCTTCTGGCTCGTCTTCTAGTGTGGTCGCATCGCCATTACCGTGACACTTACCAACGGTATGACCACCCGCGGTCAAAGCAACCGTTTCTTCATCATTCATTGACATACGCGCAAACGTCGTACGCATATCTTGAGCGGTTTTCAATGGGTCAGGGTTGCCGTCGACGCCTTCAGGGTTGACATAGATTAAGCCCATTTGTACCGCTGCTAGTGGGTTTTCGAGGGATGCACGGTTTTTATCGCTATCGTAGCGGTTTTCGGTCGGTGCCAGCCATTCGCGTTCAGAACCCCAGTAGATGTCTTTTTCTGGATGCCAAATATCAGCACGACCACCAGCAAAGCCTAGCGTTTTAAAGCCCATAGACTCATAAGCCATGTTGCCTGCCAAAATCATCAAATCAGCCCATGACAGTTTGTTGCCGTACTTTTTCTTGATGGGCCATAGTAGGCGACGCGCTTTGTCTAAGTTGACGTTGTCCGGCCAGCTATTTAGCGGCGCAAAACGTTGGTTGCCAGTATTAGAGCCACCGCGACCATCGGCACCGCGATATGTACCCGCTGAATGCCACGCCATACGAATCATCAAGCCACCATAATGACCCCAATCTGCTGGCCACCATTCTTGTGATTCGGTCATGAGGTTTTTCAAATCGGTTTTGACGGCTTCTAAATCAAGTTGTTTGAAAGCTTTAGCATAATCAAAGTCTGCTCCCATTGGGTCAGTCTTTTTGTCTTGCTGATGCAATATGTCTAGGTTTAAGCTATTCGGCCACCAGTCAGTCGCAGCAGAGGCGGTGGTAGTATGCGCTTGATGCATGACGGGACAGCCGCCCATGCTAGGACGCTGCGGTGCGTGTGTTTGATCAACGTTTTCACTATGAATCGTCGGTCCCTTATCATCACCTTGATCATAAGTTGTATTGGTTGCGGTGTCGCTGTTACCTTGGTGGTTTATCGGGCAACCGGCAGTATCTTGCGTGGTGTTTTTGTCGGTTGGGGTGTTGGTTGAATCGGACATGGCAAAACTCCTAGGCTATGGTAATAGAAAGAACAAACCGTCAATTAAGATAATCATTGTTGATACATAGAGCATAACGAAGTACTGTTTATTTATAAAACTAATATATAAAAATTATATGTTTTAAATTATTAATCATTAATTCTTGGTGTAGTACCTCATCCAGCTTGCTATTAATGCCATTGCTCTTGCTACTAGGTAGGACAGTAATAAGCCGATCAAGTTTGTATTGATCCTACCTCTATCTACATATTACCGATAAATAAAAGCGCTGTCAGATCTCTTTATTGAGAGGATATAGTAAGACAAACACAGACTGATTTAACCTAATAGAAACCTCATTATAATCTGCGTTACCTTTGGGCAATATAAGCCAATATGCAGTCGTGACAATACTGAGCTAGTGCAAAAACATCTAGTCAAGGTAGCGGTTCTCAAGTACCATAACTGGATTTTGTTGTAATAAACGCATTGGTGCAACGTAAAGCAATTTTTATCGATCTCTTGATGGATAACTGATTCTAAAGATTGATAAAAATTGTGCGCAGTTGTGTTATTTGTCTCAATTGTTGGTGAGTTATTATGTCTGCTGTCAAATCTGTACCACCCAAACCTCCCATTGCCAAAAAATCATGGGGCGAGGCAGCAAAAGCCTACCTGGATCGGCGTGCTATGATCATGCTGTTTTTGGGTTTTGCAGCGGGTATTCCTATTTTGCTTATCTTCTCCAGCCTATCGTTATGGCTGCGTGAGGCGGGGTTTGATCGCAGCGTGGTGACGACCTTTAGTTGGGCGGCATTGGGATATTCGTTCAAGTTCATTTGGGCGCCCTTAGTGGATGCGGTGCCGCTACCGATATTGACTAGATTACTGGGCCGTCGTCGTAGTTGGATTTTGATCGCACAGCTCTTGATTATTTTGGCGATTTATATGATGGCCAGCATCAATCCGACCGATGAGAGCAGTTTGCACTATATGGCCATGGCAGCCGTGCTATTGGGCTTTTCATCCGCCACGCAAGATATTGTGGTCGATGCCTATCGTATTGAGCTTGCCCCTGCTAGTTTTCAGTCAGTATTGTCAGCGATGTATACCGCAGGCTACCGTTTAGGGATGATTTTTGCAGGCGCAGGTGCGCTCTATTTGGCAGATTATTTCGGTTCGACTGAAGAGTTTTATAGTTACGAAGCATGGCGCAATACTTATTGGATCATGGCAGCAGTGATGGGCGTAGGTGTGGTGACCACGCTGATAATTCGGGAGCCTGTGAGCGAGCAGATACGTATTGATCGTCCCGCCTCTGACTATGCCCGTTTGGTATTGGTATTTGTATTGTCGGTCGTCGCTTTTATCATTGCTTTTGTCAATGTTGGTGCGTTACTGCCAGAGACAGACAGTGTGATGTTTGCCTTTGTACTCGAAGTGGTTCACCTGTTAGCCAGCTTACTGGTGGCATCAGTTGTGGGTTACCTGTCTGTCAAAGTGGGCGTGGTCAAACAAGAAATGGCTTATACCACTTGGGTCGAACCAGTCGTTGATTTTTTCCGTCGTTATGGCAAAAAAGCATTATTGCTACTGGCCTTGATTGGTTTATACCGCATTTCTGATATCGTAGCAGGGGTCATCTCGAACGTCTTTTATCAAGACATGGGTTTTAGTAAGACAGACATTGCCAATGCAGTGAAACTGGTTGGTGTCATCATGGTTATTGCGGGTGGTTTTTTGGGCGGTATTTTGGCTCAAAAGATGCGCATGATGCAGGCGATGATGATTGGTGCCATACTGGCTTGTGTGACGAATTTATTATTTGTCCTGCTCACTTACAACCCTGGTAGCTTACCGCATATGTACGTGGCCGTGATTTTCGATAATCTGGCAGCAGGTCTTGCCAGTGCGGTATTTATCGCGTTCTTATCTGCCTTGACCTCGATTCGTTTTACCGCGGTACAGTATGCTATTTTCTCCTCATTAATGACGTTGCTACCTAAGGTGATGGGTGGTTACTCTGGTGCTGTTGTAGACAATATGGGCTATCCGTTTTTCTTTATTTTTACCTTTGCGATTGGTATGCCAATTTTGATCTTAATTTATCTGGTCGATAAACACATTGTGATTGGTGATAATGACGATATATACGGTGATAATGACAAATTAACAAAGGCAAATCCAAACCTGACCGATACCAATGAGCCACCGCGCGCTTCAGAGTAGCATTGGCAGTACTTTTATCTTTATTTACGATATCTTTAAGAGTGACTTATGACCGCATTGACCATTCGTCAAATAAAGCAGCAAATTGGGCAACTGACGAATGGTGAGACAAATCGTCAGATACCATCGTTTTGGCCAACGGATTGGCTGCTATATGTTATTGATAAACCTTCACTATTTTTGATTACTGATGAAGATTATCAGCTGACAGAGAGTGAGCAAAGGCGGTTTTATACTGGTATGGTTAAAATGCAAGAAGGGATGCCGCTCGCTTATTTGACGGGTCAGCAAGCATTTTGGTCGCTGAATTTTGTGGTCAATGAGCACACCTTGATCCCCAGACCCGATACCGAGGTATTGGTCGAGCAAGTATTGAATTGGATCAATGCTCAGCCAGTATCTAATCCTCATAAGCGCTTACTTGAATTGGGTACAGGCTCAGGTTGTATTGCTGTCAGTTTGGCTCATGAATTAAAAAAAGACAATTGGCAAGTGGTCGCCGTTGATTTGTCGCTTGAGGCGCTCGATATTGCTCGGCATAATGCGGATATTAATGGTGTCACTAATATTGAATTTATCCAAAGCAGTTGGTATCAAGCGTTACCTACTGATGACGAATGTCGGTTTGATGTGATTGTCTCAAATCCGCCTTATATTGATGAGGCAGACGAGCATTTGGCAGGTCTAACCGCTGAACCGATTAGTGCGCTCAGTGCACCCAATCATGGTTTGGCTGATATCGAGCATATTGTCCAGCAGGCACCGTCTTATTTGTGCAAAAAAGGACTGCTGGCTATCGAGCATGGCCATGACCAAGGGGTTGCGGTTCGACGGTTATTTTTGGAGAATGGTTTTGAGTCAGTACACACGGTACAAGATTACGGTGGTAATGATCGTGTCACAGTAGGGCAATATCCATAAATAGGCTTTATGGATAGACATTTTTAATCATAGGTTGCAAAAAATATGGCAGACGATTTGGCACAGCTATCTGATGATGAGCTGCTCCGTTATGCACGGCAAATACTACTCGACGGTTGGGATATGGATGCTCAGCTGCGATTAAAGTCAGCACGCGTGGTGATAATAGGCGCAGGCGGCCTTGGTTGTCCAGCGTCTGAGACACTGGTGCGTGCAGGGGTTGGTTATGTGCATCTGATTGACGATGATGCGATCGAGGCAAGCAATCTGCAACGGCAAACGCTGTTTTTGCCAGAAGATATCGGTCAGTCCAAAGCGCTGACAGCAGCGGCTATGCTGGCGCGCATCAACCCTTTGATAGAAGCTTACGGCACCGTGGCGCGGTTAGATGAAGACAATGCTTATGAGTTGCTCAATCTAGCCTCTGGTAAGCCAGACTTATTACTAGACTGTACGGATAATTTTGCGACTCGTGACGTCATCAATCGCATTAGCGTCCATTATCGGATTCCATTATTATCTGCTTCAGCAATTGCGATGCAAGGGCAACTGGCGCTGTTTGAGCCACATCTGGACACAGGTTGCTATCATTGCGTGTTTGGCGCGCTTGTGCATGATGAGGCTGCCGATGAGCTGACTTGTGCCAATTCAGGTGTGCTTGCGAGTACCACTGCGGTTATGGGTAACCTGCAAGCCAATACCGCCTTGCAATATTTGGGATTAACCAAAAATCCACTGACAAATAAACTGCTTATATGGGATGGTAGTCAGATGCAGCAGCGGCTGATGGGTTATAGAAAAGATCCAGAATGCTCAGTCTGTAGCAGCCCTGATTGAATACTATGTCTTTGATATATTTTTAGTCTATTTTCGAAATTATCTATTTTCAAATCCTTTCTATTACCATAGTTGTTTTTTATGAAAATTCATCGTCCGCATTTGTTAAAGCATACCTTTAATGTCGTCAACCGTGTTCGCCAAACCGCGAGTGTCGCAGGTCTGTCTGCGTTGAGGGTCGCAAAAGGGGAGAAACCTGATGCAATGCTACTCAAAGAAACCTTTGAGCAGTTAGGCACGACTTATATCAAAATCGGTCAGTTTATCGCCAGTACACCATCCTTGTTTCCACGTGATTATGTCACCGCTTTTCAGAGCTGTTTGGATCAAACCACACCATTGTCTTATGCTTATATCGAGCAGGTGCTAAAAGAAGAACTGGCGACTGAGGGTATGACGATTGATGATAAATTTGCTTATATCGATTCAGAGCCGCTAGCATCCGCCTCTATCGCTCAAGTCCATGCAGCCCGTTTGCATAATGGTGATGAAGTGGTGCTAAAGGTACAAAAACCGGGTGTCGAAACCATCATGCAGACCGACTTGGGCGTATTGCATGGCGTGACTAAGCTGCTTGAAATAGTGATGCCATCGATGAGATTCGCAAGTATCGCGCCGATTATCGATGAGATTCGCCTGCGTATGCTTGCCGAGACGGACTTTATTGCTGAAGCACAAAATATCCGCGATTTTCAGCAGTTCTTAGCCGTCTCAGGTAATACTCGCGTGGTTGCGCCAACCGTGTATGACGATCTGACCACCAAGCGTGTATTGACGATGAGCCGCCTATATGGGGTTTCTATGGTTGATGAGTCGCTCATGCGTCAGTATTGCAGCGATCCTGCGCAAATCATGGCAGATACGTTAAACACCTGGTTTGCCAGCCTCATGCTGTGCAATAGCTTCCATGCTGACCTGCATGCGGGTAACTTGATGCTATTAACCGATGGTCGTATTGGTTTCTTAGACTTTGGTATTGTCGGTAAACTCAAAGCCGAGAGCTGGCGCGCGTGCATGGGTATGATGCAAGCGATGCAAGACAGTGACTATCAAGCGATGGCACGTCATATGATTGATATGGAAATGACCCATGGCGGTAATAAAGTTGATGTGGTTGCCTTAGGTAACGATCTAGAGCGCATGATGATAACGATCATGGCAGAAGATAAGACCTTTACTAGCGGCGTACCGTTTAATAGTAAAGAGCAAGCTGACGAGCTCAATAAAATGATGCTTGAGATTGTCGAAGTTGGCAAACGTCATGGTATTCATTTCCCGCGTGATTTTGCCTTACTGACCAAGCAGATGTTATATTTTGATCGGTTTATGCGTACGCTAGCGCCTGATATGGATATGTTTAGCGATCAGCGTGTACAAATGCTAGGACAGGATACGATAGGGACAACCACGTTAGATGTATTGTAGGGTTTGTTTTTATTTTATGATGTCCCAATAGTACCAATACCTGTTTTATCTTTGCTCTCATTTACCACTGTTTTTAATCGTCTAACACAAAGGATTGTGTGCTAATTGCCACAAAAATGGCGCTGTCATGATGACTGCTATTAAAAGCCGTGTCGCTCCTACCATCACCAATGAAGCGGCCATTGCCTGTATCGGTATGTACTGCATGGCAGTTGTCATGGGCTATGGACGCTTTCTCTTTACCGCCACTCTACCTGATATTATGGTGCAATTGTCACTATCAACGACGATTGCTGGCTGGCTAGCATCAATCAACTATATCGGTTATTTTATCGGTGCCCTCATTGCTATGTTTGTGCCTCAGCGTGCGACATGGCAGGCGATGACGCTTTGGGCAATAATCAGTGTTGTCACAACAATGCTACTCGTTATACCAAATATGTCGCTCACGTTATGGTATATCATTCGCCTAATCGCAGGCGTTGCAAGCGGGGTAGCGATGATATTGAGCTCATCGTTTGTGATTCAAAACCTGAGCCCCGAGCGCCGTTCTATACTCTCGGCCGTACATTATGCAGGCATTGGCGTTGGTATTAGTGCTTCTGCCATTGTGACGTGGTGGCTTCTAACATTGGGCTATCATTTTGATGTGATTTGGCTGGTCGCAGGCTGCACCAGTTTACCGCTGATATGGCTCCTCTACGCAATAAAACCCAAACCAGTAAATAGTTTGGAGTCACAGTTGACCGATTCGAAACAGCACGTCTCAGTGTATCAGAGCTATTTGAACTTCAAACGCTCTTTATATGAAGCGATTTCTGGACACCATAAAGCGCTTGCTTTACTTTTTATGAGTTATATATTGGCAGGATTTGGCTATATCAGCTCAGCAACTTTCCTGCCTGTTATGGCAGCGCAGCGCTTAACGACACAGACCTATGCTGGATTGATGATTTGGTTGGTGGTTGGTGTTTTTGCGATGCTATCAAACCCGTTATGGGGCGCGCTTGCCAAACGTATCGGTGAGGTAAAAACCCTGATGGGCCTCACGGTATTACAAGCGTTTGGCATGTGTTTGCCTATATGGTTTGATGGTGCGCTTGGATTATACGGCAATGCTATTATTCTAGGGTTGACCTTCGTCGGTATGGTGGCGATGACCCTCACGTTGTTTAAAAACATCAATCCTGCTTATTCAAATTTACTGATTGCATTGGCAACGCTCGCCTATGCGCTAGGGCAGTTCTTGGGACCTTTGGTGACGGTAGCATTGGCAGGAGAGGATGGCAATTTCAATGCAGGGTTACTGGTCGCCGCTATCGGATTGATGATTGGACTGATTTTGATAATAATGTTTCGTAGACAGTCACCAACGCTCGCTTAGCATTTTTAACGCCATTAGCGCTCTATACGACGCTACGGCTGAATACCTCTCGCAGCTCAAAACTGGTGTGGACTTGGGCAACGCCTTCAATACGATTGAGGCGATGCAATAAAAACTCCTCATAATGCGCCATATCACGCACTCTGACTTTAATCAGATAGTCCTCTGTACGTCCTGTGACAATACTACAGCTCACGACTTCCTCAAAACTCTGAACGCTACGCTCAAAGTGTTTGAAACGCTCGGCGGTATGACGATCCATACTGACGGCGATAAACACGGCGAGCGGATAGCCCAGTTTTTGCGCATCGGTTTTGGTATGGTAGCCTGTAATGATATTAGCGTCTTCTAAGCGTTTAATACGGCGGGCACAAGGGGTGGCAGAGAGATTGACACGCTCAGCAAGCTCCGTGATACTCATACGTGCCTGCGTCTGTAACAAGCGCAATAATTGCTTATCGATGTCATCTATATCTATTGTGCCCGTACTTCCAAAATGACTTTCTGGCATTTTTAGCGCCTCAATAGTGAATTTAGTTGATTGTAACTACTAAATTGGGTTTTTTCACTAAAATCATAGAAAATAAAGTAAAAAATAGGAGGTTTCTATTTGCTAAACTTTGCTATTATTATGGTGTAACTACTCGTTAGCTCGTATGATAAATACAATTCTAAACAACAGCTAATCATCTAGCTAAACATACAAATAACCATATCATCTAAGGATTGATTATGTCTGACCAAGCCACGCATACTGCAGCCACTGGGACTGCAAAGATCACACCAAAAAAAGCCGCTTTTGACTTTCGTAAATACCGTCCATTTGCCTTTGCGCCATCGCTGCCAGATCGTACGTGGCCGAGCAAAACAATTGAGAAGTCGCCAATATGGGCAAGTGTGGATCTGCGTGATGGTAACCAAGCACTGATTGATCCAATGACGATTGAACAAAAAATGCGCTTTTTTAAGACCTTAGTAGAGGTTGGCTTTAAAGAGATTGAGATTGGTTTCCCGTCAGCGGCGCAGGTTGAATTTGACTTTACCCGTAAACTTATCGAAGAAAACCACGTACCGGATGATGTGACGCTACAAGTATTGGTACAGGCGCGCGAGCATTTGATCGCCCGTACTTTTGAATCGCTAAAAGGCGTCAAACGCGCCGTCGTCCATGTCTACAACTCAACCAGCCGTGTGCAACGCGAAAAAGTCTATGCCAAAAACAAAGACGAAATTAAAGAAATTGCTATCACTGGCGCCAAACTATTGAAAGAGTATGCGGCCAAATACCCTGAGACAGATTGGGTGTTCCAGTACTCGCCTGAGAGCTTTAGTCAAACAGAGACTGAGTACGCAGTAGAGGTTTGTGATGCGGTTTGTGATGTGTGGCAACCACAACAAGGCCAAGAGGTGATTTTTAACTTGCCAGCGACTGTTGAAGCCTCTATGCCGAATGTCTTTGCGGATCAAGTAGAGTATTTCTGCCGCAATCTTCCTCAGCGTGAGCATGTCATTATTAGTCTTCATACTCATAATGACCGTGGCTGTGCAGTCGCCGCGGCCGAATTGGGTGTTTTGGCAGGTGCAGATCGTATCGAGGGCACGTTGCTTGGTAATGGCGAGCGTACAGGTAACATGGACATTATGGTCATGGCCATGAACTTGTTTAGCCAAGGTATCGATCCCGAGCTTGATTTTAGCAACATGAGTGAAATCGTACAGGTTGTGAGCGAGTGCAATAATTTACCGCTACACCCGCGCCATCCTTATGTGGGTGAATTGGTCTTTACCGCCTTTAGCGGCTCACATCAAGATGCCATTAAGAAGTCACTCGATTACAATGAAAACAACCAAACTGAGACTGACAACGTGTGGGATGTAGCATATTTGCCAATTGATCCTGCGCACATTGGTCGTAGCTATCAAGATGTAGTACGTATCAATAGCCAGTCGGGCAAAGGTGGTGTTGCGTATATCTTGCAGCGTAATTATGGCTTTAACCTACCACGTTGGATGCAGATTGACTTTAGCCGTGTGGTACAAAAGCAAGCGGAAGCGGTTGCCCGTGAATTACAAAATGATGAAATTTTACAAACCTTTGAAAATACCTACTTGCAGCAAGGTAAGTTTGAGTTACTAGATTATAGTGTCAGTAACAAAGGCGGTGAGGTGTATTTCAGCGGCCAAGTCCAGATGAATAACGACACTATCGATATCGATGGTACGGGTAATGGTCCATTATCATCGTTTATCGACGGTCTTGCACAGCATACGGGTAAATCATTGCATATTATTAACTATGCAGAGCATGCCATTAACCCGCATCATAATAGTGGTAACGGTATCGATGATGATACCAATAATGATAATAAAACGAATGCAAATGCCGCCGCTTATATTCAGCTGAATGTAGATGGCGAAGTGTACTCTGGCATCGGTACATGTAGTAGCACGGTCTCAGCCATGCTAAAAGGGGCGTTATCAGCCTTTGCTCAAGCATTGAGTGTAGCAGCTGCTTAGTATTAGATAACTATATCGTAATACTTTACTGGTCTTGATTTCATAAATATATAACACCGTAGCTCCTTGTACTCAACAAGCAAAGCTACGGTGTCATTTTTTTATGAGTAGAAAGCGACTAGATTATCGGGCATTATCTTACTTCAACGTCACTACTGACTAAGGTTTTGGTTATCGTTTGGATTAAGGTATTTTGCCCAATAGCATAATGTTACTTGTGTTTTTGGTGTCTACGACTTACGCTAATGTATATAAAATATTATAAATAAAAGGTTAATCATGGAACCTATATCATTTGCTTCATTTACATTGGCATCTATTCTGGCTTCATTGCCAGTGAATGGTGAGACAGTTACTGAGCCGACAATCACTACGCATATTAGTCCAGACATTGCAGGACAGTGGGAGATAGATTTAAACAGTTCTATCACCATGACCAAAGACGCGAAAGCTCAGCAAGCGGCATCATCGAATAGTCTGCAAAAAAACAGTTCAGAGCCTAAGATGGTAGCTGATATGGACGGTGGCATAATCACTCAAAGTGAAGCGCGCATACTAAACATTAAGCCGACTACCAGTAAAAATTTAATGGCGTCAGTCAACAAGTCGAATCAGTGCCGTGAGCTATATAATTTTGGTGCGGACAATGAGATGTGGGCGGTCAGTGGTAAAGAGTGGACATACGGTCGCTATCTAGTCACACATCGTGAAGAAGGCCTGCCCGTCATCGCTATCAAGACGATCTATGATAATAACGAAGTAGACTGCTCAGGCAATCAGATTGATCAAACTGATGAAGCATTGATTGCGTTTTTATACCATGACGGCAATCAGATGCAGTGGTGTGCTGATCCTGATGGTACAGAGTGCTTTATGACTTTTAATAGAGTATTGCCTTGATAGACAGTAGTACTTTAGGAGTAACGGCATAGCACATTGTCAGTACCATCTCCCAAGTATCGATTATAAAAAAGCCGCTATATTGATAGCGGCTTTTTTTGTGGAAATTGATTTTTATGGGAAATGACTACTGTCCCAGTCAGTACGAGTAAGCAAACTACAGCTTAGCGCTGTTTTGATCTATGCCTCTTTCTCGGCTTTGTCTGTGCTTAGAAGCTCTCTTTCGAGATAATGAATGTTTTGCGCTTCCTTGGCAAAATTATCATCTGCCAAAATCACATCACGATGTAGCGGTATATTGGTTTTGATACCTTCAATGATCAACTCATCAAGTGCGTGTATGGTCTTAGCAACGGCTTGCTGGCGAGTCTGACCATGGCAGATAAGCTTACCAATGAGTGAATCATAGTAAGTCGGTATCTCATAGCCAGGGTATAGATGTGAATCGAATCGAACACCTGCGCCACTTGGCGCAAATAGTTGATTGACAGTACCAGGGCAAGGAACAAAAGTTGCTGGATCTTCAGCATTGATACGGCACTCAATCGCGTGGCCTTGGATTTCAATCTCACTTTGACGATAAGATAAACCATAGCCGGCTGCAATTTTTAGTTGCTCAACCACGACATCTATACCAGTAATCATCTCGGTTACTGGATGTTCGACCTGTACGCGCGTATTCATCTCAATAAAGAAAAATTCATTATTTTCAAACAAAAACTCAAACGTACCAGCGCCGCGGTATTTCACAAGCTCACAGGCTTTCACGCATGCTTTTAAGATAGGTTCACGGACATCATCTGGAATATCTGGCGCAGGCGCTTCTTCTAGTACTTTTTGGTGGCGACGCTGCAGTGAGCAATCGCGGTCATACAGATGGATAGCATTACCATTGCCATCACCCAGTACCTGTACTTCTACGTGGCGCGGGTTTTGAAGATAGCGCTCCATATAGACAGTATCATCACCGAACCAAAGCTCAGCTTCTTGCTTCGCCGCTTGGACTTGACCGACCAGCTCGTCAAAGCGCTCAACGACGCGCATACCGCGTCCACCGCCGCCAGAAGCCGCTTTAATCAATAGCGGAAAACCGATATTGCGCGCTTGTTCTTCAGCATTGTGCAGCGTAACGGCACCCACAGAACCAGGTACAGTTGGTACGCCCGCTTTTTTCATGGCGTTGATCGCAGAAACTTTATTGCCCATCAAGCGAATATGGTCAGCGTTAGGACCAACGAAGGTTAATCCTGCTTCTTCTACGCGCTCAGCAAACTCAGCATTTTCAGACAAAAAACCATAACCCGGATGAATAGCATCCGCGCCGGTAATTTCAGCCGCCGTTAAGATGGTATTGATATCAAGATAACTTTGATTGGCATTAGGCTTACCAATACAAATTGCCTCATCAACAAAGCGCAGGTGCATCAAGTTGGCATCAGCAGTAGAGTAGACGCCTACCGTTTCGATACCTAGCGCTTTGCAAGCTCGAACGATACGCAGGGCAATCTCACCTCTATTGGCAATGAGCAATTTTTTTATCATGGGTTCATCCTTGTCGAAGCATCAGTTATTGACTGAGTTTTGATATCTAGCATCCTGTTATTTGACTTTGATGCGATACGTATATCAAAAACCAGCCATAATGAAATTAAGTATGGCAAATATCGTTACGCTTTATAGCGTATGACAGGTTGGCCGAACTGTACGACTTCAGAATTATCTACCAAGATTTCGTCAACAATACCACTTTGAGTCGCTTCAAGAGGGTTCATTATTTTCATCGCTTCGATAATACCTAGAGTATCACCCGCTTGAACTTTTTGACCAACTTTTACAAATGGTGGGTCGTTAGGACTTGGCGCTGAATAGAAAACACCAACCATTGGCGAGTTTTCGACGCTACCCGCTTTTTCCGCAGGTTTTCCTTCAGCAGCAATAGGCGCTGCGCTAGCAGTTGGCGCTGCCATCATGGCTGGTGCAGGCGCATCATAGTGACGAGTTAAGCTGATATGCTCGTCGTCTGAACTGATTTCTAAATTAACCAGTTCACTTTCTTCCATAAGGGCGATGAGGGTGCGTATTTTTTCAATATCCATAGTTTTTATCTGACCTTGTACTAAATTCGAAAAATAGTGTAACTAAATATTGTCTAATTAGTTGCTAATGATACCTAGATTCATGGCAATGAGCAATCAATGTACAGTTGTTAACTGAGATTTTTTACATATTTTGACGTAAGCCATCTTTTTAGCAAGAAAACGTCTACGATTTATCATAGTCTATGTGACCATATATCGCTAGCAATGGTTATAAGAGGTGAGCTCAAGTCAATTGATTTTATCCCCATAGTAGTGTTAAGCGCTTTTGTTGATAGCGCAAACGAAGGGTCAATAGGATAGAAGATAAAAATAATCCTGTAATAAGCGCCATCCAGAACCCTTGTGCGCCAACATCAGTGAAACGCACTAAATAGATGCCCAGTGGTAGGGCAACCAACCAATAACAAAAAAGCGTGACCCACATTGGTATAGTGGTGTCTTGCATACCGCGTAATATACCCGCGATATTGACCTGCCAGCCATCAAATAACTGATAGGCGAGGGCAAAGATAAGCAAGTGCATCGACTCCGCTCTGACCGCTGGATTGTCAGTAAATGCTGCTGCCAACTCTGGTCTAAATAGCCATATACCAAGCATACAAGTCAAAGCGATCAATACGGTCCAGACAAGTCCAGTTGCTTGTACTTGACGTAAGGCTAAGAGGTTTTTTTGCCCATAACGATTTGAGACCATAATGGTGAGTGCCATGGCAACAGATATTGGTATCATAAACAGCTGTGACGTCACTGATAACGCTACTTGGTGTGAGGCTGTTGCAAGCTCTCCTAGCGGGCTGATAACAAGAGCGCCCAAACTAAATAAACTGGCCTCAAAAAAGATAGAGATACCAATAGGAATTCCTAGTTTTAAGAGTTTCTTGATTTGGGCGCGATTTGGACTCGCAAATCCATAAAAAAAGCGAGTGCTGGTAAATTCCCGCCGCTTGGTAACGCTGGTATAAGCCGCCAGTAACAACACATTTATCCACAATACCAGTGCTGTTGCCACACCGCAGCCTGCGCCGCCCATCTCGGGCATGCCAAATAGACCATGAATAAAGATATAGTTCAGAGGAATATCTGCAAGTAGGCCGATGATGCTAATAACAGTGACTGGCTCAGGTCGACCAAGTGCTTCGCAATAACTGCGTAACACAGCATAGACAGCTAATGCAGGGAAACCAAAAGACACACCATGCAAATATTGTGTTGCTATAGGCTGAATATTCTCAGGCACACCCATGATACCAAGGACATTGGGTGCCAAATTGACAACAATAAAACCAATAAGGCCAAGAGCGCCTGCTGTCCACAAGGACTGCTGAGTAATATGAGGAACCTGATGATGCTGGTCTTGACCGACAGCCTCACCAATGAGAGGGGTAGTGGCAATCAATACACCTGTTGCTAACAAAAACAGCGGTAGCCAAATGCCAGATCCAACTGCCACGGCCGCCAAATCAAGCGCGGATACTTGGCCTGCCATAATGGCATCGACAACCCCAAGCGCTGCTTGGCAAAACTGAGTAATCAAGATAGGGAGGGCGAGTACCCCTAAGCGTAAGCTGTAGCTTTTAAAATCTCTGAAAGATAATGGGAAAACCATGGTGAGCAACTTTTTATTCTTTGCGGTAATTGTTATTAATCATATTAATAAGCAAATACGGTCATCGCTCTCAGAGCGATGTGGTAAGAGGAGAGTCGTGCCGATGATGATACTCCGATAAATAATATGAGCAAGCTTATACAGACGGAGTCAGAAAATAAAAGTGAAGGCACTAAAATAAAAATAACCCGTCAATCTAAGTGGTAGATTGACAGGTCATATACACATAAGATGGTAAAGAAGCCAGACTATGATGTCAACGATTTAGAGATACTATGTGAATACTCATCTTAGGTTTTTTTTACCTTGGTATTGATGATCAGTAGATAGAAGGTCGAGCTAATCGGTGTGTTCTGGCAGTAGTTCGAGTGTCTCGGCCATGTCCATAATCGCGTGCCAGTGTTTGGGCTCTAATGGAATGACCGTTAATTGCTCGCAGCCCTTTCTCAGCAGTAATGAGTCCTCAAGCACAGGCAAAAATTTCAGCGCTGATAACGGCAACACCTCTGTAAAAGCTTGCTCAAAAGTGAGATCCACCATATACCAGCGTGGTTCTTCTTCGGTTGCAATAGGATCATAGTGACGATGCTCGGGGTGGAATTGAGTGGGGTCAGGGTAACCTGCTTGACTGACCGTCATAATACCAGCCACACCAGAGGGTCTTGCGCTAGAATGATAAAAGAACACTTTATCACCGACTTTCATATCATCACGCATAAAATTGCGAGCGCGGTAGTTACGGACACCATCCCAGCTATCTGTACCGAGCCGTTGTAAATCGTGAATACCAAAAAACTTTGGGTTTGATTTCATTAGCCAATAAGCCATATGTCTTATCCTTTGCTTCATTTTTAAATTTAATATTATCAGGGTGGTTTTTTATTAACCAGCTTTCAAGCGCGCCGCAAATGTAATGGTTATATTCTGAATACAGCGCTGCGCTTTGGATGCTGTACTGTTAATAGTCTCTTTATATACTGCCTGCAAGTTACCATGGTGAATAGGGAATTTGTGCGTGGCTTTGTTAATAGTTTTACGTCAGTTAGGCTTTTCTTTACCTCATCTAGCCGTTATCCTAGCGGTACTTTTGATACCGACCATTATTGCTCATTACAAATAAGTTTATTTATGTCCAAAATGAATGCCAATAGCTCACCTAACACCCTGAGTGCATTAAGTCTCTCTGAACAAAGGGCAGATAATAGCGTTATAGATGTAAGGAGTATTCCGTTATCGCTCTATATCCATATTCCGTGGTGTGTGAAAAAATGTCCTTACTGCGATTTTAATTCGCATGAGCTGCCTATAGACAGTCAGTTGTCTATGTATGATGACTATGTCGATGCATTGTTATTAGATGCAGCGATGCAGCGGCCATTGGCGCAAGGCCGTAAAATCATCTCAATATTTATCGGCGGTGGCACACCATCACTATTGCCAATTGCTCAGTATCAGCGACTGTTCTCTGGTTTGCGGTCATGTTTTGAATTTGCAGAGGATATTGAGATTACGATGGAGGCCAATCCAGGGACACTCGAGCATGCGCCATTTGCTCAGTATCTAGAGGTTGGTATCAATCGATTGTCTATCGGTGTGCAGAGTTTTGACGCTGATAAGCTCAAAGTGCTTGGACGTATCCATGATCCTGTACAAGCGTTATCAGCGATACGCGCTGCTAAGGCTGCTGGGTTTGCGCGAGTCAATGTCGATCTTATGCATGGTCTGCCGCAGCAAACCATGAACGAAGCACTCAATGATATTCAAATGGCGCACGATGCTGGCGCAACGCATATCTCTTGGTATCAATTAACGATTGAGCCCAACACGGTGTTTTATCGTAGCCAGCCTATTTTACCCGATGAAGACAACTTGGCAAATATCGAACAAGCGGGGCAAACGCTGTTGCAGCAATTGGGATACAGCAATTATGAGGTGTCTGCATGGGCGGGCGAGTCAGATAAGCCTTGCCGTCACAATATCAACTATTGGCAGTTTGGCGACTATCTAGCCATAGGTGCTGGTGCACATGGTAAAGTGACGATTGATTGTCACGCAGACAGAGGTAGCGCACCGTCAAAGGAAAGTGATAAATCAGAAAACGATTTATTAGCAGAATCTGGCATCTATCGTTTTAGCAAATCACGTTTGCCAAAAGATTATGTAGGAGATATAGAGACAGAAACATCCAAGAGCACTCAAAACGTACCAAAAATGGTTGGTTGGCAAGCAATCGATACAGATGAGCTGGTTAGCGAGTTTATGTTAAATGTACTGCGCTTACATGGCGGTGTCGCTTGGGCGTTGTTTGAGCAGAGAACAGGGCTTAAGCTTGAAAGCGTTACCACACAAGTAGACAAGTTGATTAAGCAAGGGCTACTGATAGATAGTAAAACTCAGTTACAACCAACATTGTTAGGTCAGCGTTATCTCAATCAAATATTGCGTGCTTTTTTATAGCATCTGATAAAGTGTATGTGCAGTAACTACTTAGGATAAAGAATTCGTGACCAAAAAAAAGGACTTACAAAATAGTAAGTCCCTCAAAAAATCTAAAAAAGCAAACCTTAGATTTTATCTTGTACGTCTTGTGCGCCGCCAGTTACAGCATTTCCGGCGCTTGATACGTCTTTGCCAAGGCCTTTAAACGTGTTGCAACCAGTTAGAACAAACATAGCAGCTAAAGATGCGATGATTACTTTTTTCATAATAGTATCCTCAAAGATAAATGAATGGTTATAAATAACAACAGTGATGCTAAGTATCTTGCTCAAGCTTCACTGAAGGGGTATTGGATGAGACAGGCATACATAAATGCTATCTCGCTATCCATTACAGACATCATAGTGAAAGTTAAAAACCCTGCACAGTATCAAAATGTAATTATTGGCAGTAAACTGTAACTTTTAATTAGGGCGTGTTGAACATTCGCAAATAGGCACTGCTGATCGCTAAAATTGTTCC
>NZ_JAKDJE010000035.1 GCF_030454045.1 Psychrobacter sp. | reverse complement strand
GATTAGTGAGGTGCTCTTCTTTTTTCAATCACTTTCGAAGTTGAGAGTGGGGTATAGTAGATATCAATCTACAAACAATAGATGTCATCAATATTAAAACAGCACGTTAGCAATAATACCGACGCATTCTGTATAGATGGGAATACTATGTAACATAAACTTTAGCCAAATCCCAAGATAAACGCGTGTTTACAACAATAACTTAACGTTTATTACACAATGATTACTAGGCAATAAAAAAGGCAACTTGTCAGCTGCCCTCTAATATTATAGGTCTGTCTACCTCGTAATCGATGACATCTGTTTACATAAGTATAAGACATCAAACCCTCAAATACCTTGTTCAAGCATCACCGATAGCCGCAGTCAGGCGCTTGGCAATATCCGCAAGCTCACCCTGATCAGCTTGCGTCACTGCATGACGACCCAACTCGTGAATGCTTGATGGAATTAGGTGTAAATGATAGTGAAAGACCGTTTGACCCGCTTGCGCACCATTCAACTGCATTTGGATAATGCCCTCACGCTCAAACACTTGACGCTGTGCTTGCATGACTTTTTTAGCCGTCATTAATACCGCAGCAGCATACTCTGGCTCAAGATCTACCAAGTCCACAGCCTTTTGCTTAGGTATCACTAATACATGACCTTCGGCTTGCGGCATGATATCCATAAAGGCGAGGGTCTTATCGTCTTCATAGACTTTGTGACAAGGTATATCACCATCTAACATTTTGGCAAAAATATTATTGTCATCATAAGCAGTCTTTTGATTTACTTCAGTCATTATTTTTTCCTTTAAGAGTTTTATTATTAGTTAGTTACTAGCTTAGTAGCTATCAAAAATAGATAAAATCGTCTGTCATATAGTGGACGAAATATGATTGTAGTACAAGTCATCATCCCTTTCATCATTGAGCAAATCAAGCCATATACTCACCATCCCAGCACACGAATTTATTGGCGGGCCATGCCCTTAAAATGTTATATTAACCCTCTATTTTAATAACGCTATGTTTATGGATTCGTCTACTTTGCCAACTCAAACAGATATGGATAATACTGCTATGACCCTTGATAATAAGGAAGAACACTCTGATATTGAGAGTGAAAGCGGTACTCAAACTATCGATCCAAACGCTATTATCTTAGCAGAAGCTTTGACTGACAAGGCGATTAGCTGGCAGATACACAACTGTAAAATCATCAAAAAGACCGTCACGCAAGATTTGCCACTGCCTTTTCTATATCATTATGATAGCTTAGACGATGCCGTCAAGCAGACGCATCCCCTCACACCTGCCTTGCTTGCGCAATTTAACACGCCTATGTCCGCTCGTGAAGCGGCTCAATTAATTGGCATTGATGAAGAGCTATTGAGCAGTCCTTGGCAAGTAAAAGTCACTGGCTCCTTGGTGGTGTTCAGCGAAGCATTACAATTGGCTGTGCGACTACATTGGACCAATACAGGTAAAGAGACACAGCAGATATACACTAAGGATGCCGCCGATGCTATTATTACCGCCTTTAAAGACTGGCAATTTTTTGGACGTGTGGATGTTCTTTACAAGAATAACAAGCAGACATTAATCAGTATTGACGAGCAAAACCCTAATACGCAAGAGCTACCTGCCGAATCGCTATTGACGATTGAGGCAAGTGGTGACTATCAACAGCTTTTGGCCACCCATGCGCTGGCAGTTATTATGAAGCTAGAAGCCGATAAAGCTGAACTACCTTGGTTTGATAAGGCGATTTTATCTCGCATTGAATAGTGCCTTAACTCTATTTTTATCATATTAAACCCATTACCATTACTAAGCTATTTTCAATTATTCATATCTAATGGTATGGTAACGAATTAGTATTATTCACTAGTCCTCACCCTCTATAAAAAGCACACTATCCTTATCAGAACTGAGGGGACATTAGAACTGAGGGTGCAGATTTTAACAACCCCGCCTATTTGTAAGGAATATCACATGGATTATCGCTCAAAAACCTCTACCGGCGGTCGTAATATGGCAGGCGCGCGCGCATTATGGCGTGCCACCGGCATGACTGACGGCGACTTTGGCAAGCCAATCATTGCAATTGCTAACTCTTTTACCCAATTCGTACCCGGTCATGTACATCTAAAAGATCTTGGACAACTGGTCGCACGCGAGATTGAGCAAGCTGGCGGCGTTGCAAAAGAGTTCAATACCATTGCGGTCGATGATGGTATTGCGATGGGCCATAGCGGTATGTTGTACTCGCTACCAAGCCGTGATTTGATCGCTGATTCGGTCGAGTATATGGTCAATGCCCACTGTGCAGATGCGCTGGTTTGTATCTCTAACTGTGACAAAATCACTCCCGGTATGCTGATGGCGGCAATGCGTCTTAACATACCTGTGGTATTTATTTCAGGTGGCCCAATGGAAGCGGGCAAAATCCTAGCCAGCACCGTTGGTAAGAGCCACAATACCGATAGTAATGATAACAGTGCCGTTCGTAAGCTGGATCTTGTCGATGCAATGATGGACGCAGCTGATGACAGCATCAGTGATGAGGATGTGGCCACTATCGAAGCCTCAGCTTGCCCGACTTGCGGCTCGTGCTCTGGGATGTTCACAGCCAACTCTATGAACTGCTTGACCGAAGCGTTAGGCTTGGCCCTACCAGGTAATGGCTCACTCTTGGCCACTCATTCACTACGCCGTGAGCTGTTTTTGGAAGCGGGACGCACCATTGTATCTCTAGCCAAACGTCGCTATGAGCAAAACGATGATTCCGTACTACCACGCTCTATCGCAACCAAAGCAGCTTTTGAAAATGCCATGAGCTTAGATATTGCCATGGGCGGCTCAACCAATACCATCTTGCATCTACTTGCTGCGGCCAATGAAGCTGAGATTGATTTTAAAATGGCTGATATTGACCGTTTAAGCCGCGGTGTGCCTTGCCTAGCAAAAGTTGCCCCTGCCTCACAAAAATTCCATATGGAAGATGTGCATCGTGCTGGTGGTGTCTTTGCGTTACTAGCCGAGCTTGATCGTGCTGGATTATTGAAAACTGACGTGCCGACCATCCATAGTGCGACAATGAGAGAAGCGATTGATAAATGGGATATCATGAACCATGACAATCTTGAAGCACGCGCGCGCTTCCTTGCAGCACCTGGTGGCGTACGCACCACTGAGGCATTTTCACAGTCACAAGAATGGTCGAACCTCGACGTCAACCGTGAGTCAGGTTGTATCCGTAGTGCCGAATATTCCTACTCTGCAGATGGTGGACTGGCTGTGTTATATGGCAATATCGCAGAGCGCGGCTGCGTGGTCAAAACGGCGGGTGTCGATGAGAGTATCTTAACATTCACGGGTCGCGCGCGTATTTTTGAATCGCAAGATGCGGCTGTCGCGGCAGTTTTAGATGACAAAATCATCGCAGGTGATGTGGTCATTATTCGCTATGAAGGCCCTAAAGGTGGTCCTGGCATGCAAGAGATGCTCTATCCAACGACGTATCTAAAGTCAAAAGGGCTAGGAAAAGAATGCGCTCTACTCACTGACGGGCGTTTCTCTGGTGGCACCTCGGGTCTATCAATCGGTCATGCCAGCCCTGAGGCTGCGGAAGGTGGTGCTATTGGTTTGGTCGAAGAAGGCGATAGCATTCACATTGACATTCCAAACCGTACCATCAACATGCAAATCAGTGATGCAGAATTGGCGGCTCGCCGAGAAGCCATGGAAGCACGCGGTCGCGATGCATGGAAACCTGTCAGCCGTGATCGTCACGTGTCGCCAGCATTGCGTGCTTATGCTGCAATGACGACCAGTGCCGACACTGGCGCGGTACGTGACGTAAGTCAAGTTGAGCGCTAAACCTTACTTTTAGTCTTAGCCTCAAAATGTATGACTTATCACTTACTGATATCACTATATTAAGCCTGCGCAATGCAGGCTTTTTTTCACCAAAAAACAACGCATCTGTCGTTCTGATAACTATTTCTTTCGGTAATAATTCTTTTTTATCGTTATGATAAGTCATATTGCAGGCTAGATATTAAACATCCATACCAACCATTATCAATATCGAAAGCCAACCTCTCAAAACCAATCCTTAAAATATAATAACGTGCGAAAACCTTATGATTGAAAACTATAATTTATTTCTCTTAATCTGTGGTATCGCTTTTTTATTGGGAGCATTGTTTCCTGTTGTCTTCAAACGTACCTCAATCTCGCTCCCTATGCTACAAGTGAGTTTTGGCTTGATGATGGGATATTGGTGGACGTCTCTATCGTTTTTGGACCCTATAAATAATGGAATAATCATCGAAAAACTGACAGAGATTGTGATTTTGGTATCGTTGGTTGGCGCAGGTATCAAAATTGATACTGACTTCTCTTGGCAGCTATGGCGACCGGCAGTTAGGCTCTTACTAATCACCATGCCTATTGGTATTTTTGCGATGGCGGCGCTGGGGTATTATGCGTTTGGTTTGAGCCTCGGCGCTGCTATTTTGTTGGGTGCGGTATTAGCACCTACCGATCCTGTTTTAGCGTCTAGTATTCAAGTAGGACCTCCCAATACAGGCAGAGAAGACACGACGCGCTTTACGCTCACATCAGAGGCAGGGTTGAATGATGGATTGGCTTTTCCTTTCGTCTATCTGGCAATAAAGATCGCCGAAGCTTTTAGTGAAGGAAACGCTTTTACCAGCGAGATGCTGTGGTCATGGTTCACACATGATGTTTTGTGGAAGATTGGCGCTGGGGTATTGGTGGGTGTGCTGGTGGGTAAAGCAATGGCGAAGGTTGTGTTTTCTAAACATACCCGTGAGACCACAATATCACAAGGATACGTGGTTATTGCCCTAACCTTAGTCGCTTACGGTGTTGCAGAATACGTGCACAGTTACGGCTTTATCGCTGTTTTTGTGGCTGCCTTTGCGTTTAGACGTTCAGAGTGCGAACATACTTATCACCAAAAACTTCACGACTTTGCCGAGCAGTCAGAAGGTTTATTGATGTCTCTTGTGCTCGTCATATTTGGTATGTTCTTGGGACAAGGCTTACAGTCTGGGGTTGAGCTGACATGGCGTGTCTATATTGTGAGTTTTACCTTCCTGCTCCTCATACGTCCTATTGGTGGTTTCATTGCTTTGTCAGGACTCAATATGCCGCGTACTGAGAAATACGCAATCTCAGCACTCGGTATTCGGGGTATCGGTACTTTGTATTACCTGTCCTATGCGCTCAACACAGATTTCTTTGCTGAGGATGATGCGCTCAAACTATGGATTGTCTGCTCAATTGTGATTCTAACCTCAATTTTTATCCATGGTCTCAGCGCCACAAGGCTACTCAAGATGACCCCAAAAACACGCCATTGATCATTCATGGTTATCAATACGTTTGATACTGTCATCTTGAGAGCGGCTGTATTACCTCAGATCATCAACCCAGCCCAGAACCGCTTCTGTCAATGCAAACTGACGAATATCGTTGAGCATGGTGGTATCAAAATTATGGATAAAGGCAAATGACAATTGACGCACAGGATCACACCAAGCGACTGAGCCATTGTATCCCATGTGTCCAAACCCTGATGACGCATAATCCATGATTTTATTGGTTGTGTCTTTGCCACTACATATAGTAAATAATCTATGATAGCCCAGTCGCCACTGCATAGGCGCTGGCATGACGGCATCTAGGCCTGTGACTTGTATTGCGGAGAGCTGCTTAAACGTAGCACTATCAATTAGCGTCTGCCCTTGCCAAACCCCACCATTGGCCAACATAGCATAGATAGTGGCTAGCGCAACCGCCGAAGCGACGCCATTAGCAGCGGGAATGATTGCCTGTAGTGTCTTGCGATTGTGATAATCAAGTGCTTGTTTTCCGGCAGGAATGAGCGCTGCTTTATAGTTTTTCAGATTGAGCTGACTGGTATTAAAATATAGGCTATTAATACGCGCAGTATTTAATACAGGTTGTATGTTATCAATATTTTTATCGTCTAGATCGTCGTTAAGGCTACTTTGCGTTTCAGCTGTACGCTCATCATTGAGCATTTTCTGTTGCCAGCAATGATAGCTAGGCAGAATTGCATAAGTACGTAAGGTGCTTGTTGAGTCGGATTTTAGGGTTGGTTTTTGGCGCTTGTTACGCAGTTGTACGCTATCCTCATTTAATGACTCAAAGTCTTTGGCAAGCTTTGCTACCTGATCTACTTTGCTATCTGGTACACCAAAATAGCAACTGTCTGCAATACCTAAAGGCTCGGTTAGATACTGACGTAAAGCTTCGGCTAATGACATATGCGTTACGGCTTCTATCACACCGCCAAGTACCCAACCATAGACCAACGCGCTATAAGCGCTGTCATATGCAGCGGCGTCCTCAGGTGCTGTGATAGGCATTCCTTCAATATGATTCAGCATAACGCGCCAATCGAGCATCGTGTCACTATCGACATCGATACTGGTGATCGAAAACAAATCCGCCTGATGTGACATCACCTGTCGCAAGGTAATTTTGTCTTTACCTGATGCGGCAAACTCTGGCCAGTAGTGGGCAATGGGCACGTCATAATCAAGCAGCTTCTGTGATACCAACACATGTACCAGCGTCGCTAGTACGCCCTTACCTGTCGAGAAATTAATCGCTAGCGTATCAGCCTGCCACGGTGTATCTGCCCGTGCCATACCGACACTTGCCTGCGCAAGACACTCACCGCCCTGATAGACCACTACCGCACCGCCCGCTGGCGCGTCATCAAGCTGCAACGCTGTCAGTACTTGCCGTAAGCGATGCTGCAAGTCAGTCCTCATAGATTTACTCGCATTGTTACTATGCGTTGTGTCATCATCCATCATTGTCCCCTCACTCCATTATTGTGAATTATCTCAGCTAAAATTGCTTGAGCACCGATGCCATACAGATATCTGATGCCAGTACAAAGGCATTAACAACCAATAAAAAAGGCCACCTAGCGGTCGCCTCTTTATTACTCTATGATATGCTGCGTTAGCGTGGTACCAACAAGCGGTTGTGAACCTCTTGTTCAAGTTTGGTCAGGCCATGACTACGTCCACGCTCCATAGCAGTATCCATCTTGCGCCCACGCAACCACCCTGCACGTAGAGCAATCGCAGCCCCTACTCGATTGCCTGATCCGCAGTGCATGGCAATCTTTTTATTATGGTACTGACGCAGCACACTATCAAATGCCAATATTTTAAGCTGCTTTAGCTCTACTGCACCGCTGATAGGCAGATGCTCATAGTGCATGTTTGCACGCTCAACTGCAGCAGCTTCATCAAAACTCAACTCATCATCTGGCTGCAAGTTAATCACCAAGTCCACACCCGCTTTTGCTAAGGCAGTGACTTTTTCTTCATCCAGCGCACCGCATACGATCGTATTGGTGTCCGGCCGAAAATAAGGCTCAAGAATAACAGACAAATCGACCCCATTGTCAGGGTCATTCTCAACTGATTGATTTGTATGCGTCTCGCTACTTTTTGAATCTAGGTTCTGTAAAGTCATAATAGTAAGTGTGTTGGTTGAATATTGTGGTGAAGATAAGGCATCTGTGCGTTATTTGCTGTCGCTATTCAAGGTTACGACACCCGCCAAATGTGGCTTGCTATTTTTGGAGCTATACAAGCCAAAATCACAGGTATCGCCGACACTTTCAAGCTGAGCGACTGGCTGCGCAATAAGCTCTACTTCTGCTGGCAAAAAGATCGGTAACTTGAAAGAAACATCAACGGTATAAGCATCAGGTAGCTCATCCATCAAAGCAAGACACTTGGCTTTTGACCACATACCATGAGCAATGGCTTTAGGGAAACCAAAGGCACGCGCTGATAATGGATGTAGATGAATCAAATTAAAATCACCTGATACAAAGGCATAACGGCGACCAATATCCTCTGGTACTTCAAATATACTATGCACGTCGTTTTTGCCCACTTCTGGCTTCACCGACACTGGACGCGGCTTACTCTTTTTGTTTTTGCTACTGGTCGTTTTTTTGCTGCGTGATAGATATGTTGACGTCCCTTTCCAGATCACCTCATCCTCTGACTTGACAGTAGTGACAAAGTCAAACTGCTGACCTTGGGTATGATCGCGCAAATTATCAAACGTAACCGACATCGCTACAGTCTCACGTTCACCGATAGGACGGTATTGCGTCACGCTATTGTCAACGTGTACCAGACCCAACATCGCAAACGGAAATGGCTCTTTGACCATCATATTCATCTGTAGGGCTTGTGATAGTACCGAAAAATACGTCGCGGGTACTTTACCGTTATCAGCAAAACCGCAAATTTTACGATAATCATTTAGATTGTCCTGATCGATATGCAAGTCATCGACGTAATAAGTCGCCTGCGGCAGCTGATCTTTACTGACTTTGCCACTGTTACCAATAGGTAGTAAGCTTTTGACGATATTGGCATAGGTAGTGTGCGCTTTTGGCAACGCATCATAATGGGTATCTGACATAAGTAAATCCTAAATGTGGCTTGAACAAGTTTTTTAACGTCTCTAAAAACATTTTACACTGATCGGCGGGCACTTATTATCAAATCCTTGAATAAGCACTTTGTCCAATCAATGTTGTAAGTATCTTTAGTAGCAAAAAATAGTTTGGCTGATGGTTCTGTTTTTATCATAAAAAAGCCACCCGTGGGCAGCTTTATTACAATTTATCAGCAAATATTTCGTAAGCATGTGTGTGACAAGTCAGAAATCAAGCATGCAATCGTGACGCTACTCTGTTCTTATTTGCCACATAGTCTCACTAATAAATCAATATTATGCGCCAAGTAAGCTTTGACCACAAACACGAACTGTGTTGCCATTTAAGCCCCCAGAAGCAGGCGAAGCCAACCATGCGATGGTTTCAGCCACATCTACAGGCAAGCCGCCTTGGCTCAATGAATTCATGCGGCGACCAGCTTCACGAATCGCAAACGGAATGGCTTCAGTCATCTGTGTCTCGATAAACCCTGGTGCCACAGCATTGATAGTCATGCCTTTAGCATTGTCTTCTAGCTGGGTTGCGGTTGCATCAACTAGGCCAATAACGCCCGCTTTAGAAGTCGCATAGTTGGTCTGACCCATGTTACCAGCGATCCCTGAGATCGATGATACACAGACGATACGCGCATTTTCTTTTAACACATCGTTATCAAGTAGATAGCGGTTTAACTTCGCAATGCTGCCCAAGTTGATATCGATGACCATATCCCACTTTTTTTCATCCATTCTGGCCAATGTCTTATCACGAGTCACGCCAGCATTGTGAATGACTGCATCCAGACCGCCACGCTTTTGCGCGGCATCTGCGATTTCTGCACCAGCGTCATCACTTGTGATATCTACGGTTAACGTAGAGCCACTGATTTCACTGGCCACTTTTTGTAGGTCAGCTTGCTGCTGCGGTACATCAAGACAGATCACATGTGCGCCCTCACGAGCCAAGACACGAGCGATGGCTTCGCCAATGCCACGACTTGCCCCAGTTACTAGCATGGTCTTGCCGCCTAGAGGCTGATTCCAATCGACATCGACTGAGTCGCCTTTACTGACGCGTACCACTTGTCCTGAGACATAAGCCGAACGGGCTGATGTAAAGAAACGCAGGGTTGAGTCTAGATTTTGCTCAGCTCCCGTCTCTACATAGATAAGCTGAGCTGTAATGCCACGTTTGAACTCTTTACCTACTGATTTTACAAAGCCTTCTAGTGCACGTTGTGCCATGGCTGTTTCGATATCACTGATGTCCTCTGGCGTACGGCCGATGACGATCACTCGACCTGATTTTTCAACGCGGCGCGCAACGCTATGAAAAAACTCGTAAACTTCTTTTAGCTGATCGGCATTACTGATATTGCTGGCATCAAAAAGCAATACCTTGAACTGATCATCACCACCAGTATTGGCTTTTGCCTCAACGCCTGCATCTGCAAGGGCGTCTTTGACATCATCACGGCTATTTACATAGACGTCTGCATGAAGCTCTGACAAAATGCGCGCCACAGACTCACTAATGCTTTTGTCATCACCGTCAGCACGGCCAACTAATACACTACCACGAACCAAACGCTCGCCACTTTCAAAGCGATCAAGCGTCGTTGGCATTGGTAAACCTAAGTTCTTAGCAACTTTTTTGCCAATAGAAGATTGAACAAAATCACCATAGCGGTCTGACATAATATATTCCCTCTAAATAATGAATGGTTGAAATAATAGTAAACACTGAATGTAATGCCTCTATTATATAGACTCATCGACATTGTAATTATTGATATTTAGTAAATCATTTTAAAACTAGCCTAACTATACACTTCCCTTAGAAGCATGTCCAAAAACAGATGATGTCTACAACAATCTGTAAACAAGTCAGTATACAAGCCAGCAACTTTTTGTAGGGTTACTAGCAATAGCATTGTGTTAAAATGAGACCTATAAGTTATAGTAATAACACTTATGCATAACAATATATTATTAAATACGTTGTTATGCAATGTTAGCGCCCGATACTGATCCGTCTACTGACGCCATCGGCATTATGTGCAAATCTATGAGTGCAGCGCTATGAGCGAACTTACGATAAGTGTCATACGGTTTGCTAAAGATATACATTAAACCAGTAAAAAACGCCTTATCATGTAAAGCTATATTAAGTAACAAATGACAATATCGGCTTTTTGCCAAAAATGACTTTACCGATCTTTTAATTTTACCTGCAATTTTTCTGCCCATATTTTTTAAGGATAATATTATGAGTAATAAAAACAACCACCCCGACAGCCCAGTTGTAGAGAGCACCGTCGTCAAGACCAGTGATACAACCTCACAAGAAACGGCTACTAATAACGAAACTGCTGACACTAAAGTCAACGACACAAAGACAGATAGCACACAAGCGGAAAACACAAAAAAAGAAGCGCCAGCTACTAAAAAATCTGATGCTAAAGACACTGATACCAACGACTCAGATACTAAAAATACTACTAGTAAAAAAGTAGATGAAGAAAAGGCAGACACTACTGCTCCTAAAAAACCTGCAACAGCGACCAAGAAAACAAGTAAAACCAAACCTGCTACAAACCAGAATCGTGTGGCAATCTTAGGTGGTAACCGTATTCCATTTGCTCGCTCAAATGGCTCATACGCTGACGTCAGCAATACAGATATGTTGACTGCTGCTCTAGACGGCTTGGTTGAGCGCTACAACTTACAAGACGAAGTCATCGGCGAAGTGGTCGCTGGTGCCGTTATGAAGCTAAGCCGCGATATCAACCTGACTCGCGAAGCAACATTGAACACAGCGCTGAACCCACACACACCAGCCTATGATATCTCACAAGCGTGCGGAACTGGCCTACAAGCGACCTTTGCTTCTGCGAACAAAATCGCACTGGGTGTTATCGATTCAGCCATTACAGGCGGCGTAGATACTACTTCAGATGCGCCTATCGCTATTGGTGATGGTCTGCGTAAAGTACTGATCAAGCTTGGTGCCGCCAAAGACAACAAGCAACGCCTAAAGGCATTGATGGGTCTAAATCCAAAAGACTTGATTGACTCACCGCAAAATGGCGAGCCGCGCACTGGTCTATCGATGGGCGAGCATCAAGCGATTACAGCACTTGAGTGGAACATCACTCGTGAAGCTCAAGACGAGCTTGCCTTTAACAGTCACAAAAACCTAGCACGCGCTTATGACGAAGGTTTCTTTGATGACTTGATCACCCCATACAAAGGTCTGACTCGTGATAACAACTTACGTCCAGACACCACGCTAGAGAAACTGGGTAAGCTAAAGCCAGTATTTGGCAAAAAGAACGCCAATCCAACGATGACTGCTGCCAACTCAACGCCACTGACTGATGGCGCATCTTGTGTCCTATTGGGTACTGATGAATGGGCAAAAGAGCATGGTCTAAAACCACTGGCTTATATCGTGCACCAAGAGACAGCAGCGGTAGACTTTATCGGTAAATCTGGTACTACCGAAGGCTTACTCATGGCACCCGCTTATGCGGTACCGCGTATGCTTGAGCGTGCGGGCCTCACGCTACAAGACTTTGATTTCTATGAGATTCATGAAGCGTTTGCCTCACAAGTGCTATCGACACTCGCCGCTTGGGAAGATGAGACATTCTGTGAAGAGCGCCTAGGTCTTGATGCGCCACTAGGCTCGATCGATCGCAGCAAGCTAAACGTGAATGGCTCATCACTAGCAGCAGGCCATCCATTTGCCGCGACCGGTGGTCGTATCCTAGCCACCGCCGCAAAACTACTTGACCAAAAAGGCTCAGGCCGTGCGCTAATCTCTATTTGCGCCGCTGGCGGTCAAGGCGTGACTTGCATCTTAGAAAAATAAGTTCGGTAAGTAACGAATGAAAATGAGTACTTGATTCATCATTTTTATCAGCTCATCTATTCTCATAAAAAATGCCCTTTAAATAAATAGTTAAAGGGCATTTTTTATTGTCTGTACTTTGCTATGATAGAAACGACCTAGATAGTAGCCTCTTAAAAAAGCTGACACGCCAAACAAAGGTAATATTTATGGGTAAGACAGAATTTCTACTTAAAAAAAAGTTTCTATTAAGAAAAATGAGACAAATTATTTTTGGCTCTGATAAATTGGTAACGACAAAACCCATTACAACCACAGACTTTCAATCACTCACCACCAAGGAGCAATTAGATCAATACGACCGAGAACAAGCCATCTTGGCTGAGCGCATCGAAAAAGACATTCTAGACGATGAGCTACGTCGAAAAATGCATCAAGACCTTATCGATACCTACGATGAAGAGCTAGAAAACGAAATAGATGACTATGCACGTGACTTTCGCTTCAATGGTCGTGAGATGAGTGAGCAAGAAAAACTGGATCGACGTACCTATTTCCATGAGTTGGTACGATTGCAGCGAGAACTTATCAAGCTGCAAGACTGGGTGGTTGCAAATGGTGAGCGTATCGTCGTTATCTTTGAAGGGCGAGATTCTGCGGGTAAAGGGGGCGCTATCAAACGTATTACCCAAAGGCTAAATCCACGCGTGTGCCGTGTTGCCGCCTTACCTGCTCCTACTGACCGCGAGCAAACCCAGTGGTATTTTCAGCGCTATGTGGCACACTTGCCAGCCGCAGGTGAGATCGTTTTGTTTGATCGTAGTTGGTACAATCGCGGCGGTGTCGAGCGCGTCATGGGCTTTTGTACTGATGAGCAATATGAGGAGTTTTTCCAGTCAGTGCCAGAGTTTGAACGCATGCTTGTGCGATCAGGCATTCGCTTGGTGAAATACTGGTTTTCTATTACTGACGATGAGCAGCATGCACGCTTTATGAGCCGAATATACGATCCGCTAAAACAGTGGAAACTCTCGCCGATGGACTTACAATCCCGTAGGCGCTGGGAGGATTATACCAAAGCAAAAGAGACCATGTTTGAGCGCACTCATATCCCTGAGGCCCCGTGGTGGGTGGCTGAAGGCAACAATAAGAAGCGCGCTAGGCTCAACTGTATTGCACATCTGCTCGACCAGATTCCTTATAAAGAGATACCTCGTGAGGAAGTTGAATTGCCCAGTCGCAAACGTGATGACGAATACTACCGCGAGCCTATTCCTGATGATATGTACGTACCGCCGCGCTACTAGCACTCACGGATATATATCCTAAAAAAAGCCTTATACAGTTATAAGGCTTTTTTATTAATCATACAATATAGCCATGATGACCATCGATAAAGACGCCTAGGTCTTTGGGTTAAGTGGTATGGGCTACATGGTATAAGTGGATTGCAGGCTATCTATTTTACCAGCCAATAAACGCTCAACTTCGTTCTTGATTCGTTGTCCTGCGATATCACTACCAATTTGCACAGCAAAGCCTGCTGGTCGACCGCTCTGCGTTTTGGAGTTGATCCAAACAACCTTACCATTCATTGGCAAACGCTCACTAGAGTTGGGCAGTGTGACAGCAATAAAAACTTCATCACCCAATTGCTGCGGCTGATCAGAGGGCACAAACAAAGCGCCATTATTCACAAAAGACAGATAGCTGGCATACAACGTTTCGATAGTCTCAATATGGCAGGTTAAAATCCCGCCGCGTCCTGGCATTGCCATAATCAGCTTCCTTTATCAATTGGGTCAAATATATTTTTATAAATGATTATAAGAATATAAACAAAAGCGATTTATATCAATAAGTTCCAATAGCTCACAAAGGCTATGTCACCACTCCTACAAGCAGGCCAATTCTTGCATTAGCTTATCATAGGCAAATTTTTCTTGCACATTTTGTTGCAGTGCAATTTTGGTCTGCTGCAAACTATCGCCGAATACTTCTAGGTTGAGATCATCGGGTTGATAAGATACTAATGCTTCTGATAGGTTGATATCTGTTTGTAATTCACTCAGTCCTAGGCAGATGCGCTTTATGTCTAGGAGCATCCGTTCAGACAGTTGAATAAACTCTTTAATACTCAGCTGTTTTTGCCAATAATCACTTGCCGCTACGCTACTACGTTTACCACTTCGCAGCGCTTGCCATGTGGTCAGCCATAGGGAACGCTTGCTGTACCACGGTGCCTGTGCCAATGCTACCGCAGCGAGAGGTGCGCCATTTGCTAATTGTATCAACTGCTCAATCGCCATCTTACTGACGGCTTCACGATTGATGGTATGACCGAGCGCCTGTGTCACATAATCGATAGCAACAGCGGGCTCAATAGTCTGTAATGCCAGCTGTTGTACACGGCTCTTGATGGTCGGAAGCAGCTGAGCAGGCGTGTCACTGATTAAAAATAGATGAACTTGTGCTTGTGGCTCCTCCAAGGTTTTGAGTAACGCATTGGCAGCGGCGACGGTCATTTGCTCAGCATGATCTAACACACAGATGCGCATCCCTTGCCCGCCTTGATAAATAAAAGGCTGCAAGGCACGAATGTCATCCACTTTGATTTTAAGCGCGCTGTTGCTTGTGCTCTTGGTGGCTTTTTTGTCTTTTGCGCTGCTTGATTTGTCTTGGAGGGTGTCGCTATCCGCATTGATTGGCATACTCACGATTGGCAGCACTTGCAAGCTTGGGTGAGTACCCGACTTGAGCCATTGACAACTCTCGCATGTGCCGCACGCCCCTAATGGGCTCGTACCTCGCTCACGGCATAACAACCAAGCCACCAACCGCCATACAAAGGCGCGTTTACCCATTCCCTGCATACCAGCAGCGAGCAATGCATGCGGCAAGGACTGCTGCGTCAATACTCGCTGAGTCAATTGCGACCACAATGTCTGTTGCCATGGCAATAAGGGCGCAAAATAGATACTATCTGAACGCTCTTGCGTGTCTACATTTGCTGTCAGATCATTCATAGTTATAGCTCTATTGGCTCTATCACGTTTTTAGATATTTAGGATGCAGCACGCTAACGATACTCTGGATAATGTGCGAGCGCTTGCTCAAACCATTATTTAGCAGGGTTTTGAAAATCAGCTAAGCTCATGGCATTTAAACGGTCTAGATCTTCTTGTGTATCAACACCAGCCGGCAGCTGACAGGCGGCCTCTGCAATGGCGATAAGCTTACCGTTTTCTAGCACTCGTAGCTGCTCTAGGCTTTCAAGCTGCTCAAGCGGCGTCTGTGGCCACGCAACAAACTGCTGTAATAGACTAACGCGGTAAGCATATAAACCCAAATGACGATATGCATTCTTCGGTGGCTGCCTTTGATTGTCATCCGCCAATACGACATCACGATCACAAGGGATTGGTGCGCGACTAAAATAAAGCGCGCGCTGCAAATTGTTCGTATGTTGGCTGACTACCTTTACCACAGAAGCTCGCTGGAACGTATCGTAATCATCGATAGGCTCACAGAGTGTCGCCATGACGCTGGCCTCATCCGCTACCAAAAGCGCCTGTACCTGCTCAAGCAGTAAGGACGGCACAAGCGGCTCATCACCCTGCATATTGACCACAATATCATGATCAACCCAGCCTTTGATAGCCGCCACTTCCGCCAAGCGGTCAGTGCCTGAGGAATGCTCGCAACTTGTCATCACAACATCAAAACCGGCATCGATACAGACCTTTGCAATTTGCTCATCATCAGTTGCAATACACATATCGTCAGCGAAGGTTGCTGTCTTTGCCTTTTCAGCCACCCAAAGTATCATCGGTTTGCCATGAATGCTCAATAATGGCTTACCGGGTAATCGTGTGCTCTTAAAGCGTGCAGGAATCACAATATGGGTTTTGGCAGGTGTGGTGACAAGCGACATGGTTTATTCCTAAAAATTGTGGTTCAGTTTGACGTATTGACCATTATCTATGATAGCGTTTGTGTACTAACATCAAGATTAGCCTCAACACCCAAAGCTTTTAATTGCTGGTTTAGATGATTATAACAGTTATCGGATAATACGGCCGTCACAGGCAAAACCCACAACCTGCTAATGAGTTCTGCATACTCATCACTTGATGCTTGCTCCGCCGTATAGTCTAACAACAATGCTTTTATTTTTACCGCATCTTTGGTGGTGACGACGATAGGATAATCGCTATGTTGCAACAGCTCAGCCAAGCTAAAGTCGTAGTGATCAGGATAAGGGTGGCCCACCACGTCAAAACCAAGAGACTCTAACGTATCAAAAAAACGCTGTGGATAGCCAATGCCACTGACCGCATGTACTTGGCTACCACTGGTAGGAACGGCTCTATTTATCTGGTTTTCAGATGAGATAAGATCCCCTAAATGTTGCAGCCTATCTGCTTGCAAATGCATGCTCAAGCGCTCAGAAGGGTGTGAGTTTTTACTATTTTCATGATAATGCGACAAGTCTGTTTTTGGCTTGTCATGGTAAATGACACTAGCGCCCTTTAAGCGTGACATTGGCTCACGCAAAAAACCAGTTGGTAGCAGTTGTCTATTACCAAAGCCACGCGCGGCATCTACCACAATCCACTCTATATCCCGCTTGAGCGCATAATGCTGCAACCCATCATCAGCAATAATCAACTGCACATCAGGCGCAGCATTCAACAGGGTAGTGATTGCTTGCTGACGATTGGGGCATACCGCCATGGCCGCACCTGTCATCTGCACGATTAGGCATGGCTCGTCCCCTACCGCGTGAGGCCTGCTAGTTGTACTCACCAACGCTGGCATTTGAGTGGTATCACCGCCATAACCGCGGCTGATGACGCCGACTTTTATGCCTCGTTTTTGCAAGTGATTGACCAAGGCGATAATTAACGGTGTTTTGCCGCTACCACCTACACTAATATTACCAATGACCATGACAGGTACGGGTGCGCGATAACTTGATAGTAGCCCAGTTTTATAAGCGTGACGACGCAGCATCGTGATCAACCCATAAAGCCAGCTAATAGGTAGCAGTAGCCATAGCCAAAGCGCTTTACGCTGCCATGCACGGGTGACTGTTGTCTCAATGCTCATGGATAATTGCCATTCACCTATCGATTTGATTTTGCATTATGAAAAATAGTTCAATCTGAAGATATCTCAATATGCCAGCAATTAAAGCGGCTCTACCAAAGTCTATTTAAAATCTCGGGCATACATTTGCGCATAGTGCCCTTGCAGCGCCATCAGCTCAGCATGTGTTCCAAGCTCAACGATTTGACCACCATCCATCACAGCAATACGATCTGCTGATTCAATGGTCGTTAAGCGATGCGCGATTACCAATGTCGTTCGGTCTTTCATCACGTTATCAAGCGCTTGTTGAATGTAGTATTCTGACTCATTATCAAGCGCGCTAGTGGCTTCATCCAAGATCAAAATCGGCGCATCTTTTAGGAGCGCACGAGCGATAGAGAGTCTTTGACGCTGCCCACCAGACAATTGCAACCCTTCAGCACCAATCTCGCTTTGATAGCCATTTGGCATTTTCATAATAAAATCATGAGCAAAGGCATCTTTTGCCGCTTGCTCAACCTCAGCTTGGCTCTTGTTGGCCAATCCCCCATAAGCAATGTTATTAAATACTGTGGTATTAAATAGTACAACCTGCTGATTCACCATCGCAATTTGTGCGCGCAAGCTCTCTAGCTTAATCTGGTCTATCGGCACACCATCTAAGGTAATTTGTCCTGAAGAGGTTTCTAAAGTACGCGTTAAAAGGTTCACCAAGGAAGACTTGCCCGCACCGCTTCGTCCTACTAATGCAACCGTCTCGCCTGCTTTTATATTTAACGTAAAGTCACGCAGAGCAACCGTCGAGTCTGGATACACCAAGCTGATATTATCCAAGGCCATTTGCCCTGACAGCGCCCTACTGATTGTGCCTGTATCTTCTTCTTCAGGCTCATCAAGCAGTGCAAAAATCGACTCACCAGCAGCAATACCTTTTTGCAGTTTTTGATTGACATCAGTCAGTGAGCGAACCGGCTTACTCAGTAAACCCGCCGCTGCAATATAGGATATGAACTCTCCTGCTGAGATATCATTGATAACCGAAGGTCTCAGCGCAAGCCACACCACAACTGACATGGCTATCGCCATCAATAACTGTACCAATGGCGTATTGATGCTATTGGTAACCACGACCTTCATGCCTTGGCGCAGATTCTTTTTCGATGTTTTATCAAAACGCTCGGCCTCATATGCTTGGCCGCCGTAGTTTTTTACGACCTGATAGCCACCGATGACCTCATTGGTAATATGGCTCACACTACCCATCGTTTTTTGAATACCTTTGGAAAGCTTGAGATAGCGTTTAGAGGCGATGCGAATAAGCCATAATATAGGCGGCAATACCACAAACAAAATCAGGGTCAAACGCCAATTGCTATATAACAAAAATCCTATCAAAGCCACAACGGTTAGACCATCACGTAACAAGGTTTTCATTGAGTCTGTACTGGCCGCTGTGACCTGTTCAACATCGAATATCAGCTTTGATGAGATAGTACCTGCTGGATTGGCAAGATAAAATGAGCTTGGCAAGCGCAGCAGCTTATTAAAAACCTCTACTCGTAGCTCATAAACCAGATTTCGTGAAATCAAAGCAGAATAGTAATTACCCAAAAAGCTACCCACACCGCGAACTAAAAAAAGCATAATAATTAGAACGGGAAACCAATCCCTTTTACTCTGATCACTTTGCTTGATCGCATCAGTAATATATTGCAATAACTTCGCTGTCCCAATCTCGGTCGATGCATTAATAGCAAAGCCTATAATAGTCAACAGCAATGCCCACCAGTAAGGTTTTAAATACCTTAATAGACGTAGTAAAGTCTTATGCTTGGGCGTAGTCGATGGTTCCGCTGATGATTTCTTAGCAGACGTTTTTGGGTCAGATTGATATGTTTGGCTCATAAAAGCCTCAATGTAGATGTCATGACATGAATGGGCTGTGCTTGTCACACAGTTTTATAATAGTGATTGTATGGTAGTGATCAAGCGGCAAATATTATGGTGGTAAGGGTTGTCCAAGTGGCACAACCGTACTGATGTTTAGGTTTAAAAACCCAAGCTTTCCAGCAACATCCATCACGCGTACGACCGATTGATGGGTAGCATTGGCATCTGCGGCGATGACAAATAACATATCTCGGTTACTGCCCGCTTCTTGCTGCAACATACTAATCAATTCAGCCTCATTGCTACTGGCAAGCGTAATACCATTAACCAAGTAACTGCCATCTTCTTGTACAGCCACTTCGATACTGTTTTGTTGCTCTGTTTGTGCCACACCCTCAGCTTCAGGAAGGATAATATTTAAACGACTAAAATGATTAAAAGAAGTAGCCAGTAGCAAAAAGACGATTAAAAATAATAAGCAATCAATCATGGGTGTCAGATTAATTTCAAGCGGCTCCACAGTCGGTTTTCTAAAACGCATATCACTCTCTTTCATTTATCTGCTGTTCATGGGCATGATATTTTGGCGATAGATTATTGTACCGCTGGTACGCTGTGTTTATCTGCATCCAATCTGTCAGCGGCACGCTCATCAGCAGCTGTCATGCGAGTAGCGGGCAGAGTATGAGTATTTTCGAGCAATTGATAATCATACAGCTCTTGAATCATCAGTCCTGCTTGAGTCTCGAATTGTGCATTGATATCGATGATACGACGCTGAAAGTATCGATAGGCGACAAGCGCTGGAATCGCCACAATCATACCAGCAGCCGTGGTAATAAGCGCCTGAGACACACCCGCTGCGAGCATCGTTGGGTCTTGCATCGCGCCATCAGTAATCGCTAAGAACGATGAGATAATACCCAATACTGTACCTAATAATCCAAGCAGTGGAGCGATAGCACCAATCGTCCCTAACATATTAATGTTTTTTTCTAGCTGGTGGACTTGTACGCTAGCACGATTCTGCATATGCATGGTCATAGACTCTAAGCCATACTGACGATACAGTAAGCCTGTCGCCAAAATATCACCGAGCGCTGTCTTTTCTTTGACATTCATCAATTGTGTGCGACCGATATCACCATTTTCACGCAAGCGTGTGATGAGCTGTTCACGTAGTCTACTGGGCACGATTTTGCTGAATTGTAGCGTGTGGCTACGCTCAATGATGATGACCAACGCCAATATAGAACAGACGACGATAGGCGTCATTAGCCAGCCGCCTGCTTTTACCAACTCCCACATACTTATTCTCTTTTTTGCAAAAATAGTTGTCACACAAATAACTTAGCAGCCAAACTGGTAATGCCAACAAGCTCATAAATAGGCAATGCCGACTCGCAAAATTGCTTATTAGAACAAAGCTGCTTATGATACATCAGCTCATTAAAAAGGGATTTAGGCTTGGGCTTCTATGTGCTTAATAAGAGCAGCCAGCTGATCTTGGCTATGGAAAAAAATCTCGACACTACCCTGCCCGTCTTTCTTGTGCTTAAGTTTCACCTCAGCACCGAGCATGTCTGTCAGTCGTTGTGTGAGGCGCTCCGCATCACGAGACTGTGTCTGTTCGACACGGCTGGCTTTAGGAGCAGGCTGTAAGATCGATTTGACCAGTTTCTCAGCTTCGCGCACTGTCATGCCGCCATCGATAATTTTTTGCGCGATGATAGGCTGCTGATCAGAGGATAATGCTAAAAGCGTGCGGGCGTGACCCATATCTAGCGCATTGTTTGCTAAATGGTCTTTGACGGTATCATGCAACTGATTGAGTCGTAGCAAATTCGATACCGTCGTCCGCGCCTTGCCAACGACCTCAGCTATCATGGCATGACTCATACCAAACTCAGTATGAAAGCGCTGTAATGCGGCAGCCTGCTCGATCACCGATAGATCTTCACGCTGGATATTTTCAATTAATGCCAATGCAATAGCAAGCTCATCAGATAACGCGCGTTCAATCGCTGGAATAACTGCCTTTCCTGCCATCTTAGCCGCACGCCAGCGGCGCTCACCAGCGATAATCTCATGAGTGACAAATGCCTCACTCTTATCTTCATTGGCGAGCAATGGACGAATAACAATTGGCTGCATCACGCCATGCTGTTCAATTGACGAGGCCAGTTCTGCAAGCGCTGTTTCACTCATATCACGGCGCGGTTGGTATTTGCCTGCTTGTAGACGTGTCACATCGATTTGTACAAGGCTGATTTGATCTTCTTGCGTGCCTACTTCAGCATGGTGACCACGAGCTCTACCAGCAGTGGACTTGCTCACAGTACGCGATGTACGAGTTTTATTATCACTAACAGTATCGCTATCAGTGGTTTTTTCCATGGGTTTTTTAGCGGTTTTGGACGCAGTAGCATTGGCACTTGTAGCATCGACAAGCGCATTGCTCTCTAGCGTTTCAGCAGGCACAGCCATATCACGTGCAGCCATATCGTCTTGCAAGGCAGAGGCGGTTATTTGCTTTTCTTTCTTGATTGACCCTAATAAGGCGTCTAAGCCTCGATTGGCAGCCAATCCTCTTTTCTTCGCCATGATTACCTATCCTCTAACGCTAAAATAAAAGCCAATTGATTGTTGCTGCGGCTTACTAAATACCATGTTAAGTGCCCTGTTGTTCAAAAGCGCTTATAAAAAAACTAGCCGCTTTGTTTCATCACTTCAGCGGCCAATTTTTGATAGGCGCGCGCGCCTTTTGACCATCTCTCATAAGCAATCACTGGTAGACCATGTGCGGGTGCTTCTGCCAAGCGAATATTTCTTGGTATATGTGTGTTGTACATGATATCGCCAAAGTGCGCTTCTAATTCAGCAGATACATCACGAGCAAGTGTATTACGCGCATCAAACAATGTTCTGACAACACCGCGAATATACAGCTTAGGATTTAGCTCGGTAAGTCGCTCAATGGTTTGCGATAAATCTGCTAATCCCTCTAATGCATAATATTCACACTGCATTGGGATAATCACACTATCAGTTGCAACCAAGGCATTAATCGTCAGCAGATTCAAACTGGGTGCACAGTCTATAATCACGTAATCGTATGGCGGCTGTTGCGAGGATGTCTGCGCATCAACCAGATTTTTCATCGCCGTTTTGAACAGCTCGTGACTGTCCGTTTTACTCATCAACGTGATGTCCATACCAGCCAAATCACGATTGGCACCGATCACATCAAACCCTGCAGGACTGGTCACAATGGCCTCAGATAACGATACCCCGTCCAATAATACATCTGCTATGGTAAGCGACAGCTCGTTTTTGTCGACACCCGTACCGCTGGTTGCATTGCCCTGTGGGTCTAAGTCAATCAGTAGTACGTGCTTGCGCTTAGCAGCTAAACTGGCGGTCAGGTTTACCGCCGTCGTGGTTTTGCCCACGCCGCCTTTTTGATTCGCAATTGCTATGATTTCCATACACTCACTCAATTTTATTAAGGTCTATTACTGATTTTTCTTTTTACTGATGGTTTATATGAGGCGGCTTTTGCCTATTTATCCTGTACTGCGCTACTGGCTCAATGTGTCACCATGAGGCGTCATGTCTAAAGCGTATATTCTATAATAGTTTGATCAATTGTTATCTATACACTGCAAATGCTTTTAAATACTATGCCATTTAGGTACAAACGTAAACTGTGTTTCACAAAAAAGAGTTTTTGTTTCATGACTGGGAAGTACTTGCTATTCAGATGTTGTTATCAGACATTTCAATCAAATGACGACTGTCATGCAAGCGCGGGACGGTTAGCTTAATTGTCTTGATATGCCAATCGCTATCGAGCGCTTGTAGCTCCTCATCGCTTGGCACTTTACCCTTCATAGCACACAAATAACCACCCTCTGCCAATCTTGGCTGTGCCACCTCTACAAAGTCAATCAAACTGGCAAACGCTCTAGACGTCACCACATCGTAGCTGGCGTTGTGCGCTTCAATACGTGAAGCAATGGGCTGCATATTACGTAAGCCAAGCTCGCTACTGATTTGCTTAATAAATCGAATCTTTTTCTGATTGCTATCAAGGGCGGTACACTGACGCTCAGGCTGACAAATCGCAATAATCACCGCAGGCAACCCTGCTCCTGTACCAATATCAAGCAGTGAGCCTGTTGGCAAGTGCGCTATAATAGATAAGCAATCAATCACATGTTTGATCAGCGCCTCTTCTGGATCGGTGATGGCGGTCAGATTATACGCCTTATTCCACAACAAAAGCTGGTCTAAGTACAACAATAGCGTGCGCTGCTGCTCATCACTTAGGGATAAACCTAGCTCCTTTACCGCTTGTGCTAAGATATTAGCCAGCGTTGGTAATTGTGAGCCAAGCTTTACAAAGCCAGTCGGATCAATACGGGTATGGCCCGTGCTAGCAGACGACGAAGAGGTTTTAGCAGAAGCTGACATACAACGAGTTATCCAGATTTGACATGTGAACCGACTATTTTATCATGCAGTCTGCTCATTGAATAGTTGCAGATTGCGCCAATGTGGGACATCTTATACTATCTGCACGGTTTGTGAGGCGTTATTCTACTTTAATAGCGCAAAACTTCCGCTTAATTTATGCTCCAGTCGCCTATTGCTATATAGTTATCTCACCATGATACAAAAGTATGCTCAATGATTTCGCTAAATTGTGGCCATATCTTGTAAGATATTCTGCTTGATTATAAAAATCCAAGAAGCGCTTTTTTATAATACCGTACTGCTTCTTTAACTCTGTTACTATTGCTAAGATGATCTCTCAAACGCCTATGACCGAACGACCCTACCCCATTATGTCTCAAATATCAAAAGATCTGAGTAATATGATATCACCGACCGCTGACTCAAAAGACGATAAACAAACTGCCTCTAGCGCCCCAAATCCTATCTTTACTGAGGTTCAAAAAAATTGTCGCATTTCAGCTGAGCAGCTCAAGCGTTATAGCGATCCTGATGAGCTACCTGCCGACACACGTACTGCGCCTGACTTAGATGTGGGTTTTGGTCAAAAGCGTGCGCTCAAAGCGTTACATACTGCGCTAGATATCAAGGCAAGTGGCTATCATGTGTTTGCCGCAGGTGAAAACGGTTTGGGCAAGCGTACTATTATTAGCCGCCTGCTGACTCGTATTGCCGCTGATGCTCCAACGCCAGATGATTGGGTTTATGTACACAACTTTACAGATCCCCGCACGCCAAAGGCTCTGCGCCTGCCTGCCGGTCAAGGGGCTGCTCTGCAACAGCAAGTCGCTCACTTATGGCAACAAGCCAAAAAGCGACTGAGCCAACGCTTTCGTAGCGACCAATACCAAAGTAAAATCGAAGCGATAAAAAACAATACACATCAAAAAGAGAGTCATGCCTATGATGCGCTGAATGCTGAAGGCAAACAATATGACCTCGCCTTGACGTTTCGCTCATTTGATAACAAGGCAGTTTTTGTCCATCCCAGTCAGCTACCTACAGAACATGGCGCAGAGCACAAAACGACGGCAGCGTCATCCCATGATGAGAATCCAGCAAAAATCAATGATGATAAAAACTCTGATCTTATAGATCCAAATGAGAGTCACCATGATAATGGTCAAAATAGCCGCTCAGATTCTGTATATGGCAATAGCGAATACGAGGCGGAGCTAAATAACTTTGTCCAAAAAAACCACATGCAAAAGCGTCTCAGTCAGCTAACCATTGCGTTAGAGCAACTAGAAGACGAAGCCAACGATGCGATTGAATCTCTGCACCGCAGCATTGCACGGCGGGCGCTACAGCCTTTGTTTGCGCCCATTTATGAGCAGTTTACCGCGTATCCACTGGTTGTTGATTATCTAAAAACTGTGTTTGCCGATATGGTTACTCATGTAGAAAATATCGTCAATGGCGATGACGATGAGT
This sequence comes from Psychrobacter sp., assembly GCF_030454045.1. GTDB lineage: Bacteria > Pseudomonadota > Gammaproteobacteria > Pseudomonadales > Moraxellaceae > Psychrobacter. Next base: position 3,011 of record NZ_JAKDJE010000035.1, on the reverse strand, counting down.
TTGTGACGGCCGTACTGGCTGCAACACCAAGTCGTTATGCCGTCAATGTGATTGTCAGCCACGCGCCCGACAGTGGCGCACCCGTTGTCTTTGAGGACTTGCCAACCCATCTAAACTTATTGGGTCATGTTGAGCAAATCACTCAATTAGGAACCGTAACGACTGATGTCAGTATGATTCGCGCAGGTGCCCTACATCGTGCCAACGGTGGTTATCTATTGTTAGAAGCCAGCCATTTACTTGAGCACCCTTATGCATGGCAAGGCTTAAAACGTGCTTTACAGTCACGCAAAATCAAGCTCTCAAGTCTTGAGCAGATGCTAACCCTAACGGGTAGCTTGTCTTTGTCACCTGCGCCCATTGATCTTGATGTCAAAGTTATCTTACTAGGCGAAGCGGACTTGTATTATGAGCTACTAGAGCTTGAGCCTGAGTTTGATGCGGTGTTCAAAGTTCGTGCAGACTTTCATGACGATGTGACACGTACCAGTGCGCACGAGTTGGCATTGGTTGCAAAAATGGCCGACATCATCGATTATGCTGATCTCTATCCGTTCGATAGTAGCGCTCAGGCCACATTGCTTGAGCATTTAAGCTTACAAGCAGAAGAACAGAACCGCTTAAGCCTACATAGTGACTTACTCATCAAGCTACTGCATGAATCCAACCGTCATGCGCGTTTGAGTGGGCAAAACATGGTCACCGCCGATCATGTCATTCAAGCAATTAACGATATGGATGAGCGCTCAGGATATTTACGTGATTTGTATTGGGACGAGCTCAAAAATGGTCAACAGCTCATTGAGACACAAGGCAGTGCCGTAGGACAGGTCAATGCTTTGACTGTCGTCAGTTATGCTGATAGTGAATTTGGTATGCCTGCGCGTCTTACTGCCGTTATTCAGCCTAATATTGGCGCGGGTGAGATCCTCGATATTGAGCGTGATGTGGATTTGGGAGGCAGTTTGCACGCTAAAGGGATGCTAATCATGACCAGCTATCTGCGCGCATTATTTAGCCAACACCATGCCCTAAACTTTAGTGCTTCGCTTGCGTTTGAGCAAAGCTACGCTCATATCGATGGTGATAGCGCCACTGTCAGTGAAGGTTGCGCCCTACTCTCAGCCTTAGCAAATGTGCCCATCGATCAGTCTTTTGCGATCACTGGCTCAATGAACCAGTTGGGTGAAGTACAAGCGGTTGGCGGTATCAATGCCAAAATCGCTGGATTTTTTGATGCTTGCCGTGAGCAAACACTGACAGGAAAACAAGGCGTGGTTATTCCAATGGCCAATGTCAAACAACTCATGCTGCGTGACGATATCATTGCCGCTGTCAAAGATGGTCATTTTCATATTTATGGTGTCTATACCTTGAGTGAGGCGCTCACATTGATGACAGGTCTACCCATCGATACCATGAATAAAAAAGGTCGTTATCGTAAAAATACGTTGTTTGGCAAAGTCTTGGATCGTCTGATGCTGTGGGATGAAAACCAAGATGGTGAGGATGAGATTGAAGACAAAGAGTCAAAAAACAAAGACAAGAAAAAGCGTAAAGCCAAGCGCCAAAAAAAAGAATCCAATAGGAAAAAAGATAAAAGCCAAGACGAACGCAGCGATACTGAAAGCGGTGATCAAGAGACTGATAAGGCCGCACAGCTTTAGGCTATTTTATTTGGCGACAACCATTGATGGGGCGTAAACGTATACCAACGTCCCTAGACGCTACGATGGTTTTCTGCGATGATAAACCGCTCAACAAAACCTGTAGAACCATGATTTATGACTTCATAAAGGGTATCTCTTCATGACTATACATCCCACTAATGCCGACAACATCCAAGCTCAGTCAGACGCCGATGTGCCAGTGACTGCACCAGAAGCGACAGAGCGAGATGCGCTAAAAGAGACCAGTGACAATCGTCATGGAGCGGCGACCACTGCTCGTCAATGGCAAGTATTGTCACAGTTACAACGCAATCGCTGGGTCGGTACCACCCACATTTATGAACAGCTGATGATGGCTGGTTTTGATATTAGCTTGCGTACCGTACAACGTGATCTGAACGCGCTGGCCAAGCGCTTTCCTATCGAAAAGAACAACGCCAACCCGCAAGGCTGGCGCTGGAAAGAAGATGCACCGCTGCAAAGCTTGCCGCATATGAACCTCTCGCAAGCAGTTGCTTTTAATATGGTCGAGGCCAATCTCACTCAGCTATTGCCGCCTGTCATTTTAGATGAGCTGTTCCCCTGGTTTGACTTGGCAAGACGACAGCTCAAAAACAGTAAGGTGACACACTCATGGATAGACCGCGTACGTATCGAGCCTGCGACCCAGCCGCTCATTGCCCCAGACATCGACTTAGACAGCAAAGACAACATTTATCATGCGCTGTTCTATCAGTTGCAAATCAATGCCTGCTACACTCGCAGTAACAAATCAGAGGCAAGCGAATATACTCTAAACCCCATTGCCATTATCCAACGTGGTGTGATTATTTATCTGCTGGCGACTCGTACCGATGACCCCGATGCCACCATTCGTACCTTTGCGCTACATCGATTTGATCGTGTTGAGATTTTAGAGAGCGCCGCACAAACACCAGAGGACTTTCAGCTCGATACGTATTTGGATGAAGGCAGTATGGGCTTTAGTCATCCATTATTTGGTGAGTTGGCTGAGCGTGGTAAAAACACAGCAGTTGAGCTAAAATTTACCCAAAAAGCAGGCCGAAGCCTGACTGAAAGCAAGTTGAGCGATGATCAAACCGTTACGTTAAATGATGACGATACCTTGACGATAAAAGCAACCGTCAACCTAACCTCACAGCTGGTATGGTGGTTACGTGGTTTTGGCAATGGATTATTGGATGCCAAGCCTGCGCTACTCTATCAGGCAGTACTTGACGAACCTCAGCCAACGAGTGACGGGCATTTAGACTAGGGCGTGTTGGACATTCGACCATGGCACTGACAGCGACTATTTTTTAGGCGATTCGAGGTTAAAAA
>NZ_JAKDJE010000034.1 GCF_030454045.1 Psychrobacter sp. | reverse complement strand
GGCTCAACAATTGGCTCAGGCTCAACAATTGGCTCAGGCTCAACAATTGGCTCAGAGCCAGTAGCCGCTGACAGTGTCACATCATTATCATCAATAGTGCTTTGAGGCTCATCTAGAGACTGTGAAGGATAGTCAACATCGTAAGCCTCTAATGGGGCTGAGGCTTCATGCGTCATAGCATTTGGAACCGACTCTGCTGCTGCGATAGAGGCCGTATTATTGCCATAGTTATCAGTCAACACTTCATCGACAGGCAAAGGGCGAAACGCCAGCAGTCGCAAAATGCACATCTCAAGCGCTTGCATAGGCGTACTAGCAAGCTTGACGCCTTCACGTGCTTGTACAACAATTTCATAGTATAGCTGTAGCACATCAGGGCTAATATGCTGGGCAAGCGTATAGATGTTTTTGGCTTGCGCCTCATTGACATTGAGTGCAACCTCAGGCAATAACTGGGTCAATGCCAATTGATGTAATAGCTCAGCCAACCCATCAAACATGCTGGTTGCATCGACCATCTGTGCACGCATTTGCTCAATATGCGCGGCAACAGCGGTTTTGTCATGGTTATAAATATCTGTGATCAATCGTACCAAGTCGGCAGAGTCAATAAGGCCAAGCATTGCATTGACAGTGGCATCATCAAGTGACCCTTGACCAAATGCAATGGCCTGGTCTGTCAGTGACAATGCATCACGCACAGAGCCTTTAGCCGCACTTGCCAGTTGCCAAATGGCAGGCTGAGTATACCCAACCTGCTCCTTGGCCAAAATATTTGCTAAATGCTCGCTAAGCAGTGTCTGCGGCAATGGACGCAGCACAAACTGTAGACAGCGTGAGATGATTGTAATCGGTAATTTTTGTGGATCAGTGGTCGCTAGCAAAAACTTCACATGCTCGGGTGGCTCTTCTAACGTTTTGAGGAGTGCATTGAAGCTGTGGGTCGACAGCATATGCACCTCATCAATGAGATACACCTTATATCGCCCTTGGCTTGGCGCATAAGGCACATTGTCAAGCAGCTCGCGCGTGTCCTCGACCTTGGTACGAGAGGCGGCATCAATCTCAATAAGATCAATAAAACGTCCCTGATCAATCGCCACACAATTATCACACACCCCGCAAGGCGTGCTAGTAATACCCGTATCACAGTTCAAGCATTTAGATAAAATACGCGCAATCGTCGTCTTACCCACACCGCGGGTACCAGTAAACAGATACGCATGATGCAGGCGATTATAATCAATCGCATTAATCAGCGCTTGTGAGACATGCGTCTGCCCAATCAACTCATGAAAGTTTTTGGGTCGATATTTGCGAGCTAAAACTTGATATTGCTGCGACATAGCTATCCATTGTGCAAAATGAGTAAAGTGCTTATTTTAAATGCTGTTTTTCGATAGTTATTATAGCAAAAAGCCAGCGCATTCGTCTGGCTTCTCACAAGTTTGCTTATGACTCAGCCGCGCTTAATAAGCGACTTTGTTTAACGACTCATTCATCATTAATCGTGTTTGCGGCGCATGTGTGGGAATAAAATCACATCACGGATACTGGCAGAGTCAGTAAATAGCATCACAAGGCGGTCGATACCAATACCTTCACCAGCAGTTGGCGGTAGACCATAAGATAAGGCTTCAATATACTCTTCATCAAAGTGCATCGCTTCATCATCGCCTGCATCTTTTTCGGCAACCTGACCACGGAAGCGCTCAGCTTGATCCGCTGGATCATTGAGCTCGCTAAAACCATTCGCCAACTCGCGACCACCAATAAACAACTCAAAACGATCGGTAATCTCAGGATTGTCATCATTACGGCGTGCCAATGGTGACGTTTCAGCTGGATATTCAGTAATAAACGTTGGTTGGCGCAGTTGGTGCTCAGCCGTTTCTTCGAAGATGATGGTCTTGAGCTTGCCCACACCAAACACCTCTTTGACCTGCTGTTTAAGGGTCACTGAGGCGTATTGTGCCAGATAGTCACGATCGTCGATACGTGACATATCAAAGTCTTTGGCATATTTTGCAATGGCGTCAGACATGGATAGACGAGCAAATGGCGCTTTTAGGCTGATGGCTTCTTCTTGATAGGTAATCTCTGTCGTACCCAAGACATCTATCGCTAGCTGATTAAACATGCGCTCAGTCAAGTCCATCAAATCATGATAATCAGCATAAGCTTGATAAAACTCAATCATGGTAAATTCAGGGTTGTGTCGAGTTGAGACCCCTTCGTTACGGAAGCTACGGTTAATCTCAAATACTCGCTCAAACCCACCAACGACCAAACGCTTGAGATAAAGCTCAGGCGCGATACGCAAGTATAATGGCATATCCAAAGCATTGTGATGCGTCTCAAATGGACGAGCGACCGCGCCACCTGGAATCGGATGCATCATTGGCGTTTCAACTTCCATAAAACGCTCATTCAACATAAACTGACGAATACCGCTGATAATCTGGCTACGAACCATAAAGGTATCGCGAGTCGTCTCATTGGTCATCAAATCAAGATGACGGTTGCGATAGCGCGCTTCTACATCTGCTAGGCCATGGAACTTATTTGGCATCGGACGTAGGGTCTTAGTCAACAGCGTAATCTCTTCAATATGCACATATAGATCGCCTTTACCTGAGCGACCAATATAGCCTGACACACCAACAATATCACCCAAATCCAAAGATTTGATGCTTGCACGCGTCTCCTCATCAAGCTCTTTACGTGCCACATATAATTGGATGCGACCTGTCATGTCTTGGATAACGATGAATGAGCCACGGTTTAACATGACACGGCCCGCCACATTGACCTGTGTTTTGTCACCATTCGCCGCTTTTTCTTCAATTTCTTGTTTTGATACGCCATCAAACGCGTCTTGCAAATCTTTTGCATAATGGGTGCGTTTAAAGGTGTTTGGGTACGGCTGTTTATCTGAGGCAGTGATATCATCTAGCTTGGCTTGAAGTTGCGCGATCAGTTCATTGGTGTCTTCTGGCGCTTGGGTTTGGTCTTGGTTATTTCTTGACATAAAACTCTCATAATACGATAGCCGTAAACTATCTTTAGTTAATATTTGATACTCAAAACAATAGTATCTCAAATAGAGGAGACCTAGTGAATAAGACTTTCATAAGGAATGTGCAGCCCTTCATGTAGTTTTCTTATCATTGGCAAACTCAATCGGCGTTTACGATTTAATACTTCAGATACTTTACTTGCCGATCCCAAGTAAGGTGTCAAATCCTTTCTACTTAAATTTAGATTTTCCATCTGAAAAATAATAGCATCGACAGCTTCAGCATGTTCGATAGGATAATATTTGTTTTCGTAAGCCTCAATTAAGGTTACTAGCACTTCGCGCTCATCAGCCTCAGGTGTACCCTCATCAGCTTGAAACACAGCTTGTAGCTGAGCAAATGCATGTGCTAGATCTTGATCATTACGAATTGGTCTAATATTCATTGACAACCTCCACATCAATTTTATCGTATTCACTATGAGTACCGATGAACTTGACCCAAGCAATACCAGCCTGATACTGCATCTCAACCACCAATCGGTATTTATTGCCTGCAATATTAAAAACGACTCTATTATTAGCGCAAATACTCGCATTCTTAAAATCGTTTTTGATATCTTGCGGCGATTGCCAACTGGCTTTTAGTGCAAAATCATGCCAAGCTTCTAGCTGACCTTTTGCATCACCATTGTTAGGCTGTTCCCAGAATTTACGTAAACTGCTTTTGGCAATAACTCTCATATGACTTAGTGTATAGTGTCCAATTATATTCCCAATTTGGGAATATAGCAACGCTAATCGCTATACCCCTTCTTAACCTCACTCGCATAGTTCACCGCTATGGCTTACATCTCGCCGCCGATACTGGCCATCAAGTCCGCTTGATGCTCACGCAACAGTGCGTCAAGAATCTCATCTAAGTCGCCTTCCATAATAGAGTCAAGCTTATATAAGGTCAAGTTGATACGGTGATCGGTCATGCGCCCTTGCGGGAAATTATAGGTGCGAATACGTTCTGAGCGATCGCCACTACCGACCAAATCGCGACGGATGGTGTCGGCCGCATCTACCTGCGCCTGCACTTTGACTTGCTGAATCTTTGAGACCAGCATTTTCATCGCATGCGCACGGTTTTTATGCTGACTACGCTCTTGTTGACACTCTACCACGGTACCCGTTGGAATGTGTGTCAAACGTACCGCTGAATCAGTAGTGTTGACGTGCTGACCACCCGCGCCACTTGAGCGAAAGGTATCCATCTTAATATCTGCAGGATTGATGTCTACCGTATCATCAATTTCAACTTCTGGCATGACCGCCACGGTACAGGCTGACGTATGCACGCGACCTTGACTTTCTGTCTCTGGCACACGCTGTACGCGGTGAGCACCTGACTCAAACTTTAGGCGACCATAGACGCTATTACCCGATACGCGGGTGATGATTTCTTTATAACCGCCATGCTCACCTTCGTTCGCGGATAGAACTTCAACAGTCCAGCCTTGGGTTTGCGCGTATTTTTGGTACATACGGAACAAATCACCAGAGAAAATCGCTGCTTCATCACCACCTGTACCTGCACGAATCTCCAAGAATGCTGGTACTTTGTCATTGGGATCTTTTGGCAACATCATAACATTAAGCGCTTCTTCCATCTCAGCGATGGTCTCACGCGCTGTATCAATCTCATCGATCATCATCTCTTTCATATCAGGATCTGTTGCATCAGCCAGCATTGCTTCGGCGTCTGCCTGATTCGTCTCTGCATTCAGATAGTTCTGCCACAATGTCGTGATATCCATCAAGTCGCTATGCTCGACAGACAATTCACGAAATTTATTATTATCACTGATGACACTAGGATCTGATAACAAGGCGGTGACCTCTTCATAACGGTCTACCATCTGGTCTAAGCGCAGGCGTAAGGATTCTTTCATAAAAGGACTTTTATTTAAGTGAGGGGAATAAGAGCGTGATTATAGCAAATTTTTTGAGGTAAATTAAAATCTCTACGCCTTCTTCTCTCTATTCTAAACAATCTGGTCGTTATATTCTCAACTATCTATCCCTACTCATAAATATAACGGCTAATTTTTAGAGAAAAACAGACAAAAAAATAGCCAAGAAGACTCTTAGCTATTTTTATCTATAAAAGGTGCGTATTGAGACGTTAGACTTTACGAACCAATACTGAGCCAATAGAGTAACCGGCACCAAATGAGCAAATAACACCCAAATCACCTGATGCTAGCTCATCCTTATAGCGATGGAATACAATCATAGGGCTCGCTGAGCTGGTATTGGCAAATTCAGCAATGACGCTTGGAACAATCGCTTTATCTGCTTCTTTACCGATGACAGTGCGTAAAATCAAATCTAGCATATTGGCATTGGCTTGGTGTAGCCACATCATCTTAACATCAGAGGTCGGTATATCATTTTCTTGCAGATGCTCAGTGATAACCTCAGACACCTTTGGACAAACTTCGCGGAACACTTTGCGACCATTTTGCAAAAATAGTTTATCAGTGACCGGGGCTTTGATGTCTGGATACATCTCCGTTTGCGCGGCTAGATACTCTGAGCGATCCATAAAGCCATATTCGTTTTTGATATTGGTCGAAAACTGAGTAAACAGTTTAGCGTTTAGAATCTCATAACCCTTTGGTTTGTCTAATTCTTCAACAATAGAAGCAGTCGCCACATCACCAAAAATAAAGTGGCTGTCACGGTTGCGCCAGTTTAGATGTGCTGAGGTAATCTCAACATTGACCACAGCCACACGTTTGGCAAGACCAGAAACAATAGAGCCATGCGCTTGCGATAGGCCAAACGTTGCCGCACTACAGGCGACGTTCATATCATAAGCGAAGCCGCCAACCATACCAATGGCATTTTGGATTTCAATAGCAACTGCAGGATACGTACGCTGGAAGTTTGAGCAAGCAAGAATAATACCATCTAGATCGTTGGCCTCAAGTCCAGCATCAGCCAATGCATCTTTTAACGCAGCCGCGCCCATTTCTGCCATCACAGACAGCTCTTCGCCTAAGTTACGATAGGCAATGACTGGTGCCATGATTTCAGGGTCTAAAATACCGTCTTTTTCCATCACATAACGTGATTTGATACCAGATACTTTTTCGATAAAAGCGGCTGAAGAAGGCTCAAGTGCCGTCATTGTCTCTGCAGCTATCTCTTCAGCATGTTCGGTATTATAGTTTTCAACATACTGGTTAAATGACTCAACTAGCTCTTCGTTACTAATGCTGTAAGGTGGGATATAAAGACCAGTGCCTGTGATACAAGTCGTCATGATACGCTTCCTTGTCTACTACTGTGGTGCTTGGAACAAGCATAAAAGTGGAAAAATAATAGCCATTCAAATTCAGTGAATAACTGTAAACTTAAAATCAATGCCCTTATTATGCCTGAATATTAAATTTTTTCTAATGCTTTGTTACAAATAATCTGTTTCTGGCGATAAATAAGCAAAGACTCACTATATTCTTTGATAGCTACGCTATAATTAGCGCTCTTTTACTGTGCATAGCCAAGCAAGCACATCAATACATGCTGATATTTAGGAATGCGAATGGCAGAGATTCTCAACTGGTTATTTGGTCAATATGCCGATTATTCAACGATATTTATCGTCCTAGAATTGATTGCCGTTGTTTTTGGGGTTGCTAGTGTCTTATTGGCGAGCAAAACCAATATTTTGGTCTTTCCCATTGGGCTTATGAGCACAGCAATATTTGTATATTTGCTTTGGGAGTGGCAGCTATTTGGCGATATGTTCATCAACGCTTATTATACGGTGATGAGCTTGTACGGCTGGATCAACTGGTCAAGAAATAAAAAAAACCAATCTATCGAGCATCAGACCTCAAACGATGTGCGTATTGAGCATTTGCATACAGGAGATATCTCTATTTTGTCTGCTTTGGCGGTAGCTACCATGTCATTTGTGGCGCTTATTTATTATTTCCGCCCAGTCATCAACAATGGCTTTAGCTTTGAGGGCGCTGTACTTGGTCTACATCTATTTACTTGGGTGGACTATACTGACATGCTCACCACGGCTCTATTTTTGATGGCCATGTGGCTTATGGCAAGGCGCAAAATAGAGCATTGGATACTATGGATTATCGCTGATGCGATATCGGTACCGCTATACTTTTATAAAGGGTTTACTTTTACCGCGCTACAATATGTAGTCTTCACTCTCATTGCAATCTGGGCCTATTATGAATGGCAACGACGCTACCGTGTACAACCTCGAACAGCATACGCCTGAATCTGTGATTACTGTTGCTGTCTTGGGCGCAGAAAGCACAGGAAAAACAACGCTATGCCGTGATTTGGCAGCGCATTTTGATAGTCAGTGGGTATCAGAGTATATGCGTACCTACCTGCAAGCGAAATGGGATAATGAGCAGTTGACTTGCACTTGGGAGGATCTACTGCCGATCGCCCAGGGGCAAATCAAACGGGAGAACGACTTAGCCAAACAAGTGGCTCAAACACTTGATAAAAACCGCTATTTGTTTTGTGACACCAGTTTGTTTGAGCTGATGACGTACTCTCATTGGTATTATGGTGACTGCCCTGCCGCTCTTGAGCAAGCAGCATTGGCACATCATTATGATTTGATAGTATTGACTGAGGTTGATATACCTTGGGTGGCTGATGACTTGCGAGATAGCCCGCACCAACGTGATGAGATAAGCGAGTATTTTGCCAGTCAATTAGACAGGCATCAAAAACCCTTTGTGCGTATTGGCGGTGATAGACAAAAGCGTGTCCAACAAGTAATCGCACAGCTTATCCATCTCGGTAGTCCCTAGAATCGTTTTCCACACACTATTCATCTTCCTTGCATATTTTCTCGCTACCACCTCTCTATGATGTCTATTAACGCCGCAGCCAACTGTATCAGCAGCTGTGGATTCAAGACATTTAGGAGGCGCCAACATGCAAAAAACACTATTAACCAAACTGTCGATCATGGCAGGACTTTGTATTCTGTTTTCTATCGGTCTGGCTATGCTCGATGATGTGATCTACGAGAGACAAAGTTATGCTGATTCAGTCATAAGAGAAATCGCCCAGCAGCACATTAACCCACAACAAGTCATCACACCATTTATCGCCATACCTACGACAGTCACGCCTGAGTGTCAACTAGAGACGCCAACAACCAAAAGCAAATGCGCACCGTCTTATTCAGTTGTTGAAACCGTCCTTGCCAGCCAAACTCAGACCAAACAAAACCTAAAAGTAGATACCGATACCTATAAACGTGGTATCTATCATGCGACCAGCTACAACGGTCACATCACATTCGATCAGAACTACGCTGTGACACAAGCGCTAGCAGACTTAGACAAGACGCATAATACGCTCAGTAGCCAGTCAGACTCAGCCGACTCTTCTACCCTCTCAGATCACGTGCAGCCCGAAAAAACCACTGTTCACTGGCATAAAGCCAAACTCATTATTCCTGTTTCAGATTTGCGCGGTGTCACAACCCTACCTACAGTGACCATGCATCAAAAATCTTTTACCGCAAGCTATCCACAAACACCTCTGTTCAAGGGGCTAAACTACATTGAGGTGGACATACCTCAAGAGATGTTGGTGGCATCTCGCAAAAACATGAGTCATCAACAAGACTCAAACACTCTAAGTGCGGCACATACGACTGATAACGAGACTAGCCAATCACAGTCACAGCCAGATGATCAACGTCATGATATTAATCAAGAAAAACCCTTGAGCATCGCCATCGATGTACCCTTGTCAGGTATCAGCCATTTGAGCACCGTACCGACAGGCCACAACTTTCGCATGACAATGGATAGTGATTGGCAAACACCCAATTTCATCGGCAAAGCGCTGCCCAATACCAAAAACTTTAGCGCTACAGGATTCAAAGCCAGCTGGCAAAATCAATATCTCACTGTTGCAAACAACCAGTACTTGTCACAATGTGCGCGCACGCCCAATAATAAATGCGTCATAGATAACACGCCGGCGCTGAATATCGATAATCAGCCATACCACTCTGACGCGTTTATGAGCACAGGTGCCAGTCGTTCAGAAAACATGACGGCGAATGACAGTGATATTAGTGATACCAGCGTTCGTTTAAGCAGCTTTGGCGTGAGTTTTGCCAATCCCAATGATGTCTACCTGCAAACTGAGCGAACGATGAAATATGCCTTGCTACTGATGCTGGTGTCTTTTGGTACTTTCTTTTTATTTGAAGTACTCAAATCGAGTCGTATTCACCCTATTCAATACCTGCTCGTTGGCTGTGCGCTATTTATTTTTTATCTTTTATTATTGCCACTTGCTGAGCAAATTGCCTTTTGGCAAGCATATACTGTGGCAGCGAGTGCCTGCGCAGGACTCATCGGCTGGTATGCTTATTATATATTTGGTGATACAAAACGAGCGGCAATGTTTACCGCAATACTTGCAGGATTATATGCGTCCTTTTTTGGTATCCTAAGCACAGAGGATCTCAATCTATTGCTAGGTGCCGTATTCTGCTTTGTTATATTGGCTTGTGTGATGGTTATGACTCGCAAACTTGACTGGTACAAAGTCACATAAGCCAAGCGCTGTATGAATAAAGTCACATAAACTGATAATAGTTTGAATTAATGCTGCCTTAGCTTAGTTGATAAGGCAGCATTATCGTTATACTAGCCTAGTCGTTACGCTACTTGACTATCTGATTGTTTAACGCTTTAGCCCAATTATTGCAATTATCCTCACAGCGCGGGCAGCATTTATCAGCTTCTAATATTTGCTCGACGTAACCACAATACATACAGGCATAGTGCGCCCCCAATTCTACCGCCTCGACAGCTTGATATTGCTTGGGAAACAATGGCATACCATACACTGTATTTTCAGAGGAATGCAATAAAATACTAAAGTTGCCGTCTGTCTCAAGCAAACCGATGCGCACTTGACCCAAATGCTCAACGCCCTGTTGACGCATTTCAGCAAAAAACTCATCGTGAGACATTTTGCCTTTTTTGATCTTATCGAGCACCAGCATGCTATCTTCTACGATATAAAGTGACTTGCCTTCCAATAAGTCTTCAAAAGGCTGCCATTTCATCATAACCCACGTACAGATTCGGTAAAGAACAATGACTGAACCCATGATTAGTACGGCTTGAATAATCGGCAAATCCTCAGTAAACATAGGGTCACCCGCGATAGAGCCAAGTGATAGGATAATGGTCAGCTCAAAGATAGAAAGCTGACGAACACCGCGCTTGCCAGTAAAGCGCAAGAACGTGATAATTAATACAAACATGACGGTGACACGTATTAAGATTTCAACGGCAAACAACCACGTTGTGTCATGAATAAAAATACTTGCCCAATTCATACTCTCATTTCCAGTTTATTTATCTGATGTATTGTGTTTAATGAATGTTGTTCTAATAGTTCGTTTGATGCGAAGCACATCATCCCTATTTTCAGACCTTATCGTCAATACAACTATCGTTATTCTCATTTAAGAAAGACTTTTTGCCACAAGTACGACAAAATATTCTGTCTTGTGAGACGGCAATTATTTTTGCTGAAAAATAAGCCATCGTGACAGTAATACATCCACACCCAAAACTAAAATCCTATGTTTGCCTGTTTTATGCTCCCTTATTCATTGTAGGAATTATTTTTGAAAGCCACTGTTTATACTACTATTGCGTTGATCGCATTTGCCGCAAACTCCCTGTTTTGCCGGATGGCACTAGCAGGACGATTCACGCCTATAGACTACAGCGTCAACTACTCGCCTCTGACAAGCCTTCTGTTGATGCTATCTTAAATGACAAAGGCAGTTGGCTCAGTAGCATCAGCTTGGTGATTTACGCGCTGTGTTTTTCGATTGCCTATGTGGCGCTTGATACAGGCACTGGCGCTCTGATCTTATTTTCGGCGGTTCAGCTCACGATGATCAGTTGGGGTATCTACAAAAAAGAACAGCTCAGTGCACTACAATGGTTGGCATTTATCGTCGCAGTAGCAGGATTCGTGTATTTGATGTTGCCATCAGCGGCCGTTCCATCACCCAACGCTGCAGCATTGATGACACTGAGCGGCGCGGCTTGGGGAGTATACAGCATACGCGGTAAATCATGCACCTCACCGCTACGGGCGACAGGATTTAACTTTTTGCGAAGTTTGGTAGCCGTTCCGATATTGTTACTGGTGGGCCTAATGTATCTGGATAAAATAGGATTAAAAAACATCAGCTTAGAAAGCATTACCAGCGAAGGGATACTGCTTGCCTGTGCGTCAGGCGCGATCGCATCAGGGCTGGGTTACAGTATTTGGTATACGGCGATGCCATTGTTAAAAACCACACAAGCGGCGATCGTTCAGCTGTGCGTGCCTGTCATTGCGGCTGTGCTCGGTGTGATCTTTTTGTCTGAGTCGCTAACGCTGCCTTTTGTGATAGCAAGTGTAGTCATTTTGGGAGCGGTATTGGTATTTACTTTAGATAAAAAACCATCCGCTTAAAACACTGTTATATTGATGACTCCATAAAGAGTCGGCTACTGAGAAAAAAGATAAGAGACAAGCAACTATTCTATTTGTCTAAATAACATAAACCGCCCTGATTTTATAAATCAGGGCGGTTTTGAATATCAGCTCTCATGATATACATGAGCCTTTTGGTTTAGTGACTTATTGGCCGTTCGTCACAACCACCCTAAAAAGCCTCTAAACCACTGTCACTTCTAAGCGAGTATCTACATTACCGCGAGTGGCATTAGAATATGGACATACCTGATGTGCAGCTTCAATCAGTTTTTGTGCCTCTGCTTCATTGATGCCCGATACTTCTACATGTAACTCGACATCCAAGTTGTAGCTACCATCGGCTTTCATACCAATTCCTACTTGTGCAGAGGTTTTTGAAGCCGTCACGGGGAGTTTCATTTGCTGTGCAGTCAGGCCCAGAGCACTATCAAAACAAGCGGCATAGCCCATCGCAAACAATTGCTCTGGATTAACACCTTCTGTGTCTTTTTCTTGAAAAGATACCAAATCAAAACCTAATGAACCATCGTCTAGTCCAGTATGACCAGAACGTCCACCAGTTGCTGTTGCACGAGTTTTATAGAATATTTTCATAATTTATGCTGCCTTATTGATGTTATTAGAGGTTGTGCTTACGCTGTTGCGATGAGACTATTATAAAATCCTCTACCTAGATGCGTTAGAACAGTTCTCCATAATACTTGCCTAATCCTACAAAAATTTATACTATTAGGTGATATAACATCGTAAGCCATCATAATGAATCAGAACACGATTGACCTACTCCTCACCCTACTACCTAGAAATAAAACCATTGAATCTGCCGTTGCTGGTTTGTTTTTTTACTGTGCCGATCAACCAAACAAAGCGGTCAGCTATATCCAAGAACCAAGTATTTGTATCGTATTACAAGGCGAGCGAGAGATTTACTTGGGCGCAGAGTGTCAAAGATTTAGTAACAGTCACTTGATGTTCTGTCCCGTCAATATTCCGCTGAGTATGCATATCAAGCATGCTTCAATACAAAACCCTGTCATCGTTTTATCCATGAAACTAAATCTCTCTATGATTAGAGAAGTCTTAGCACAGATACCGACCCACCACTCTATAACAAGCGGTCACTTAGGTATAAAATGGCAATTAGACGATGCGATAATGGCAGCATTTAATCGTTTAATAGGCTTGCTTGATTATCCAAATGACATCGAATTTTTGGCATCCTTGATTCAGCAAGAAATATATTATCGCCTTCTGCTAGGTGAGCAAGGTCATAAGCTTAGACAATTGGTGGTTGAGGGTAGCCATACACACCGTATCGCTCAAGCCACAGACTGGATAAAGTCGCATTTAAACGAGCCTATTATGGTAGAGAATCTGGCCAGTCGGTGCGGTATGAGTGTCTCAGGGTTTCACCAGCATTTCAAAGGCATCACTCAGTTGAGCCCATTGCAGTATCAAAAAAGCTTGAGATTGATGGAGGCTAGGCGATTGATTAAGATACAAGGACAGACAGTGCAAATAGCACAAATCGCCATGCAAGTTGGTTACGAAAGCCCCAGTCAGTTTAGCCGAGAATACAAGCGACTGTTTGGGTTAAGCCCCAGCAATGAAATGAGGTGATCTGATCACGCTCCCAATATCTATCACTACCATGATGGAGACATCATGCAAGAATCACGACACTTTGAGGATTATTTACATGATAGACCGAAACCTACGGGAATCGATATTTTGTGTGGTCTAAAGCATTTTTCTGGTTTTTGGGTACAACTTTAGATTCTTGGACATTGGCAGTACCTAGATATTTATGGAATCTGCCATGGCATAGCGCTAGCATGACGTTTGATTGTCACTTTGATGACCAAACAGGGAAGTATAAAAAATACTCGGTCACTGCTGATTCAGAATGAGCTGCAGCTTCGGTATCTCTTGAGCAAAAAACAGAGGACACTTTTTCATTTGCAGGTTTTCCGAATGCTGAGTCTATGCTCATTTATCTCACCCATCCATTGGCAGGATTCTATTATCGCCGTGATGGCAAGCTTAGTACTTATCGCGTTTGGCACAAAAGACTGGATGTCAGGCCCGCTTCCCTCATCTCTGCCGACTTCAAGCTTTTATCGAGGTTAGGTATTGTCACCGCTTCAGAACAAAACCATCCCTATAGCGTACCGAACCGTTGAATGAATTTACCATTTATTTGCCCCCACAAATTATCGATTGATGCATGGTTGCTCGGCGTACTTACTGTAACAGCTCAGATGATATGTTCTTTGGTTGGGTTTTTTCTTTATGATGTTGCCCCCTATCAGAGAGCATTCATATGATATCAGTGATTTTTTAGAGGTATAAACCACTTCTGACAAATAAAGCATGGTTTTAAAGCGAAAAGTAGTTGACTCTTCTTTATATTCGTATTATAACATATATTATATTCTAATTTTAGAATATGTATCTGCATTTGTTTTGCAGATTTATAATCAAGCTTGGGGAGGTATTATTATGATTCGTTTAA
Source organism: Psychrobacter sp. (assembly GCF_030454045.1). Classification (GTDB taxonomy): domain Bacteria; phylum Pseudomonadota; class Gammaproteobacteria; order Pseudomonadales; family Moraxellaceae; genus Psychrobacter. Next base: position 14,383 of record NZ_JAKDJE010000034.1, on the reverse strand, counting down.
GCTATACTCTCAAATGCTGGGCGCTAGCCATTACTTATTTTTTAGTATTCTATTTTATGGTTGTTATGAGTGACCCAGACTTTAGCAAATATCTTTATATATTGACCTTGAGCACTCTACTCTTTCCCATTGCCAAGCGTGCCGTGGATATGATGACAGATTTTTTTACCCCAGATCTCGAGCTCTTTAATGGTTTACTGCCTGCAATCTTGATTAATGTGTTGATTTGGATACTGACACCATTTATTGTGGCACTGACTGTCATTGCGTTTATGCTTTATAGTATGGGCGTGCTCACAGAAAAGATCAGTCATTAAATATTAAAAACAAGAAAATTAAGCGCAGATTGCACGGACAGTAATTTGCTTTTGATATTTGCCTAGAGGACCGTATTGACCCTCTGGACTGATATTGCCAGCAATACAAGTTTCAAATAATTTATAATAACTTTGTTGATTTACGCCCTTTGACTCTCTTATTAATAGGTTGTTTGGATCTGATACATAGTAAGTGCTACCCTGAGACTCTAACTCATAAATTTCGAAGCTTCTTTTAAACTTACCGCGTAACCTCACTTCTTTTTCTACATTTGTTATTGTCGTTCCTGTCAAGTCATGACTGGTGTTAGCCCTTTTATCATCACAGCCTGTACTTATTAATATGGTTGAGGCAAGTCCCAATATCATACATCCAACTTTCATCATTATTTTTGCCCTTGTAAAAAACACGCGTCCAATTCATGCTATCGAATGTGCTACAAAAAATAATAGCCCATATTTTAATCAAATATTATCGACTAAAATATAAGGCGATTCAATTGAATTTTTGTACGTTGGTGGTTGCTGAGAGCAAGATTATGAACGAGTCGCTAGCTTACCTTGTCCCACATTTTACTAAGACGCTTGGGCGAGACGGCCATGCGCGTCTTCATCGGTTGGGCAAACAGCTGGATGCGATACTCCTCCACCATCCAGCGATACTCACTAATGGCTTCTTTATCCGCACGCCCTGCTAACCGCTCCATATGTAAGTCAAGCGCGTAGACACCATCAAGATCAGCATCTAAATTATGCTCAAGGCGCTCAAGGCGAATCTCTAACGCCTCAAGATAACGTGGATACTGTTGCCAATGGCTGTAATCCATGCGATAAACAAAATCAGCCAAATGCAAATCTTCTAACTGATCTTCGATATCGTCGATCGATTCTCCAAATATCTCACGATCTAGCATCAGAAGGCCTTGGCGAATACGCTGCCAACGCGTGTAGACATTTTTTAGGGTTTTAATCACGCTTTGACCGGTCAATAAGAAATGACTCAGCACAACTTCAAGCGTCTGCGCATATTCTTCAGGGGTAAATGGTAACTCCTCACTCAGACCAACTGCGATGTCATCAGCGCTCTCAGGCAGGCTCTCGGTATGATCAAATAACACATAATGCTCTTCAAGCGTCGCATCCAATGTAGCATCAATGACGATTGTTTTTAGTTTTTCCATATCACCCAGCGGGGCAAATGCCAGTTTAAATATTTTATCCACTTGACTGGTGAGCTGTTTTTTCTTTGCGCCAAGCTTCCCTTTGATCAAGGTCAATACGCCGATTCGATGTGCTTGTAGTGCGGCATTGACATCGGTGTACTGATGGATCGATACCGCATCGCCTGCTTCATCAGCCACGAGCGCCGCAAACTGTTTCATGACCACGCCTGCGCTATGATGGTTTTTGCTAAAGGCAAAATGCTCAGGGAACTCAGTATGTGCGCCTTTTTGCTCATTCACCGCTTGGCTAGTCTCGGAGGCATGACGAATCTGTAGCGTTTGTAGATCACGGCCTTTTTCAATGATGCGGTTTTTGTCATCGACCACACAAATTTGTGGCTGCAAATAACGGTCAATCGTAGAAGGGCTAAAGCTCTCCGGCGTCACCGACATAATACCGCGGCGATTGAGCGCTTGGCACAGCTGTTTTAACAGCCCTTGTCCGCCTTGCTGCTGCAACTCATCAAACAAATTATCTGCGGTATCAGGTATAGGGACGATCTGACGACGGATATCTTTTGGCAATGATTTGAGCAACTGCAATACCAGCTCATAGCGCCAACCAGGCACACCCCATAGTAGCTCAATGGCGTCGAGCTGTGGTAATGCAGCAAGCGGTACGCGTATGGTCACGCCATCATCATCACTTGCTGGATCAAAGACGTAACGCAGTGGCAGCTTTAGATCACCCAGCTTCCATACTTCTGGGAAATCGCCCGTGGTCGGTGCTTGACTAGTAAGTACGTCTTCATCGGTAAAAAACAGATACTTAGCATCGTTTTTTTCTACCTCTGCCCGCCAGTCTTCAAACGTTTTGCGACTGGCGACGTGCTCGGGAATCTTTTTATCATAGAACTGATATAGCGTCTCTTCATCAACCAATAGATCCCGACGACGTAGCTTGTCTTCGATGCGCTCAACATGGGCAATCTTGTCCATATTGTGCTGCAAAAATGGCGCATTGCGACCGAAATTACCAGTCACTAACCCATCACGAATGAATATCTCTCGTGACTCGACCAAGTTTACTTGCTCGTAATTGGTAAGCTGCTTACTGATAATAATCAAGCCAAATAAACTAATCTGCGCGTACGCTTTGACTCGTCCTGTCTTTTTGGACCAATGCGGCTCAAAGTAATGATATTTGAGCAAGTTTCCTGCCGCTGAAATAATCCACTCGGGTTCAATTTTGGCAACGGTACGCATAAACACTTGCGAGGTTTCAACCATCTCAAACGCCATCACCCAAGGCGGTATTTGTTTAAATACCGTACTCGCTGGGAATATTTTGGCTTTTTGCTGACGCGCCGCCAAATACTCACCGCGGCTTTCAGTCTTATGCGCAATGATGGACAATAATCCTGTTAATAACGCTCGGTGCAAATTGGCGTATTTGACCGCTTTTAACGCTTCGTCTTCGATTGCAGTCGGGTCATTCTTAGCGACATTTTTATCGGACGCTTGTGCATCACTGGTATCTATCAGCTTAAGATCTGTCACCATTTGTAGCAATTGACGATGCGTTTGATGCCATTCACGAACACGCGGGAAGCTTAAATAGTTCTTTTTCGCAAACTGCTTACGCTGATTACCAGACAGTTTATTGCTGTCTTCGTCTTTTTCAAACAGTGCTTTCCACAGGCTCAAATAAAACAAGAAATCAGAGTCATCTTGACGGAAGACCGCATGTTTTTGATCCGCTTGCGTACGCTTGTTGGCAGGGCGCTCACGTGGATCTTGTACCGCAAGCGCCGCCACCACGATAAGCATCTCACGTATACAATCAAAGTCAGAACCAGCCACCAGCATACGTGCCAGCCGTGGATCGATTGGCATACGTGCCATTTTCTGGCCTGTTGCGGTCAAGCGCAGGTGCTCAAGCCCTTTTTGCCGTTTTGATGGGTTTCGTTTATCTTGAGTACTGTCCTTTTTGGACGTAATGGCTCCTAGCTCATTAAGCAATTTATGACCATCTGTGACTAACCTACTATCAGGTGGCTCAATAAAATCAAAGTCATCGACACTGCCCAAGCGCAGGTTTGCCATCTGTAATATCACAGACGCCAAGTTGGTACGTAGAATCTCAGGCTCAGTAAATTCAGGACGACTGTTGAAGTCCTCCTCAGAATATAAGCGAATACAGACACCTGGAGCGACACGGCCACAACGACCTTTACGTTGGTTGGCAGCCGCTTGCGAAATCGCCTCAATCGGTAAGCGCTGTACACGTGAGCGATACGAGTAACGCGAAATCCGCGCAAATCCTAAGTCAATCACATAGCGAATACCCGGCACCGTCAATGCTGTCTCTGCAACGTTGGTCGCAATGACAATACGTCGACCTCGACCTGATGGCTGAAAGATACGCTGTTGCTCTTCATACGTTTGCCGTGCAAACAGCGGTAGCACCTCGGTATGACGTGGGCCATGACGCTCAAGCACTTCTTGCATTTCACGAATTTCCGCCTCGGTCGCGGCAAATATCAAGATATCAGCCTGATCAGCATGACCTTTATTTTGCGCGTCACTAAAGCACTCCTCGACAGCAGCAACGACAGCACGCGGTAGATTTTCTTCAAAATCATCGTAGCTGTCATCTTCTGAGCTGTTTACTGGCTCATCCGTCAGCGGACGATAACGAACTTCCACTGGAAAACTACGCCCTTCAACATTAAAGATAGGTGCAGGCACTTGCCGTTTTAGCTTGGCATCATAACGGCTAAAGTACTCACTAAAGCGCGTGGTATCAAGGGTCGCTGAAGTGATAATGACTTTTAAATCTGGACGCTTGGGCAGCATTTTTTTGAGATAACCCATGATAAAGTCAATGTTCAAACTACGCTCATGCGCCTCATCGATAATAATCGTATCGTATTTACTCAAAAAACGATCGTGACCCAGCTCAGCCAGCAAAATACCATCGGTCATCAGCTTGACTACAGATTGCGCGGAGCCTTGCTCATTAAAGCGAATCTTAAAACTAACCGTATTACCCAAAGGCTCACCCAGCTCTTCGGCAATACGGTTTGCAACGCTACGCGCCGCCAATCGCCTTGGTTGCGTATGCCCTATCTGTCCGGTAATACCGCGTCCTGCCAGCATGGCAAGCTTAGGTAGCTGCGTTGTTTTACCAGAACCTGTCTCACCCGCCACAATAATGACCTGATTATCAATGATCGCTTGCACCAAGTCTTCTGCACGTTGACTTACTGGTAGATCAAGATTCAATTTAGCAGGTAAGTCATTCGGAATACTATCAATACGTGCCTGTACCGCCCCTTGAGAGCGCGTCTTTATCTTATCGTACTGGGCACGCTTCTTGGCAAGGATATCATCTTGGTTGTTTTTTTGCTCAGAGTGACGACCAGACTTCTTATTGTTAGACACCGCAGCGCGAGCCAGCTCTCGTTTGAGACGGTTTAAATAGTAATTGTCTTTTGCAAGTACTGGTAAATCAGTCAATGGTGTTTTTGATTCATTGGTATTATGAGCGTCATCTATAGTAGAGATGGTGGAATCATTATTTTTGAAAGTATCAGACATATTTGCTTAGGCTATTTATTATATAGAGGTGGTTAGATTATGGAGGCAAATGCAGGGCGATTCAAGGTAGTTATGATGCTTGTATGATGCTTAGTTGCAAAGCTCAAGTTTTTTCTATGGCTATGAGGACGATAACGCCTCTATCTAATAATCAGTATTAAATCAAGACACACTTAGACCATAAATATTAAATTTCACATTATTAAAGGCATAGAAATGGTCTAAATGAGAAAACTAATGACTAACAGTATAAATAACCTGTTGGTGAGCCGCAGCTCCCACAAAAAAGGTATATATTTTCTGCAGTGCCAGCCTAGGAAAAGGAAGATGTAGTGACAGTATCAATTTTTCAAACCCTAACATCTCATTAGCTAACTCTTTCGCTACGTCAGGACGAATCTGCGGATTTTCATAAAGATTGTCTATTAACCACGTTAATCGTGGAAATTTTGCGTTATCGTGAATCTGATAAAGGATGGGCAGCATATCGTCAGAGATTTGGCAGCGAATTTTGCGAATTAGACCGCTTTTGTAATACATATTTAAAGCCATATTATGATAACTTCTTTAGGTTCTTGATACTTAAGTATCCCACATACTCTTTATCTTCTCCAATCTCAATATTGTTCTCCCCTATCTCAGCGATAGGCTCAATCAACAGCTGTACATTTGAGAGCAGATCATTCACGTTATAGATATCGTCTATATCTACTTCAAACTTATCATCAATATGAGAGGCGGCATCGAACGGCGATGCATCATCTTTAAAAGTAAACTGTTTATAAAACTCGCTTTGCTTGGCTTGCTTAATGGCTTGTGCCTTACTGGTGGCGACAGTAAGCAATTTATAATGAAACTCTTCAAAACTGCCCTGCTGATAGCCGCCCAAATTGATAAAAAATAGCTTTAAATCAGCACCTTTTGTGATTTGCTTAGCTGTTTCAACCAATTTGATCGTGTAACCATCAACCTTAGTAATCGCTCGATACGAATCAATGTGCCATTTATTTTTGACCTCTGGCCAATGCTGGTTGATATCTCCTACTAGCTCACTAACGTGATTGGCCACACCAAAAAAGATATCATGCTGCTCAATCAGACGACCTTTGGGGCGAGCGCCAAGTTGAACCATATATAGAGTGAGCATATAACGCCGTCCTTATCAGTTTTTCATTGTAGCTAGTTTGATTTGAGCCTGATATCGATCCCGTCTTATTGCAATACTCGTCCAGTATTCAGTGCAAATGCCCAATCTTTACGTCCATTTTTGAGTGCCAGTTCTGCTGCTGCTTTATGATTGTAAGCCACTTTAATATGCTCAGTTTGCCAGCGTTTACCTCGCGGTGTCTCTATAAAGGTTATCAGCGCGTAGCTGGCATGAGGCGAATACGTTTGCATCTTATGAATAATGGGCAAATCATCTTCGTAAGCTGGGTAACCCACACTGCCACTATTAATAACCATTTGCCCTGACGATAGTGTGACTGTACGCGCAATATGCGTATGTCCACAGATAATGACAGGGCTAGCGATACCATTTAATAATGACAAGATATTTGAGTCGCTACGTACTGTCGGTGCACCTGTTGCAATATCCTCAAGCAAATATACCATGTCATCGGTTGGCGTCCCATGACAAAGATAAACATCCTCATTTAAATGACAATCAAACGGTAAAGCGCGCATCCATTCAATCGCGTCTTTAGGTAAATCTTTGACAATAAAATCCATTGTTGGATTGTTAGCAATTTCTGCTTCCGTCGCTTCATAAATCTGCCTATCTTGATTGCCTCGGATGGTAATAATATCATCTCGATAGGTCATTAGTAATTCATAGGTCGCCCTAGGCGCTATCGGTCCATATAAAATATCACCCAAATTGACGATTTGATCAACACCGCGCTTTTTGATATCGGCAAGCACAGCGTCAAGCGCAAAGACATTGCTATGGATATCTGAAATAGCAGCAATGGTAAAAGGAGTCTTACGGTCAGAGGGTATCATACGGTCTATTCTCCCCATAAATGTCGATATGATAAATCAATAGAGTACACAAAATAAAAACCTGATGCCTCATTAATATTGAGACATCAGGTTTTATTTATCACGGTAATGCTAATGGTTCGTTAGACTTATAGTAGGAAAAAATACGCCCAACAGCCAACGATAACAGTAGAGATAATATTGAGGATGACACCTGTACGTACCATCTCTGTTTGTTTGATCAAACCTGTACCAAATACGATAGCGTTTGGCGGCGTGGCAACTGGTAGCATAAAGGCACAGGACGCACCGATACCAATAATAAGTACTAAGACTTCGCTCGGTATACCCATGTGCTCGGCAATTGCCACAAATACAGGGACTAAGAGCGCGGCTGATGCTGTGTTGGATGCAAACTCTGTCAAGAAAATAATGAAGGCTGAGATTGCAAGCATCACAACCAATAGCGGTGCAGTTTGTAAGCCATTAGCAACCGTCTCACCCAGTACTAATGACGCACCTGAAGCTTTTAGGATATTCGATAGCGCAATACCGCCACCAAACAGCATCAATACACCCCAATCTGTGTTGTCTGACACTTGTTTCCAAGACACCAGCCCCAGACTCACGACCGCCACTGCTGCCAGCAATGCAATAACAGCATCAGTATCTTCAATACCAACTGCAGCACCAATTTGCTTAGAGAGTATCCAGCTCACCGCTGTCACAATAAAGACAATAATCGTCAGCACGCGCGGCTTGGTCCAATGAATAGTTTCATCTTGCTGTAGGGTCATCGTGCGGTTTAGATTGGGCTTTAGAAATAGATACATCGCGCCCAACAATACTGGCAATAGTATCAGCATCATTGGAATACCAAATTTCATCCAATCAACAAACGCAATATCCAAGGCTTTTGCCGCAATCGCATTTGGTGGCGAGCCAACAATCGTACCCAAACCACCCAAACTTGCTGAATAAGCAATACCGAGCAGTACAAACACAAACGTACCGCGATCTTCTTTACTGTCCACTTGCGTCAAGATACCAAGTGCGAGCGGTAGCATCATTGCGGTGGTCGCCGTATTTGAGATCCACATCGACAAAAATGCCGTCACTCCAAAAATCAACGAGACCGCGGTACTTAGCTTACCCCCTGATAAGGACAAGATTTTTAGCGCAATCTTTCTATCCAATTTTTGTACATGTAACGCGGCCGCCAAGGCAAAACCGCCAAAGAAGAGATAAATAATGGGACTGGCAAAGCTTTGCAGACCTACTTCAGCATTAAAATCAGGAATACCAACCAAAGTCCCAACCACAACCACCAAGATCGCAGTGATTGTGACGTGTATCGCCTCAGTGAGCCATAGCACGCCAATAAAGAATAACAACGTTAGCCCTTTATTGGCACTGACTTCAAATGGTAAAACATTATAAATAATAAAACTAATGATTGCGGCAATAGCAACCACTATCAACCCCTTGCCTGTCCCTTTTGGAAAAGTATCGGTAAATAGATACTCATTGCCATCATCAGGCAGGTGGCTATCCAGCTTTTTCTCTGACATAAATTATCCTTATCGCATCCAGAGTGAGTATGAAGTCAAAAATCATTGCAACACACACTTGTTATAAGGCATCATGATATTCATATAATGAATATTACGCGCGAAAATATCATATCAGAATAACTTATATATGAATACATATTGATTAATATTTTATTTTTGAGATATCTATTTGATTTATTAACGATAATGATTTACAAACTTTGTTTGAGCTTTTACCCTAGCGACTCATTGCTGCTTACCATGATCCTGATTGATAAATTACATAAAGCTTCCAAAATTTTATTAATTAGAACTGTACAAGTGAAAATGGTTATCACATAATCATAGAGTTAGGTAGACAATGATCAATAAAAACGAGGCATGATATTATGACAGACTCAAATAAAACTGACGCAACCACAAAGATGGCCCCAAAAGACATCAATCAAGACGGTCTAGCCAAAGAAGATCAACAGCGTACAGATGATTCTGCACTAGACATGATGCAAGGTATGCATGAGTATGAAGATCATCAAGAAGAAGCAAGATAAAAGACTGTATTGATAGCAGACTGGTTTTTTAGAGCTGGTGCTTTAGCAACAATACAATAAATAAAAAGCGCTGATCGTAATGATGAGCGCTTTTATAGTTTTGGTTGTCGCTTTTCTGGTAAGGTACTTGAGACATAGTTGTATATAAATGCTGCGGACAGAACGATTGTGATCGGCAGGAACAATGCGTCATAACCAATCTTAGCAAATAGGAATGCACCTACGGCACTACCGCCGCAAAAGCAATACCAGATAATAGATTGAAATCCCAAGGTCGGCTTACTGATTGAGCGACCCGCCAGCCAATTCCCAATGGCTGCACCGATATCAGAAGTCAGTCCAGTCAGATGCGTCGTGCGAATGACTGAACCGCTATACGTGGCTACCATCGCGTTTTGTAAACCGCAAGCCATCGCTGCTGCCAACTGTCCGAGATAATCATGCTGCTGATATAACCAGTAGCCTGCTATTAGTAATGCTGCTTCAAAATATAGCGCACGCCCGTAACGACGGCCTAGTGTTAAGGATGTCTGCCCAATGACAAAACCACTCAATATCGCTCCTGCCAAAAAAGACAGCAAAAGCGCTCCGATATACAAAATACTGTGGGCGTCTGAATAAGCGATAGCTGCAGCAAATAAGCTGACATTACCAGTGACATGAGAAACCGATAGATTGGCAAAACCCATCAATGCGGTTGTATTCACGCAGCCAGCGCTAAACGCCAATACCGCCCCGCCCCACAGTATCCATTTGGGTAATTTGGTTATCATAGTCGTCCCCTAGAGGCACGCTGTAAAAAATCCATAGTATAACTAAAAAAGGCAACCAATCGGCTGCCTTTTCAATAATTGCACCGCTCACTCATCATGACCTTTGCAACAAAAACCTCTACATGATTATTGAGCTGGCTCATCCAGCATCATCAATTGCTCACTGATAGCCACGGTATTGAAGCCAGCATCAACAAACATGATCTCACCTGTGATACCAGATGCCCAAGGCGATAATAGAAATAGTGCTGCATTACCTACTTCCATCTGATTGACATTGCGTTGTAGTGGTGCGATTTTTTCGCTGATATCGAGCATTTTGCGGAATGACTTAATGCCACTAGCCGCGAGCGTGCGAATTGGGCCAGCTGAGATCGCATTGACACGGATACCTTCGCCGCCCATAGAAGTCGCTAAATAGCGCACGCTGGCTTCAAGACTGGCTTTTGCCATACCCATGACATTGTAGTTTGGCAATACTGAGATACTGCCTTCATAAGTCAAGGTCAGCATAGAACCATGACGCATTGCAAGCAACTCACGAGCTGCTTTTGCCAATGCCACAAAGCTGTAGCTAGAGATATCATGTGCTATGTGGCTGCCTTCACGCGTGGTAGCATTGACAAAGTCACCATCGAGCTGATCCATTGGCGCAAAACCAATAGCGTGTACCACACCGTTGATACCATCGCCCCAATGCGCGGTTACTTGCTCAAAGCATGCAGCAATCGACTCATCAGAGGCGACATCACACTCTAGCACCAAATCCGCTTCGAACTGTTCGGCAGCCATGTCCACACGCTTTTTGATTTTATCATTCGGATACGTCAAGATCAGTGAAGCACCTTCGCGATGTAGCGCTTCTGCAATGGCCCAAGCGATAGAGAGTTTACTTGCGATGCCAGTGACGACAAATCGTTGTCCTTGTAGTAGCATAATATTTCCTTTTGAATCAATTGAGATGTTTAGAATATAGAGTTATTTAGAATCTTTAGAAGGTTAAGCGTTATAAAATAAGGCAAATAAAAAGATGACTCATTATACACGAATTCATTTAAGTAAACAGTCGTAAACTGTACTTGTCGACTCTCATTAACGTTGTATTAACCTCTCATTTAGTAAACCAATCAGATATCTGCCACCCATAACGGTCTTTATATAAACGTTCTAAACGGTATACACCGTTATAGTTATGGCCCTATTGATTTGTCTGACGACTCTGAACGGATTAAACACTCAACTGCTTGCTACAGCAGTATGAAGTTCAGCAGATTTCAAGTATAATCACAGCCCTTCCCAGCTTGCACAATTTTTATAAGAATCCTGACACAATAGGATTCAGCGTTAAGCTACACCCACATTTTGGATGGCTGCCAAACTTATGAGTAACACCCCAATAATAACCCCAGATTATAAAGAAAGTACTGAATCCTATCGCCAACTGATTGGTTCGACTGGCGAAGACTTGAATCGTCCTGGCTTATTAGACACACCTGTACGTGCTGCAAAGGCTTTTGCTCACTTGACCAAAGGCTATCATCAAAGCATAGATGAAGTGGTTAATGATGCGGTTTTTCCATCGACCAATCGTGAGCTGGTACTGGTGCAAAACATTGAGTTTTATTCATTGTGTGAACATCATATGCTACCGTTCCATGGTGTCGCGCATATCGGCTATCTGCCTGACGGCCAAGTACTGGGACTGTCGAAGTTTGCCCGTATTGTCGATATGTTTGCTCGTCGTCTACAAATACAAGAAAACCTGAGTGAACAGATTGCACAAACCATCATGGATGTCACTGGCTGTCGCGGTGTGGCGGTGGTCATGGATGCCTCACACATGTGTATGATGATGCGCGGCGTCAGCAAACAGCATTCGACTACGCGTAGTACTGCGATGCTTGGTGAATACAGTCACAATATCCAAGCTCGTAACGAGTTTTTGGGCGCGGTACCTAAACGTCAGCCTGCTTTCTAAATACTGTGAACGATTTTATCTATTACAAATAGCAAAAAGGACGCATTTAGCGTCCTTTTTGCTATTGTGTTGACTATAGAGCTGGATTACATTGGCGTTAGCCAATAGGTGTAACCTCGTCCATCCATTGACCGTAACCAGCGGCTTCCATTTGTGCGAGCGGAATAAAGCGTAGTGCTGCTGAGTTCATACAATAGCGCTTGCTGGCGGTGCTGGACCATCATCAAATACATGGCCCACATGTGAGTCTGCGTAGCGGCTACGAATCTCGGTACGCATCCCAAAGATACCCGGATCTGCTTTTTCTACCACCATATTTGTGTTTAAAGGACGCCTAAAGCTCGGCCAACCCGTGCCAGACTTGTATTTATCACGAGAAGAAAATAGCGGCTCATCAGATACCACATCTACATACAATCCAGGCGCTTTATTATCCCAATACTCGTTATTAAAGGCGCGCTCGGTACCGTCCTTTTGAGTGACTTTATACTGAATATCAGTGAGCGATTTTTTTAGCTCATCCTGCGTTGGTTTGATAAAGGTATCTGGGTTGAATCCTGCAGTTGCTTTACTGTTTGGCGCTTGACTGGAGGTAACTGGCTGTGCACTATCTACAATTGGCTTGAGCTGACTAAAATCAAGCTCATAGTCTTTGCCGTATACGCTTTCGATAAACTGATAGCGTCCTGAATTGAACGTATAAGCCTTATAACGTATCGGATTCTTCTTATAATAATCTTGATGATACGCTTCGGCAGGATATAGTGAATTCAGTATAAAAACGATACAGTGGGACTGGGATAAATTTTTCGCAGCCTCTGTCTGCGTAGACACAGCACACAAGGAAAATTTAGACCAGTTCCACCTTGATATATAATGTATCTATTTATTTAGGATTGACTATAAAACTTGCCAGCAGGAACAATTTCTATTACGACTGGTTTCTCGTGTACGCCAGAGTCTTGTAATGATTGTTACGATAACTAGGTTAATCATTGTAGACGGTAATTGTTTGATTATGACATTTTCTGGTGGTCTATATCTGCACTTGCATCACTTGCTTGCTTAATTTTCAACAAAATCTTTTTGATTTCAGAGGAAGAGAGGTATGTTGGCACGGCATACGTATCACTGACTTCTTTTGCAGCCGCTTTTGCAATGTCATCAAAATCATTGGTCTGCATGCCATCTACAGCCACGTCAATATTCAAAGTAGCAATCAGCGCTCGTACTTGCTCGATAAGATGATCTGCGATCTCCCTATCGCCATTACCTGCTTGGCCATCTGCTACCATACCTGTTCTTTTTGCCAGTGCAGCCAGTCTTTGCTTGCTTGCTTTACGATTGACATCAAGCACATAAGGCAACACGATCGCATTGGCACGGCCATGAGGGATATGATAGTGGGCTCCTAATTGGTGAGCAATGGCATGGACATATCCCAGACCTGCTTTGTTAAACGCGATACCGCCGTAGTGAGCAGCCACTCCCATCTCTTCTCTTGCTTTTAGATTGCCGCCATCTTTATAAGCCAGTGGTAGATAATGCATGACAGATTTGACAGCAGAGGCGGCATAGTAATCCGTCTCGACACTTGCATTGACACTCATCCATGCTTCTAATGCATGGGTCAATACATCGATGCCCGTATCTGCGGTGATGTAGGCTGGCATGCCTTTCATAATAAGTGGATCAATCGCGGCGGCGAGCGGCACCATTCTTGGATCGATAGACAACGCCTTTTGATGCGTTTGGTCATCAGATATCACCGCACCAAGGGTTGCCTCAGAGCCAGTACCCGCTGTCGTCGGTACGCAGTACAACGGAGCTGCAGGTTTTCTTGCTTTAAGAATACCGATCAGCTGCTTGGGCTTGCATTTGTTGCCTTGAGACAAGGCAATCATTTTGGCAGCATCAATCACAGAGCCGCCACCAATGGCAACAATCGCATCACAATGGGCATCAATAGATTGGCGCAGTCCTTCTTCCACAACGGTAAAGGTAGGATCTGGCGTGATGCCATCATAGATGTGGTAGTTGATATTTTTTGTGTCTAGATAATCAGTGACTTTTGCAGGGATACCGAGTTTGTTTAGTACGGCATCAGTGACGATAAACACATTGGTGTTGCCTTCATTGATCAGCATGTCGCATAGCTCATCGCAAGCGGACTCGCCCACAAATAACATCGGTCTTCTGATTGGTATGACATAAGAGATGGCTTTGAGCACTTTGGCACGTGTTTTGGCGACTGCCAAATAACCAGCATGCTGCAGTCCATTGGGGTTGACTAATTTGGTGAGGCTGTTTTGTTTTTTCACGGGCACAAAAATCCTTTTTAATAATGATGTTAACTGCGATAACAATCGTTTTAGTGAGCTGATATCAGAATAAATAAGTATATATAAAACCCCACTCTCAACTTCGAAAGTGATTGAAAAAAGAAGAGCACCTCACTAATC
>NZ_JAKDJE010000107.1 GCF_030454045.1 Psychrobacter sp. | reverse complement strand
AACAATTGAATTTGTTAATTATTTTATAACATTTTTAAGTAGGATTGACTATAGTAAAGACAGTTATTCGCTAGACAAACCAGACATCCAATTATTAAAAAGGAATGACCCATGTTAAAGAAGAATTTATTATCGATCGCAGTAGTAACAGCAGCGATGTCATTAGCAGCATGTAACGATACTGAAACCGTTGCAGATCCGGTTGAGCCTGAGGCTACTACTGAAGAAGTGGTGGTTGAGCCAGTAGCAGAGACCGAAGCCGATCCAATGGTTGAAGCCGAGCCAATGGCAGATGACATGAATATGGAAGCGACACAAACCATCGCAGAAATCGCTGCAAACAATGACAATCTCACTATTCTGACAGCGGCACTACAATCAGCAGGTCTTGACACCATGTTGATGGAAGACACCAAATACACTGTATTTGCACCAACTGATGATGCATTTGCCCCTGTATTAGAAAAATTAGGCGTGACCAAAGACGAGCTATTGGCTAATAAAGACTTATTAAAAACCGTATTGCCTTATCACGTTGTTCCAATGGAAGTGAAAGCAGCTGACATCCCTTATGGCACTGATATTGAGACGGCGAACGGCAAAACCATCTCAATCAGCGATGCCAATGTAATCACTGATGCGACTGGTAACACAGCCAACATCACAGGTACTGATATCATGGCAACCAATGGTGTGGTTCACACTATCGATGCAGTATTGATGCCTGAGTAAGATTAATATTTGCTTAAGCTTAGTTAAGTCATTCTGAGACTTAACAAGAGTAAAAGAGCCTAGCTATAATGCTGGGCTTTTTTGTGTCTATAAGATGATGGTGCGTAGCAGCGATATATTAAAAATCTGCTTTATTTATTTGCAACAAAAAAGCCCGAGACTATTACCTCGGGCTTTTGATAATACTGGATAAAATTGAGCAGTAGCTACGTTAGTGCATATTATCTATGTTACTTACGTAGTGGGTCTGCATTCGTTCTTTTTTGCTCTGCTAGATGACGCTCTTCCCAGTAAGGAGAGTTTTTGATACCGAATTTTGCAGGATCAAAACTATAGCGTGTAACACCAGCTTTGCGCTGTGCTTCATAGTCTTTAAGCATGGTAAGGGTTGGACGAGCAACAATGAAGATAACCAAAATACCAACAATGTTGAGCCAAGCCATAAGACCAACACCGATATCGCCGATGGCCCAGATATAACCAGCTGAGTTAAGACCACCATAAGCAACCATCGCCATGATCAATACTTTAACGAGGAATAGACCAGTTTTGTTTGCGTTACGACCAAGGAAGCGTGTCAAGTAAGCGACGTTTACTTCAGCGATATAGTAATACGCTAGGATTGTGGTAAAGGCAAAGAAGAATACAGCAATTGCGATAAAGGCATTACCAAACGTACCGTATACCGATTCCATTGCCATCTGCGTAAACGCAGGCGCATTGATTTCAGTCGTAGCGGCAACGTTCTGAACAATGAACTGACCATCTGGTAGTGTACCTTGGATGTTGTACATGCCAGTAGATAAGATCATGAATGCAGTCGCAGAACAAACCAACAATGTATCAACATATACTGAGAATGCCTGAACAAGACCTTGCTGTGATGGATGCTCAACTTCAGCAGCTGCGGCAGCGTGAGGACCTGTACCCTGACCTGCTTCGTTAGAGTAAATACCACGCTTAACACCCCAACCGATTGCTGCACCAAAACCTGCTTGTGCAGTGAATGCATCACCAACGATCATACCAAACACATCTGGGATCAGGCTGAAGTTGCTGAACATGATGATTAAGGCGAGGACGATGTAACCAAGTGCCATAAATGGAACGGCAAATTCGGTAAAAGTTGCAATACGCTTAATACCACCGAAAATGATGACACCTAAGACGACTAAGATAATGGCCAAGCCAACCAAGCGCATAGAGCCAACTTCTAGGCTACCGATGTTCATGATTGTACCTTCGCCCATTACCTGTGCGAATGCACTGATAACACCGTTGGCCTGTACGCCAGGTAAGAACATACCGCATGATAAAATAGAAGCGATTGCGAAGAGGATGCCGTACCATTTTTGACCAAGCGCACGCTCAAAGTAATAAGCAGGGCCACCGCGATATTCGCCAGTCACCACATCTTTTTCTTTGTAAATCTGTGCAAGCGTAGATTCAACGTAGGCAGTAGATGCACCTAGGAAGGCGACGATCCACATCCAAAATACAGCACCTGGACCACCGAAGCCGATAGCAGCAGCTACCCCAGCGATGTTACCCATACCCACACGTCCTGCGAGGGAAACGGCTAGTGCCTGAAATGACGAAATACCATCAGTACTGGACTTACCAGTGAATAGTAGTTTGATCATTTCACCGAATAGACGTACTTGTACGAAGCGCGTCATGATAGAATAGAACAGACCAGCGCCCAAGCACAGATAGATCAGTGCTGGGCTCCAGATAATTCCGTTTACTAAGTTAACTAAACCTTCCATATGTATATTCCTAGTACTGTCTCAAGGTGGCTCTGTATGCTAGGAGTAAATTAACTGGTTAACTTACTTATTTAAGTTAAGCAGTTAAATTATCTGCATCGACTTTAACTTACTCATCAAGTCTCATACGTGCTTAGCCACCAAGAATGGACTGTAGTTGTCTGTATTTATCCGCTTGGCTTATCATTGATAAAAACTACTAAGATAGCGTTTATCATTGATAGCATTAATATCAGCTGAGTTTGTGATTGTTCTACAGCCTCAATTATTGCAGTCCCTTATCACCAAGTCGTAAGCAAGATGCGTTATAAGTGAACCCACGGATAAAACAGGCGGTTATATAATTAAATGCGCATCACAATGATGACACCCAATTGCTATGAGCCGTCCCGATTGGCTACACTGCTGGTAGGGCGAATTGATGGTATTAGTGGAGTATTCATAAGTTGAATAATGTCTTTTTTACACATCGATCAACTCACTAATACGTATCAAACTATAAGTCCACTACCAAATGTATTCAAACCGTACGGCTACGTAACTGCAATTTGCCATATTTTTGCCCTAATTACTAGAAATTTCTTTGTGTATGGACGGATAAGTTTTATTTTTGGACCATCGATTTATGCATCATTAGCCTTAATAAAGAAGCGAATTTATGAGCTGGCAATCCATTTAATAAACTTTAGTCTATCTAAATAGTAATAGCATTACATAAAGGTATAACCAAAAAAATGACACCCAGTTGTTGCGGTTGTGTTTTGGTAACGGTCAATTGTAAAAGCATCACGTTAGCCTCATTATTAGCACAATAGCTTGGAGTCTATAAAAGAAGCCAAGCGACCTAACTAAGGCTTTTATTTTAGTTACAAATAACTAGCCTACAAGTGTATACCTATACATAAAATACAGAGTCTCTATGACCATTAAGTGATGAGGGTAAAATAGAGACAAAAATGATTAAAAAACGTGTTACCACATATTTATTATTATCAGGAGAAACATCGATGACGCGTAAATCTATTATGAAACCGATGATACTAGCAGCACTATTGACGACCTCTACTGTCGGTTTGAGTGGTTGCGGTTATAACAATCTGCAGGCGCAAGATGAGCAAGTGACTGCTTCGTGGTCAGAAGTGGTCAACCAATATCAGCGCCGCAGCGATTTGGTGCCAAACTTGGTCAAAGTCGTACAGCAGTATGCTGAACAAGAGCAAGAAGTGTTCACCCAAGTGGCACAAGCGCGCTCGCGTGCGGGCGGCATCACGGTGACGCCTGAAGTGCTCAATGACCCAGAAGCGATGGAACGCTATGCCGCTGCGCAAGATCAGATGACAGGCGCACTGTCACGCCTGATGGCAGTGTCTGAGCGTTACCCTGAGCTAAAATCAGATGCGCTGTTCCAAGATCTGCAAGCGCAGCTAGAAGGGACTGAGAATCGCATCACGGTTGCTCGTAATCGTTATATCCAAGAAGTGCAAGGCTACAATACCACCGTGCGCCAGTTCCCAACCAATATCACCGCAAAAGTATTTGGTATGGATACCAAGCCAAACTTTAGCGTCGCTAATGAAGATGCCATCTCGACAGCGCCTAATGTTGATTTTGGTGACTCTGCCCAAGCAGAGTAGAGCGCAATTGATATATAAGAATAGAGCGGTTTCTGCCGCTTTATTTATTTGACTGATGACGTAATGACGATTGGTTGATGTCTCGTAACTTGTAAAAATGTCATTTGAGGTGGTATAGATTAGATGAATAATTCAAAAGCAATCTTATCAGCGTTACTGTTGGTACTTAGCGTCAGTGGTGTATCGATGTCACATGCTGCGCCTGGTGACGATGTTGGCACGGCTGTAGCGACAGATAGCCCCTCAAATCTGCAAAATCGTAGTGTTGAAGACTTGGTAGCCATTGCTAAAGCTGGGGAGTCCAATGAGGCGATCAATGATGCAGTATTAAATAATGATGCTATCAATGGCGCGGTGCTTGGCAACGATGCCATTAACCAAAGTGCGGCAAATGGTGAGGCAGCCGCCAGCGCACAAACACCAGATCAGCCACCAGTACGCTCAAGTGCCCAGAGCGTCGATGCTGACAAACTCATACTGAATGAACCAGTCGTTGATCAGGCCAACATCTTAAATCCGCAAGAAAAACAGCGTCTAGAGGCGCAGCTAAGAAATATTTATCAGCAGGGTTTGGCACAAGCAGCAGTGGTCATCGTACCAACAACCAATGGTTTGCCTATATTTGACTATGCTTTACAGGTTGCAGAAAAATGGCAATTGGGTGACAAAGATATCGACGATGGTCTGCTCATCGTCGTAGCAGTCAATGACCGTGACATGTATATCCTCACAGGCTATGGGTTAGAGGGTGTATTGCCAGATGCTGCGGTCAATCGTATTATCCGTGAGGACATTACACCTTTATTTAAGCAAGACAACTATGGTGCTGGGATACTGGCTGGCGTGGATGCACTTAAGACACGCCTAACGGCTGATCCTGAGGTATTGGCTCGTGCTGATGCCCAAGCTGCTGAGCGTAGTGCCGTGCAAGGCTCAGATGAGCTACCGTCACCTATTTTCTTATTTATCATGGCCATGATATTTGGTAGCTTTATTACCAATATTTTGGGCCGAGTATTTGGCTCTATCGTTACTGCAGGGGGCTTTTTCGCCGGTTCATTAGCGCTTGGCGGCGGCTTTTTTATGACATTGATCATGGCGATATTTATATGGATGTTCTTGATTTCCCGTGGCGGCGATGGTGGCAAAGGCGGCGGTAAAGGTGGGCGTAGAGGCGGTATGATTTTCTTGCCAGGTATGGGCGGCGGAAGTGGTGGCGGCTTTGGCGGTGGTGGTTTCGGTGGCGGCGGCTTTGGTGGCGGCGGTGGTGGTTTTGGTGGTGGCGGTGCTGGTGGCTCGTGGTAAGTGTCTATTTATTAAAAGCTTAGAGTCTTAATAAGAACGTTTGCAACTATCCAAACACCAGTAATCATCAACAATGACGTATTTTAGGAAATAACATAATGGCAGAGAACCATGCTTCAACCCCCAGTTTTGCTCGATGGTGGCGTCAGGTCTTGTTTGTCCCTTTATTGCATAGCAAATGGCTCACAGCAGAAGCCAAAGCACGCCTGACAGATGAGGTGACACGCGCTGAGCGTGGACATCGCGGTGAGGTGTTTTTGATTGTAGAGAATCATTTACCGATTCAAGACGCTTATCATATGGATTGTCGCGAGCGAGCAATTGATCTGTTTAGTGAGTATCGCGTCTGGGATACCGAAGAAAACACTGGCGTCTTGATCTATGTCAATATCTGCGAGCATCAGTTAGAGATTGTGGCTGACCGCGGTATCAGTACGCATGTTAGTCCAACGGTTTGGCACGCCATGTGTGAAAAGGCCGTATCAGGTATCAGCAACAAAAAGACAGAAGAGAGTTTGGCTGAATTGTTGGATGAAGTGGGACAAGTGCTGCGGCAATATTATCATCTGGAACATGATCCAGAAGGCAATGAGCTGTCTGATGCCGTGGTATTTTTAAAATAGTAATACGGCATCTTGAAGCGCATTATTGATAGAGTCGAAGGTGACTGTTCTCGTCTCTAGGGTTTTGATGCTAAAATATCGCACGCAAAATGTTCGTACTGTTTAAAGACGGTACAAATATATAAATTGTCTACAGCTCGTCTCGATGACACCATTATTGGAATACTATGATTGATTTGATAAAGAAACTACCGAAAGCGGAACTTCACTTGCACATTGAAGGATCGCTAGAGCCTGAGCTTATGTTCAGATTGGCAAAAAAGAACAACGTAAACATTCCTTATAAAGATATAGAAGATGTACGCCGTGCTTATAATTTCACCAATTTGCAGAGCTTTTTAGACATTTATTATGCAGGGGCAAATGTCTTACTTACCCGCGACGACTTTTATGATTTGACGTGGGAGTACATTCTTAAATGTGTTGAAGACAATGTCATCCACACAGAGATATTCTTTGATCCGCAAACCCATACCGAGCGCGGCGTGGCTTTTGAAGCGGTCATCACAGGTATCAAAGATGCACTCGCCGATGCCAAAGCAAAATATGGCATCACTTCTTGTATTATCATGTGTTTCTTGCGCCATTTATCACAAGAAGCAGCGTTTGAAACATTAGAGCAAGCAATGGCATTTAAAGAGGACATCATCGGTGTCGGTCTGGACTCATCAGAATTGGGTAACCCGCCATCGAAGTTCAAAGACGTATTCAAAAAAGCCAAACAAGCTGGTTTTAAACTGGTCGCCCATGCGGGTGAAGAGGCTGACTTTTCTTATATTTACGAAGCACTGGATTTATTGAATATTAACCGCATCGACCATGGGGTGCAGTCGATAAAAAGCCCAGAGCTGATGCAAAGACTCAAAGATGAGCAGATGCCACTGACGGTTTGCCCAAACTCAAATATTGAACTGCGAGTTTTTGATAATTATAAAGAGCACAATATCAAAGAGCTTTTAGATTATGGGCTTAATATCAGCGTCAATTCAGACGATCCTGCCTATTTCAAGGGCTATGTGAACCAAAATTTTATCAACTTATATGAGAATCTGCCGATAACAGAAGCCGATGTGGTTATGTTGGTTAAAAACTCTTTTAGATCAGCATTTATCAGCGACGAATTAAAAGAAGATTACTTGGCGAGAGTGGACGCGGCATTGCAATAAGCTTTAGCGAGCTTATTTTTAGTAGTAAAGGCTTAACGGTTGATAGCAATCGTTAAGCCTTTTTTATTGTTTATCAGGTAATGACATTAAGCAGTCGCAGTTATAACGCAGTAATCTCTTCTATATAGTCAATCCTACTTAAAAATGTTATAAAATAATTAACAAATTCAATTGTTA
>NZ_JAKDJE010000106.1 GCF_030454045.1 Psychrobacter sp. | reverse complement strand
TGCCGATTCGTAACTGGACGTCTGCTTTAAATCGCTTTATGATTATGTTTGATGACCGTATCAGCAAGCATTTAATCTAAACGGCAGTTACACAGAATTCGGGATGGTCTCGCTGGTACTCATAAAAAAACACGCATCCAATAGCGTGTTTTTTTATTGTCTCACTATTTTAATGCCTATTGGTTTTAAAGCTTGTCTGCTTTAACGCCTATCTTTAACGCAAGTTACCCAAATCTTCTTCGGTCAAACGCCAACGACCCTTTTTCTTAGAGCCACCGCGTCCTCGCATAGAGCTATTAAGTAGTATTTTATTCATAGAATGGCTTGAGTGCGCATGACAAATAGCACAGGCAAGACCATCGGCTGCATCCTGCTGTGGTACGACTTCTAACTGTAGTATGCGGCAAACCATCTCCTGCACTTGCTCTTTAGCAGCAGCACCATAGCCGCACACCGCTTGTTTGATCTGCCGAGCAGTATACTCTGATACTTCTAAATCCAAGGCGACCATCGCTGCAATAGCCGCGCCTCGTGCTTGCCCAAGCTTGAGTGCAGAATCAGGGTTTTCTGCCATAAAGACTTGTTCAATCGCCGTATAGATAGGCTCGTCAGTGTATTTTAAGTGATGCTGCGTAATGCGGGTCAATCCATTAAAAATACGTTTGAGGCGTTCAGGCATCTCTTTGGTATCTGTGCGAATCGTGCCTGCATCGATATAAGTGAGTTTATCACCCGTCTGCTGGACTATTCCATAACCCGTCATGCGTGACCCTGGGTCGATCCCGATAATAATTGCCATAGTATTCCGTCTTGCTTACATTTTGTTTTATGGCTTAAAAATCAGCCGTAAGTTTGATAGTATAGCAACCAATCCCCATATACATCATATGTTAGCCATTTTAATTTGCATGGCGCTCAATTTATTGGTTTTTATTTTATAGGACGACACTTTATGGGTCAGATAGTTGGTATAGCCATCGTTTGGTTTATTATCGAGATGCTACTGTGGTATTTGCTTGCTCAGTTTATGAGCGGCTGGTGGGTATTCCTTTGGTTTATTGTCGCAGCAGTGATCGGTATTTCTCTTGTGCGTAAAGGTATGGCTTCTTTGAATCCAATGGCTCAGCAGATGAAAGCAGGTGGTATGATGAATCCTGCAATGCGTCCACCAGAGGCCACCATGATTAAGAGCATTGCCATGGCAGTCGCGGGTATCTTGCTACTTATTCCAGGTGTGCTGAGTGATGTGCTCGCACTACTCGTAATCTTGCCACCAGTACAAAAGAAACTCAAAGACTTTGCCAATAACTATGTCATGAACAATCAGCAAAAAATGATGGAAATGATGGCAAAACAGATGGGTGGTCAAATGGGCGGCGGCCAAAATCCATTTGGTGGAATGGGTGGTCAGAATCCATTCGGTGGCGCAGGCGGTATGAATAACCAAAATCCATTTGGTCAACAACAGCAAAACCCGTTTGGTGACGTATTCAAACAGCATACGACTGTTGATGGTACGGCCAAAAACATCCCTAAAGATGTGAAAAAAATTACCAAATCTGCTAATGACGAGTAACAGTGATTTAGTCATTCATTAGGAATAGAAAAAGCCCCTTCCGTCATTAACGAAAGGGGCTTTTTGGTGGCAGTAAATACATTAATTATAAAGAACATATTTACAAACCGAATGAAACAACCGAAGTGCCGCTGTAAGATGGTGACCCATGAACCGTGAAGTTCAGGGCGGATGCGTCATCCTCTCTGCAGGTTTCCTGATACACCGCAAGCGGTGCAGGCATACACAATGAGACGATAGGTACCACATCCTGGTAAAGCATTATCGGCTCAGGGAATAAACATCTACTAGCCAACACTTCAGAATAGATTCATCTTAACCAATGAGATGAATGATTGCAAGGGTGAATTACAGATTGATACGCAGTATTGTTACCTGATATCTGTGGTAGTTTTTGGGCTTTTGATAACGATATAAACCCCATCATTTTTTAGTGAAAAATTGTCAGTTTTTCAGCTATTTTAAGATATGTGTTAATATATAGGGCTTTCTATACCCTAACATAGCATTGAAGGCGTTCATTCACTCGAGGAGCGGTAATATATGACCAGTACCCAGCAAGCATCAGAATCTATTGGCGACAATCAGGCGCAGCAGCTCAGCAGTAAGCAAGAAGACGGCGCACAGAATAAAAAAACGCCGCATGTCTTAATGATATTAGACGGCTTTGGTTATCGTGAAGAAGATAAAGATAACGCCATTGCTGCGGCAAATATGCCAAATTTAGACAGAATTTATCAGCAGTATCCTCATGGGCTAATTTCTGCTTCTGGAGAGGATGTGGGCTTGCCAGATGGTCAATTTGGTAACTCAGAAGTTGGCCACATGAACTTGGGTGCTGGTCGTGTCCTTTTTCAAGACTCAACTCGCATCTCAAATGAGCTTGCCAATCGTGAATTTTATAAAAATGAGGCATTGGTTGATGCGGTAAAATCGGCCAATGAGCTTGGCGGCAACGTACATATTATGGGTCTGCTCTCAGACGGCGGTGTTCACTCACATCAAGATCATATCGAAGGCATGTGCCACTCAGCGTTGGTCCACGGTGCCAAAAACGTCTTTATCCATTGCTTCTTAGATGGCCGCGATACACCGCCTAAATCTGCGGATAAATATATCAATCGTTTGCGTGATTATATCGATAAATTGAATGCTCATTATGAAGGCGGACGTGTACAGATTGCCAGCATTATTGGTCGCTACTATGCAATGGATCGCGATAACCGCTGGGATCGTGTACAAAAGGCTTATGAGCTGATCACTGAAGGTAAGGCAGATCGCTTATCAACAAGAGCAGATGGCGCTGTACAAGCGGCTTATAAAGCACGTGAGACTGACGAATTTATCAGTCCGACGACTGTGATTGGACGTGATGAAGTGCCATATACTGTCGAAGATAACGATGCGCTGATATTTATGAACTTCCGTGCCGACCGTGCTCGCGAGCTTGCTCAAGCCTTTGTTTTACCTGATCATGAATTTTCAGGTTTTGCCCGTCAAAAGCAGCCAAAACTTGCCGCCTTTGTGATGTTGACCAAATATTCTGATGTATTGGCGGATAATCCAAAAACCAGCATCGCTTACTATCCAACGTCTTTGGCCAATACCTTGGGAGAGTATTTGCAGGATCAAGGTAAAACCCAACTACGTATCGCAGAAACTGAGAAGTATGCGCATGTGACGTTTTTCTTCAGTGGTGGCCGTGAAGAGGAATATGAAGGCGAAACGCGTATCCTAGTACCTTCTCCAGATGTGGCGACTTATGATTTGAAGCCTGAGATGAGCGCACCTGAAGTCACGGATAAATTAGTAGAAGCGATTGAATCTGGCCAATATGATGTGCTCATTGTCAATTATGCCAATGGAGATATGGTAGGTCATACAGGGGTTTTCGATGCTGCGGTAAAGGCGGTCGAAGCGTTGGATGTTTGTGTGGGCCGTATCGAGTCGGCAGTAAAAGCGGCTGGCGGTGACATGCTTATTACGGCTGATCACGGTAACTGTGAGCAAATGCAAGACTACGAAAGTGGTCAAGTACACACGCAGCATACGACAGAGCATGTACCGCTGATTTACGTAGGCGCACAAAAACTACAGGTACGTCGTGGCGGTAAGCTCAGTGATGTGGCACCGACTATTCTGACATTGATGGATATTCAAGCACCGACTGAGATGACGGGTGAGAGTTTGTTGGTCAAGGCATCATAGAAGAGCGTTAAATTGGCTATACACCAGATGTGCTGATAGCGCTTGCCTATCATCCGTCTGATAAAATCTAGAAAAGGGAGGGGTAGCTATTACCTTTCCCTTTTTTTATTATGTGTTTGCACAATGATTTGCAAAACTGCCCTAGTCTGAGAGAGGTCTTTGGTGTTAACTTATACGGTAATACATAACAATAACTTTATACATTCTATTATTTAAATGAGTTTTTTATGCATCCTATCTCTTTTGTGTGCGCATCTTTGTCTAAACAATTAGACCAACGAGTGATGAAGTCGTCGCGAGCGACGATTATGTCCAAACCCGTATGCTCCAAGCTTATAGGCTTTAAGCCCAGTCTAGCAATAGGTTTGCTTGGATTGTGTGTTGTCAGTATGGACGCGCAAGCAGCAGTGACCTCAGTCGGTGATGCTAGTCCGACATCAAGCCTACAGCTTATCAGTTTGAATGCCGATGATATAGTGGCTGAAGATGATACTGAGATGCTGAATGCTGCCGACGAATCAGATGACTCAATAGACAGTATGCCAGACGAAAGTGCGGTAATGGACGATGATGATAATATCGATACTAATATTCCATCAGAGGTTGCGCAAGTATCATTGAATGCAATTTCCCCTGAAACGTTAAAAACTTTTGTGGCCGTTGTCGATTTGGTACGTCGTCAATATGTTGATGCGGTCAATGATGAGGAGCTGTTCAACAATGCGATGAGTGGTATGCTGACCCAGCTTGATAGCCATGCTGAGTTTCTGGATGCTGAAGCATACGAAAATCTACGTGCTTTTACAGAAGGGGATGTAGGCGACATCGGTATCAAGGTAGTGTATCAGCCAGATATCGGATACTGGGTCATCACAGAGGTGGTTGACGACTCACCAGCAGACAAGAAAGGCATTGCTGTTGGTGACTATTTACACCAAGTTGATGAGTTCAAACTTGATGAAGATCGGCAAAGTAACGATGTTGAGCAGCTCTTGACAGGGATTGCTGGGACGCAGGTAGATGTCATCACCTCTAAAGCTGGTCGCCGTAAGCACACGACGACATTGCAGCGGAATAATAGTCACCCTCAAATTGTCGAGACAAAAATCGTTGATGGCATCGCTGTTATCAAATTGCCCGCTTTTCAAAATAATAGCCGTGAAAAATTGCTAGAGGGCTTGATTGGCCTAAATGCTCCTATCTCAGGTATTTTACTTGATTTGCGTGATAATCCAGGCGGCGTACTCACATCAGCGGTGAGTGTGGCCAGTCTATTTATGAATGATACTGATGTGGTGCAAGTACAAGCCCGTCAAAACGAGTCACGTGTCTTATCAACCCAAGGAGAGGCCATACTTAAAACCTTGCCCATGGTTGTTCTACAAAATCGCTACTCGGCATCAGCGGCAGAGGTTTTGGCCAGTAGTTTGCAAGCACAAAAACGCGCTACTATCATCGGCGAAGTAAGCTATGGTAAAGGCTCAGTACAGTCAGTCATACCACTCAATGACGAGCAAGCAGTCAAATTGACAGTAGCTAACTATATGACAGCATCAGGTAGACAGATTGACGACATCGGCGTTGAGCCTGACATTGCTCTGTCAGATAATGAGCGCTCATGGGAGCAGCAAGCCTTAGATTTGCTAAAACCACGCGCGCTTGATTCAGGCATTCGCCTTGTTCGAAAAGCCGCGCCAAACTAATATTTTATCGGCTGGCGGCTCATAGGTAGAAGCATTATTACTCGATCCAACGCACAAAGTAATGACACCTCATTGTACTATTTAGACTGATCCTCTTCGATTTCTAGCTTTTTCATACGATAACGTAATGAGCGAAAAGTCGTCCCAAGTAGTTCTGCTGCTTGGGTTTTGTTCCAGCCAGTTTGTTTGAGGGCTGTGATGATTAATTGCTTTTCTTGCTCTTGGAGGTAATGTTCTAATCCTTGAGAGGGCAACTGACCATCTAGTGGCTCTTGTAAATTGTCAGCATTATTATTCTCTGGTTGGACAGCGTGAGCAGGTGCTATCACCTCGTCAATATGAGCCGAGCTGGTCGATGATCCAGTATGATTGAGATCAGGGCCCTGTATTATCGATGGATAATGTTGAGTGTTTGTGCGATAAGGATGTAAATTTACCGTCTTTCGCTGATTCTGCGCCGCCGTTACATTGTTTGTAGGGTGAATGACTGGTTCTTGGTTTTCTAACATCTTAGCCATCGATGGCGCGTTATTTTGCTCATTTTGGTGAGAGGCTGTGAGATGACCGTCAATGAGTGTGTCACCACTTTGAGATTGAATGTCTTCAATGTCTTGATCAATACTAGGCAGTCCTAGATGACCGATATCAATGTCCGAAGTTTCCGCCAACGTCACGGCTCGCTCAAGCAGATTACGAAGTTCCCGTACGTTTCCAGCAAAATCATGGCGCTGCAGGCGCTCACAAGCCTCGCGTGTTAGGGATGGAGGTACATCCAGCTGCCATTCAGCCGCAATCATGGCTAAAAAATGCTCTGCTAACACAGGAATATCGTCACGACGATCATTGAGCGTCGGTAGCTTGAGCTCAATCACATTGATGCGGTAATATAAATCCTGTCTAAACGCACCGTCCTGTACCAGTAGACTCAAATCCTTGTGGGTGGCAGATAATATACGGATATCGACAGGTACTTCTTTGGTATCACCGATAGCTCTTACCGTCTTTTCTTGGATAGCACGTAATAATTTAACCTGCATCGCTAAAGGCAAATCGGCCACTTCATCCAAAAATAACGTACCGCCATTAGCCTGTTGAAATAACCCTTGCTTATCAGCGACTGCACCTGTGAAACTGCCTTTTTTATGACCGAAAAACTCTGACTCCATCAGCTCAGAAGGTATGGCACCGCAGTTCACAGGCACAAAGCTACCGTCTCGTCGCGGGCTTAAATCATGAATCAGCCTAGCAACCACTTCTTTACCTGTACCAGAGGCACCTGACAAAAAAACTGGCGCTTGTGAGCGTGCCAGCTTTAAGATGGTATTTTTGAGAGGGTGCATCACAGCAGAATTGCCAATCAACCTTGTATCTAACATTTTTTGCTCAGGTGAAGATTCAGGCGTGGCTTTTGCTTCGTTATCTTGATGAATCACTTTTAGCGCATTTTCGACTAACTGGCGTAATCTTGGTAGCTCAAGTGGCTTGTTCACAAAATCAAAAGCGCCAAGCTTTAGCGCTTCAATAGCAAGGTCCATGCTTCCATGAGCCGTGATGACTGCTATGGGTGTGTTGGAGCTGTTGCTAATTTCCTTTACCAGCTCTAATCCTGAGCCGTCAGGCAGCTTTAAGTCAGTGAGGCAAAAGTCGTAATCATTATCTTGCCAGTATGATCTGGCTTGCGCCAACGTATAAGCCACATCACTTTTTATCCCCATCTTGGTTAAAGTGATTTGCATCAGTCGGCATAAATCCACTTCGTCATCAACGACTAGCGCGCTTGTTGTCATACATTATCTCATTGAGTTCAATGGCTAAAAATATTCATAGCGAGGTATAAATGAAGGTAAGTCTCTTCCACAAGTGAATGTGTAGATTCATCATAGGTGGTTTTTTAACCAATTATTTGTATAGATTTAAAAATCTATGGTTCAGCAGTGCTTGATATAAAACTAGGGCGTGTTGAACATTCGACCATGGCACTGACAGCGACTATTTTTTAGGCG
>NZ_JAKDJE010000105.1 GCF_030454045.1 Psychrobacter sp. | reverse complement strand
TGGTAACCCGCCTCTTCAGTTTGATTTGCTTATTTCAAGTTGAGAGTGGGGTATAATCTGCTGATAACTTTTTTGGTACTCTTAACTGAATCGCAGTCCGTTACATAAATGCGCTTCATCATATTGAAATTAACGACTAGATCTAAAACCAGTTAAACAAACCAATTTTTAAAAGTAATTTTGATACTTATTTGATACTTGAAAAATATTGTTACATCTTTTTAGTTATAGCTAAATATAGTCAATTTAACCCTAAGTCATTGTTTATAATTATATTTTATTTCTACTCATTGCTTATTATCGTTAAGTATATCTAGTTATTTGAGATAGCCAAAGGATTCAAAATCCGTTGCCTTTAAAAGCGTGTCGGTTCGAGTCCGACCACTGGTACCATATAGCAGTACAATCTAACCTCCCTTTTCGGAGGTTTTTTTTGTGTCTGTTACTTTTATAGCTGTGATATTCTTTGTTTACATCGCTACTTCAGATTCTCTAACAACATTTATCTTAATCGGTACGGCATAGCTCCATGGCATGCCAGCACTGCAATAAAAAGACCCATTACGAAACGACACAATATACGCGGTAAAGTCATTACCACAATGATCCATCATCGCTTGCTCGTCGCTGTCATCACAAACTGCGCACCATATTTGTCTCTCGCCGCGTGCCAGCATTGCCCGTGTTAAGTCACTCCCTTTCAATTCGTTATTCATTTTCTGCTCCTTGGTCGTTCTGAACTCTCTAGCAACGATATGTTTTTAAAGAGCTAATCTACCAGTACTCAATACACAAGTTTGGTATGAGCGCTACAAACAACGTCTTTTTATAGTACTAAAAATATATGAGGCGTTAACTACTCTTGTTACCGTGCCTATTACTGTGAATACTTATAGTGTAAAACTATAAGGCACTGACCGTGACAAAAGACCATCAGATTCATGATGAATGGCCTATCTACTAAGACAAACGGCTTAGAAAAATAAGCATGCTTGGCTTGGGTCTGAGTAAAATATTTTTTTCAAAAATAACTGTTCACTAATGCTACTAAGGCGTGTATTAAGCCGCCTTCTTTACTATACATAATTTCATGATGTATTCAATTATTGATATGTATTATGTTTGACATTCATACGGTTTGACTCCTATCCAAAGACAATCTGCTTTCAAACCTAACAATTGGTAATAAAAACCTGCCTCTAA
Organism: Psychrobacter sp.; assembly: GCF_030454045.1. Lineage (GTDB taxonomy): Bacteria > Pseudomonadota > Gammaproteobacteria > Pseudomonadales > Moraxellaceae > Psychrobacter. Next base: position 6,309 of record NZ_JAKDJE010000105.1, on the reverse strand, counting down.
ATCAGGTAAAATATTGAGTATGACCGCTTCTATCACGACACATCCTGTTGACACAGCACCTCGTAAAATCATTCATATCGATATGGATGCGTTTTATGCCAGTGTAGAGCAGCGTGATTTTCCTGAGCTACGTGGTAAACCATTGGTGGTTGGCGGCGATCCAAATGGTCGCGGTGTGGTTGCTGCTGCCAGCTATGAGGTGCGGCAATTTGGTGTGCGCTCAGCCATGTCTTGCTATGAAGCTCGCAAACGTTGCCCCAATGTCATATTTGTACGACCGCGCTTTGATGTCTATCGAGCGGTTAGTGGCGATATTCGCAAAATTATGCATAGCTTAACGCCCCGCGTCGAGCCACTGTCCTTGGATGAAGCTTATCTCGATGTTACAGGATTGTCTGTACATAAAGGCTCAGCGACATTGATGGCCAACTGGCTGCGCGCGCAAATCTTGGCGCATACGGGTCTGACGGCCTCTGCTGGTGTCTCGTTCAACAAGATGCTAGCCAAGATTGCCTCTGACATCAATAAGCCTAATGGTACAACCATCATCACGCCACAAGATGCGGATCACTTTATTAGTACCCTACCCATTGAGCGGTTTCATGGTATTGGTAAAGCAACGGCAAGACGCTTGCATGCGATGGGGGTTGATAATGGCGCTGATCTGAGGCGATTGCCCGCTGAGGTATTGGTACAAGAATTTGGTAAACGTGGGCAGTTTTATCATGATATTGCTCATGGCCGCGATGAACGCCCTGTCAAATCTGAGCGCACTCATAAATCTGTCGGTTCAGAAACCACATTCAGAGATAACCTGAGTGATGATGATGAGCTGCGCCGACAAATCTATGAGCAAAATGCTGATGCCTTTGCTCAGATGCACCAAAAGCAGCTCGTCGCTCATACCATCACTCTTAAAATAAAATACGCCGACTTTACTCAAATCACCCGCTCACATACGCTCTCCACGACATTTGATAGTGCCGAATCTGCCCATTACTGGCTCGATAAATTGTTTTTAGATATCCCGCGGCAACTGCCTATCCGTCTGGTTGGTGTGACTTTTTCTTCGTTAGCACCCGCCACTGAGTTGTTACCCCAGCTAAATTTATTTGAATAATTCTACTCAGTATCGATCAAAGTACTTGTGCTCGATAAACATCACTTATTTTTTTTGCTTAGGCTATTCATGATAAAAAATCACTTTATATAGTGGCTTACTACAAAGCAAAGTATCCTCTCGTAAGGGCATTTCTGCTACAATTGTGCCAAAATCCCAACCCATTCAAAGACTGATTATGACCGACTCTTACACCGCCTCTACTGATGCTCATGCTTTAACTGATACCGATAATACTGATGAAGTCTTGGACTATCTAAGCGTTGAGGACTACGATTATGAGCTGCCGGATAGCTTGATTGCGCGCTACCCATTAGCGCAGCGCTCTGCATCAAAACTTTTATACTTGCCAGCCAACAGTCAGTCCACCACTACTAATAGTGTGGAAGATCGCCTGTTTTCTGAATTACCTGACTTATTGGATGCAGGGGATCTGATTGTTTTCAATGATACCAAGGTAATGAAAGCACGCTTATTTGGCCAAAAGGATACTGGCGGCAAACTTGAAGTGCTTATTGAGCGTCTAGTCGATATCTCAGACTTAGCGGCATCTCTGCTGCACCTAAAAGATACCAATGATGAACCAGTCAACCAAGAGCATATTGCTCTTTGCCATGTGAAAGCAAGTAAAGCGCTCAAGCTTGGTCAACGCTTACAGCTTGCCGATGGTCACATGAGCGCTACAATGATTGGTCGTCAAGATAACCTATTTATTTTGGCGTTTGATGCGCCAATCTTGCCTCATCTAGAGCTGTACGGTGAACTGCCTATCCCCCCTTATTTTGAGCGTCATGCTGATGACACGGACAATACTCGCTACCAGACCGTTTTTCACGATCCAGATAAGATTGCTAGCGTGGCTGCACCGACAGCAAGCTTACATTTCGATGAGGCGGTACTCAGCAAGCTTGACGAGAAAGGTATCAATACCGCTTTTGTCACTTTGCATGTCGGGGCTGGTACTTTTGCGCCAGTGAAAACAGATAATTTGCTCAATCACACGATGCATAGTGAATATGCACATTTGCCGCAAGCGACTGCGGACCTGATTAATCAAACGCACGCTAATGGCAACAAGGTTATTGCGATTGGTACCACGGTGACACGGGTTCTTGAGACAGCATATCAACAGACTGCCACTGACGGTAACGCGCTCTCTAGTTGGTCAGGAGATACCGACATATTCATTTATCCTGGGTTCAAATTTGGTGTTATTGATCGACTGTTAACTAATTTTCATTTACCCAAGTCTACGCTACTGATGCTCGTATCAGCATTTTCTGGTAAATCGTCAATAGAACACGCCTATCAACACGCTATCGAAAAACAATATCGTTTCTTTAGTTATGGCGACGCGATGCTACTAGATAAACGCGCTGATTGACGCCTATAAAGACATTTTGTGCATTGGACACAACAGTTGTGAAATAAACTGGTAAACTAAACGGTATTTTGTTATAACAGCAAAGACAACTTATTTATCCTAAAGGGCTGCTCATGTCTTGTCATCTATCTCGTCGCTTGACTACTGTACATCGCGCGGTATCAATGGCACTACTATGTTCTGTAGGCTATACAGCCCTAGTGCCGAGTGTGCAAGCGGCAACTATTGGTAAAACAGTGGTCACTTCAGCCCAGCATGAGCCTCTTTCGGCAAGTATTATCGTCAGTAACATTCGATCAGCTGACTTTTCTGCCAGTCTTGCCAACTCAGCCATTTACCGACAAATGGGATTGACGCCCACTGACTCTATGACAGTGCGTTTTCAGCCTACTTCGGCGACCAGTGGTCAGGTGTTTATTACCACATCACAGCCTGTGTCTAAGCCTTTTGCTGATGTCGTTTTAGCGATTAATGATAATGGTCGGCAAAATATGGTACCAAAAACCTTATTAATGCCATTAAAAGACAGCGTACCCATTAATACTAAAAAAAATATCGCTACAGGGGCACAAAAACCCGATCTCCCTAGTGTGTCTGCCAGTACGGCCATGCCCTTAACCGTTAGAAAAGGCGCGCCGCCGCCACTGATTTCTACGCCTGCGGTATCCTCACCTAATTTGTCAGCACCAACCGCATCAACGACGCCATTATCAGCGTCTCAGTTGCCAGCACCCAACATTCAGGCTCCCGTAGTAACAACTGCCTCGCAGGCCAGTAGTCTCGCTTATGCGCCTACCCGCCTCGATAATGGTCGCTTGAACAGTGATTCTGACATGGGAGATGATCTTAATCAGACAAGCGCTCAAGATAATCGCAAGCGCTCAGTAGATAGCGCGAACAATGCCTCTCTAAATGCAACTGATAATAGCACTACCATGAATAGCAACATCGTGACAGCTAATGAGCAAGCCAATGCTCGTTCTCGTAAAGATGAAGTTACTGCAATGACAGCGGTGAAGCCCAATACGGATAAGCAGCTTGATATTTTAAATATACAGGTGACACGTCAAATACAACCTAGCAGTAAAGCAGACAATGAGATGGTCGCCCGTTCACCTATTCCATCAACTCCGATAAGTAAAATCGATGACAACAATACGGTGATTGCCACGGCTCAAGGCAGTAATATACCTGATAACACAGCATTGCCTCCACCAGCTAAAGTGCCCAGTCGCTCAATGAGCACTGGCAATGAAACAACAAATCATGCAACAACTCAGTATCAAGTACAACGCAATGATAGTTTGTGGATGATCGCGCAGCAGATCGCACGTGAAAACAACCTAGACACGTCGACTGTGATGAAACAAATTCAGTCACAGAACCCTGATGCTTTTATCAATCAAGATGCTGACCAACTAAAAGCAGATGCTAAGCTTCGCTTACCTAGCTACGATGTTATACCGTCACAGCAAAGCTTAGAAGCAGCCATTAGTGCTCAAAGACAATATAGCCGCCGAGCGAATACACCTGTGCCAAAAAAGCCAGCGCAAAAGACGTCTAAAAAACCAGCTGATGTCTCTCAAGCCGCAAGTGTCTCTAAAAAACCAACCACTAAGACCCAGACACTACCGCAAGCACAGTTTTCTGTCCTTGCCCCAGGCCGTAATGGTAATGCAGACGGCACCCAAACAAAGTCGGCAGCGGATAAAGGTAATGGGCTAAGCACTGACATATTGGCAACGCTCAAAGCCTCTAGACAAGAGGCAGCTGCCCAAGCTCAGCGCTTGTCAGAGACCAGCAGCGCACTGGACAACTATACTAAAAAGCTCCAATTACAAAATCAAAAACTGGCTGAGCTACAAGCTCGTCTCAAAAAACTACGCAATCAATAATTGCCTAACGGATCAACGCAATATGCTGTGATCTTAGGAGTAGGAACAACTATGGACAATATGCTATATATCATCGCCGGATTGGTGCTTATCCTGTTAGTCGCTGGTTTTTTATTGCGCAAAAATAAAGCACAAAAGCAAAGTGCACCGCCGCCTGCAAGCTTAGGAAGAAGTACTGCTGCTACCACGTCGACAGTAGATCATGGTACGCCTGTTCAAAGCGCTCAAACTGATAGCAATAAGTTTGATCACATTACGATTGCACAGCGTTTTATAGATCAGCAGCGCTATGACAAAGCCATTGAAACCATCAATCGTGGCCTCAGTGAGAAGCCTAACGATAGTCAGCTGTCTCTTAAGTTACTGGGCTTGTATGCTACGTTGGATCAACCTGAAAACTTCAATAATGTTTATGACACTATTAAAGCGCATAATGACGCAAAGACCATCACACTCGCTAATGAGCTTAAGGATTTGTACGTTGGCGAACCAAGCCCAGTAGCTACACCGGAAATAGTAGCGGACGACACTCATGATAACTTTGATAGCCTAGATTTTGACCTCTCTACCGCCGAGCAAAACAACGACACAGCAACCGAGTCTAATACCTCTTCTGTTGAAGATGGTCTTGCTATTGAGGAGAATGACAATACTGTAACGGCTGACTCTATTGACAGCCCAGTATTATCGAACGAGTTTGATAATGTCAGTTCCAATATAGAAGATAGCTTTGATTTGACACTGAGCGATCTAGAAGATAATGAGCCTGAAGTTGCTGTTGAATCTCCTGTCACACCATTGTCTCTGCCGGATGATGAACGTTCTGTCTCTACCGATAATAGCGTGGATACTCTTACAGATGACGTCACTGAAGACAATGATCTTAGTGACTTTGAGTTCGATTTTGACACGCCTGCCCAAGACCTTTCGGCTGAACGCTCTGGTGCATTAGATGTCAAAGAAAATGAAAGTGACGCGTTAGAGTTGGAGGACGAGTTCATCTTAGATTTTGATGACCTAGCAGCCGATACCGATAAAGATAGCGCTGTCACTGATGATATCGAAGACACGTCTATCAGTGATGATCAAAATATCTCCGATGATTTTACTCTATCTTTAGACAGCCTAGATGCATCAGATAAGAATAATACACTAGACGCTAGCGAGCTATCTTCTCTTAAGGAGAGTAGTGAGATTGATGACTTTATTTTAGAAGACACTGATTTTGAAAGCCCTGCTTCTGACCGTAGCACGCTTGAAGATAGTGGAATGTCAGAGTTTAATTTTGAAGATCAACTGATCAGTGATGACTCTGAAGTCGTTCATCTTGAAGAGTCAGACATCGCGCCAGCTGCGCCGTTAAGATTCGACGACGATACGATGATAGATGACGATTTTGATATCGCAGATACTGATTCTGTATCAGACTCTCAAGCACCCGCCTCTTTCATCTCTACCACTGCACCAGTTGAATTTGAGGTAAATGGCGCCCCTGAAGCGGCGGAATCGGCAGAAGACTTTTCCTCACGCTTTGCCGCAGATTTTGATTTTGTTAAATCATTAGATAGCAATCAAGTCACTTTAGACTTGGCAAATCAATATCTACAATTAGGCGAGTACGACAGTGCCAAGCGCTTACTCAATGAGGTTATTGCACAGGGCAATAGCGAACAAAAGCAACAAGCACAAGTTTTGCTTGAACGCACAGCATAATAAGCAATCTAGTCACCTATCAGCAAGTATTCTCTTATATGAGAGACTTGCTGATTTTTTGCCTTTAGTACTGCTTTTATCTATGATGACCTACTCTAGCTATCACTACTAAACGTTCTGACGTTTCCTTTTTTCATCACAACTTACTAGGGCGTGTTGAACATTCGACCATGGCACTGACAGCGACTATTTTTTAG
>NZ_JAKDJE010000033.1 GCF_030454045.1 Psychrobacter sp. | reverse complement strand
CTGTCACCCTTCTTTTATTACTCCAGCATACTTTTTGATACACCACCTTATTTTTTTAGTGCTTGGGTGGCTTTAGTTGTTATTATTTTTTTGTTTTATAACTCTTTCTGGGAAATGATTGTTGATGTAGTCTATTTAAAAGGTTTTTTTAACCCTAGCATTTATACAACACTGTTTAGCCTGATAACGTTGATAGCTTTTTTAGTCAGTTGGTTCATATCTTTCATAGTGTCAAGAAATTCTATATTTCTAGCTCTATTAAACTCAATAGTATTTTTTATTTACTTTGGCATGCTTATCACACTGACAAATAACTATTTGCAATTTTTTGAACATCTAAGCATTCCCATACGTGAACAATTTCATAATTATTCTTATATGAGTATAATCATTTTGGGAGCTGCAATAACAGTATGGCTAGTTAGATACTGTCAATATATTCTTGCCGTTAGAATACCAATATGGGTTACTATCCTATTCGCTATGACTACTATTGTACTATTTGCTGGTTGGTGGATTTTTGTAGACCTAATTACTAGCATGTAATATGATAATATTTGATTCTTTAATAAAATATCATATGTGTAACTCTCTGACAAAAATTTAAGAGTCTTTAGTTAAGTCAGTTTGTACGCTACTATCTGTTAAAACCGCTTGCAATATATAAGATTTTGCGTAGAATAGTCAACCATTCGGGGCGTAGCGCAGTCTGGTAGCGCACTACACTGGGGGTGTAGTGGTCGCAGGTTCAAATCCTGCCGTTCCGACCAAACATAGATTTAGGGCAGACCGTCATAGACCGTCTGCCCTTTATTTTGGGCGTTTTTCAGGTTTTCACCACTTTGTAGGTGTATGGCGTTCCATATAGAATGTTGGTATTATTGTTGGTATCGAGCAATACCAACATGGACAATACCAACAAAGGATAGACCCATGCCCCTAACCCATACCAGTATCAATAAGCTACAGCCTAGCCCCACCTCTATTGATACAAAACGACCTGACAAACATAGTGACGGTAACGGGCTGCAATTATGGGTGCGTTATACGGGCGTTAAGTCATGGATCAGCGCCTACCGCTGGCAAGGTAAGCAGCAAACCCTCACTATTGGCACTTATCCAGTAATGAGCCTACAGAACGCACGCCAGCGCAATATTGAGATCAAAAGACTAATAGCTGATGGTGTGAACCCTAAAGACGATAAGAAAAAGACACAAGCGGACAATGATGGATCAAGGGCGTTCAATACTATAGCCCAGCGTTGGCACGATGACCGCAAAGCACATATAGCCCCTACCACCTATAGCCGTGATTATTCACAGTACCAGCGCGATATTAAGCCCATCATCGGTCACATGAACATAGAGGAAATAACCGCGCCTGATGTTTTAGCCATTGGTAAAGCTATCGAAGCGAGAGGTGCAGCTGATATGGCAAGACGTGCAATGCGTCAAACAGGGCAGATATTCAAACAAGCAATACGTGAGGGCTTAACCAATCTCAACCCAGCTACCGACCTAACCGAAGCACTAAAACCGCATAAGGTGAAGCACCACAGCCGTGTGACCAGCCAGCAACTACCTAAGTTACTTCAAGACATTAACGCCTATGATGGTGATCTACTGGTGAAGCTGGGCTTATGGTTTTTATGCTATACGTTTGTGCGTACTCAAGAATTGCGCTTCATGGAGTGGTCAGAGATAGACTACAAAGCTAAGGTATGGCGCATACCAGCCGACAAAATGAAAATGGATAGACCACACTTAGTACCACTAGCACCGCAAACAATGGCATTACTGGAGCAGATCAAGGCGCTAGGTTTTTCGGATCAATACGTTTTCTTTAATCCATCAACCCGTAAGCCATACAGTACCAATGCTTTTATCACTGCCCTATGGCGCATGGGTTATAAAGGACGTATGACAGGGCACGGCTTCCGTGGACTTGCCAGCACTACCCTGCACGAACAAGAATACATGCACGAAGCGATAGAACTACAGCTAGCACATGAGAAAGAGAACAAGATCAGCAAGGCATACAATGGAGCGCAGCACCTACCATACAGAACCAAGATGATGAATGAGTGGGCAAACTTCATTGATAATGCTTACGCTGGCAAGCTGGATAACGTGATCCGTGCAGACTTCAAACAACAGACACAAAAGCATGGCTAATATCATGCTGTAACGACTATGCAAGGCTAGGACTAATTACCCGAAAGACAGCTATTTACACACCCTTATGCTGTCACTGCCTTGCACCTACTTTGATTAAAGGGTGTAAGGGTGTGTTATAAATGATTAATATAGAGCTTATTAGAAACTCAAAGTTATATGAAGTTAATAAATATTTTGAGACTTTAGAGGGAACCGATCTAACAAAAAAAGACAGATTAATACTTCATGTCGCTATGATACAAAGAGGCGGAGGCATAATTCTTTCTAATTGTGCTGATGAAAACCAAAGTATTTTACTTTCTAAAGCAACACGTATTCAATTTGAATTGCACGCCGACTTGCAGCACGGAGACGATGCGGCTGTTTACTCTGAAATATTGATGGATAAATTTCATTATGCCAAGTGCGCCATAGCTGAATATTTCTTAGAGAACTATTCGAACTTAGATAGACATGAAATGATAGATAAGCTATTTGAAATTAATAGAAAGGAGCAGTTTTTCAAAGTATTGCATGAACAACCAAATAGATATTTACAGCCTGATTTATGTTACAGCATAATTTTAAGCTCATTAATTGCACAATTTTATGTAATGTTAGAAGACTTGGACAATGCAGTGTCTAGCATAATGAATGCCGCTTATTTTTATGGCGCTTCCATAGAAAGAAATACTCTACCATCTGATGAACGAATCAAACAGTTTATTCATGATGATATTAATAAAAGAACCCAAAAAGCTAATGAAGCTAGATGGCAAGGTCACGTGGAACAGCAAAGGCGAAAATATTTAGAGTTAGATAAACAGCGCCAAAGTGAGCTAGGTAAAGACCTAACTATTAAGTCTGTAGCAACATGGATTTATGAGCGTCATAATCAAGATGATTTAGAATATGAAACAATTAGAGATCACCTCAGCAAAGCCCGTAGAGGGATTTTTACTAACGATTAAATAATAGTGTCTGCAATGCAAACACTATTATTTACATCATAAGCAATACTATTTGCAGCGTAAGCAATGATGGTTACGCTGCACAACTATTCTACACTCTACTACCACCCTCTAACATAGACCATGTAAGCCGTAGAACACCTTTACGGCTCAATACACTACATGGAGCTATGAACATGACACACCCAACCCAAAACACGCCAGTTATTCCTTTTACTAGTGACACCTCGCACGATACCGAACCAACCACCGCAAACAGTCCAGCTATGCAACTGCCTACTACTGGCATGGGTAGAGCTAAGGACATTTTGCCGTTCCTACCTTTTAGCAAAACCACCTTGTTTGAATGGTCAAAAGATGGGCGTTTCCCAGCTGGCAGAAAGCTATCACCAACCATGACAGCATGGAGCTATGCCGAAGTGCACCACTGGCTTAACTCTCACAGCTCAACCACTAGCGAGGTATAGAGCCATGATGACTACAGCCACCAGCACCGCCCCAGTGACCAACGAGCCAGCACCTAAAACACAGATTGACACGGTTAGAGCACACCTGATGACAGGGGCAACGATCACCACATGGGACGCTTACCGCCTTTACCAAATCACTTGTTTGGCTCAACGCATACATGACCTAAGAACCGCAGGGCTAACCATTCAAAGCGAGATAGTCACGCACAACGATAAGCGTTTTTCGGTCTATTGGCTTGATGAGCAGACATTACTTGAGAGCGAACTATCTAACAGCGAGGTTAACTAAATGAATAATCACCCTAGCATATCAATCGACACCCCAGCCAGCCGCCTAGTGACTGTGGATAGCCTTTACTTACGTCTTATGAATGACCGCGTACAAGATATTTATATTAATACCGACCACCTAGCCACCGCGCTAGATGCTATCAATACAAAAGACGATGTTAGCCAAGGCGTGCTTGTGGCAGTCAAAGCAGCACTACTGAGCAATAGCGAGCTGGCAGGTATTGTTAGCGAGATGTTTTGTGAACACGCATTACCGTACCAAGCGGAGGCAATAGATCATGAGTGATAACACCTTTATAACTCAAGTCATGGACAGGTTAAAAGACAAGGGTGTGCTGATGATACCTGATGACTTTATCGACCAGTTAATCATTACTTTACACGCCAATGTGACCATCATTAACACCATGACCAAAATAGCCGAATTGCAAAATCAATTACAAGCTGGCTCGCTACCTAAAGTCGATAGGCAAGTAAATTCACTCAAAGAGCTATCGAAAAACATAGCAGAAATAGCCTTTAACGTGGAGGACGTAAGAAATGACCAACGATAACAAAACCAATCTAAAAGCCGACCACGGGCAGCACAGAGACAACCAGCCCCACAAACGTAGCTTACTACTTAGGTTTACTATCTTTATGGCATGGGTGGCAGGTATTGGCTTGCTACTGTCACTAATCGCGTGCCAACCAGTACAAGCAAAACCGATTGCAACCAATACCAACAATGGTTACTATATAGACCTCTCGAAAACTAAAAGCGGTAAGCCAGACCGTTATTCATTGGCTTTTTTTGTGCCTGTTATTGGTGTGGACTCTCAATCCCTATCAAAACATACAGACACAGCCCTAAGAGCGCATTTAAGCGCATCAAGGGGGCAAACCATCATATCTATAGCAAATCACTTGCTAACCGACTATGACGGGTTGACGCTGCAAAATAAAATAGCCGAAAGGCGAATATGCGGGGCGGTCACTTTTAGTACCGAGAGTAAGACCCGTCACCCTATACTTTTACCGTATAGCGTGGCACATACTCAAAAACTAAAAGGAGTTATCCATCATGGGTAAATCAATCAGCACCACCTCAAACACTCAAACCACTACCAACACCACACCAGCCACATTCAAGGCAGGTGACAGCGTGCTATGCCCGTCTGTGGGCAATGGCACTTATACCCTAGCCAAAAAGTCAAAAGACTGCCTAACTATCAATATTGGCAATGTTGAGTGCTTATATCGCGCTGATGGTAGGGCTTATCATGATGACTGCTACGTCTTACCCTCACTATTCCATGACACGCCAGCCAACCGCCAAGCAATAGCCACGCTATACAATGCCAACCAATCCAGCCAGCGCACAGTAATAGACATAACCGAACCGAACGACAATGAAGTTATTGTTATGTCATCTTTTGAGTTATCAGATATTGCTTGTGACCTTGAGAGCGCAGCCGTTGTTATAAGTGACATTGGCAAACTTTTAGCCCTTATTCACTACGAAAAAATAAAACCTGATGTTGCTATATCAATGGCACGCTTAACGCATGACACCACTGAAACGTGGCATGAGCTACTGCAAAGCCAGTTAGGTTCAATCAAGAAAACCCTAGCAATGACTCGTTATGGTAATGAGGGGGCAAATAATGAGTAATTTTACCCCCTCAAATCAAGTCTTAAATGCTAGCAATCAAACACGAATATTTATTCTATATGTCCCGTTACAACCAAATAAATACAGCTTTTTAGCACGATATTTTTACCCCTTGAAAGGTGTAATTTACAGGCTGGCAGGTAGTGCAAAACTTGCCACTATTTGCAGCATGTGGAGGGTTCAATTATGAAAACCTACCCACCAAAGCAGAGCCGTAAGCACGCCAAGCGCAAAAGCTACTACAAGAAGTACAGAGCCACGCGCCAGCCTAAACAGTCACACGCAAGGGGGAACAGATGACCACCACACCACAAACGATAGACAATAAAAAAGCCCATGCGGACAACATGGGCGCTCATACTCTCTTACAAGATTGCAAGCCACCTACAGAGGAACAGCTGGCAGGCGATCCGTTTTTAATCAAACTCAATGACATGCTAGAACCTGAACGGCTGCTATTCGTTACAGGTGACACCACTATATATTATGGTGAACAAATAGGCAAAACCGAACCAACAGCCAACAGCATAGGCTTAGCATTGACCGATAAACAAGGCGATATTGTAGGCGCGGTATTCTACACACCAAACAGCAAAGCAAAGCCTATTGTCATTGATCCTACAGGTTATGGCGCTATCATCATTGGTGAGCCAAACAAAGCCAATGAGATAATAGCGTTTAATGACCTTGATAGCGGTATTGAGGTTTACAGCTACCTAATGAGCAGTGATAAGACAATCATTGTTAGCCCTCACAAAACAAAGCAGTGCCTTAAAAAGATGGTGCAGCACTGGAGCAGCGGATCACAAGTAATTGTGCCTATGACGCTTGATGATAAAGGCTTAATTAACCTATTGACAGGTGTAAAGGCGCAAGCATTGGTTACTGTGGCTCATATCGTCACCATGATGCAGCATGACAGCTATGAAGCGATACTGGCAGACAGTGACACCCAGCTAGTTAATTTACAAGATACTGCCTACTATCCTGAGTGGCGCGATGATCCCCAGCTGAATGAGCCGATGATCTATAGTGATGGGCGTTTTGAGCTCTACCACGATGGATTATTTTTCGTGAAATATAACGATGATGATCCAGCAAACATTACTTTCAAATCTAAGGCGTTTGTTTGTTCACCGATAGAAGTTATCGCTAAGACAAGGGACACAAGCAGCGGTACATGGGGGCGGTTATTGCAATGGCGTGATGATGATGGTGTGCCCCATACGTGGTCAATGCCATTATCACTGCTACAAGGTGATGCAAGGGAATACCGCCGTGAGCTTGCCAGTCAAGGCTTGAACATTACCACCAACCCCAAACAGCGCAGCTACTTAGACACCTATATTCAAAACTACCCTATTCACAAACGGGCGTTATGCGTGGATAAGTTAGGCTGGCACGATAAGCAGTATATTTTAGCTAATGGCTCAATAGGGGGTGATGATAAACAAATCACCGTCTATCAGTCTGCAAACGCTATTAACAGCACACTAGCCCAGCAAGGGACATTAGCCCAATGGCGTAACGAATTATGCAAACCACTAGCAGAACAAAGCCGTTTTGTTTTCTCGATTGCTTGCGCTTTTGCAGGTCAATTATTAGAGCTGTTAGATGATGACGGGGGCGGTTTTCATATCTTAGGTTCATCAAGTATGGGTAAGTCGTTATCGCTTAAAACGGCTGCTAGCGTATGGGGTAAGCCTGACAGCTACACTAAGACATGGCGCAGCACAGACAACGCCTTAGAGGGCACAGCAAGCGAGTATAACGATAGTTTTTTACCCTTAGATGAAGTAAGCGAATGTGATCCTAAGATCATAGGCAAAAGTAGCTATATGCTGGCTAATGGTCAAGGTAAAGGGCGCAGTACCACTACAGGGCATAACCGCATAGCCAAAACATGGCGCATTATCTTTTTATCTAATGGTGAGGAGTCACTACAAAACCTTATGGCGCAAGCAGGTCAAAAGACTAATGCAGGTATTGAGGTTCGCATAGCTCATATAGATGCTGATGCTGGCAAAGGTTTAAAGACGTTTGATAGTTTGGTACTGGCAAAAACAGGCGCAGCGCAAGCCGATAAGATCAAAGAGCTATCCTATAGTTACTATGGATCAGCTGGCATAGCATGGCTTGAACATATCACCAATGATAAGGCAGCGACTACAGCCACTGCTAGGGCACTTGTAAGCGACTTTATGAGCCAATATAGCGACCTAGCACCGCAAGCGCATAGAGTGGCTAAACGGTTCGCTATTGTGGCTGCAGCTGGTGAAATGGCAACACAGGCAGGTATAACAGGCTGGCAAGCAGGACAAGCCACTACAGCCGTTAGGGTATGCTTAGATAATTGGCTTGATAACTACGGGCGTGATGGTGAGCATGAGCAGCGCCAAATCATAGAGCATATCAAGGCATTTATTGAACAGTTTGGATCAAGTCGTTTTCAGCCGTGCCATAGCAGCGCCTATCAAGACTTTGCCCCTAAAATCAATGACCGCGTAGGCTATCATAACTACGACACAGACGAATATTATTTTACTACTAGCATCTTTGATAAGGTCTGTTCACCATTTAATAAAAGCAAAGTGCTGCAAGTGTTAGATGACGCTAAGTTATTGAACGTAACTGAGCATGACCGTAAAACGTGCAAAGTATCGTTACCGTTCAAAAAAGATCGTACGCGCGTTTATGCTGTCAAAAGCGACATATTAAACTATGAAACTAATAAAAGCACTGGGACAGCTGGGACAAATGGGACAGACCATACACCACAAGGGCTAGAGCCTGTCCCAAGCACTGGGACACCACTGGGACAGCTGGGACAGAATACCGTTATTTGCTAATTTGTCCCAAGTGTCCCAAAGGCTAAAAACGGGCTGGGACAGCTACAAGCCAATAGTGACAAGGGTTGTCCCACTGTCCCAAGTGTCCCATGCAAAAAACTAGGTTACAGCAAAAATAATCAAAGGTAGGCGTTTATCGTCTGCCTTTTTTTATGGATCAACAATAAACAACACAGCAAGCACAGTCATAGCTTGTTATATATTATCCAAAAGTTTACAATAAATTATAAGTTTACTAATAATCTAACCCTATGATTAATATTGACCAAACAGAACAGTTTGAACGTTGGTTGCATAAGTTAAAAGACCCGTTAGGCAAAGTAGGCATATTGGCACGTATCAAGCGAGCGCAAGGCGGTAACTTTGGTGACCATAAACCACTAGCCAATACAAACGGTATCTATGAGATGCGAATATTCAAAGGCAATGGTTACCGTGTCTATTATGCCCAGCAAGGCGATACCCTCTATTTATTGTTAATAGGTGGCAGTAAAGACAGCCAAACAAACGATATTTCTAAGGCTTGCACCTTATGGCAGCGAGTTAAGGATCAAGAAAAGGAACACCCCAATGACTAATATTAAAACTAGCCGATTTGATGTAGCGGAATATCTGACAGATGAAACCCTTATCAATGCTTACCTGAACGAAATATTGACCGATGGCGCACCTAGTGAGTTTATCGAAGCACTAAACGATGTAGCAAAAGCAAAGGGCATGAACGAGCTGGCAGAAAAGACAGGCATAAGACGCGAAAGCCTTTACAAGACATTGCGATCAGAGAAGCCACGTTTTGACACCATGCTAAAGATTATTGACGGCATGGGCTTACAAGTTACCCTAACCCCTAAGGCAGAACTAGAGGCTTAACTGTTTATGATGATTGACACCAAAGGGCAGCCGTTTAACGTCTGCCTTTTTTTATGCCTGATGTTTATCGTGAGATCAGTTTGAGCACTGGCAGCATGTTAAGCTATGTTAAGGTTTAAAAACATAATTACTTTTACCACGTTTTACCGATCACCAGCCCCCAATGGGGTAACTGTTAGCGTGATACCTTGCTACCATTAGCCCACAGCTTATAGATGCCACCAAAACAGGATAGAGCCGTCAAAAATGAGATATGAGCATTTTTGCGCGTATTGAGCGTGGTTTAAGTTAACTATTCCGCTACGAACTGCCAAAAAGTGAATGGATCGCAAACGCTTACTAATCATGGGGTGAAAGGCGATTTTAGGGCTAAATTAGCAAGGGGCTGTAACGGGTTATAGATGCGCTCAGTTTTGAGCCTATCTCATGATAGCGTGTGACTTTTCGGACAACGTAGGCGATCACTGCCAAGCCCTTTTTATAGTGTAAAGAAACTAAGGTTTCCCATAGGTTTTCGGACACGTTAGGGGTAGTTTATGGAACAGTACGCGCGTGAGGATCACCCCAAGATCACCACAAGGTTAGAACCTCACAAAACCTCATATTAATATTGCCTATTGGCAGCACTCATTACCCAATAAAACCCAACATCGAAAAGTGAACAGCACCGCTTTGCCTGTTAACATTTGTTAACGTTGGCAGCCTATGCCGACTTAATAAAACTTAACATTGAGAACCTGAGAAAACCTGAACCCTGACATAGTAGAACCTGTCAAAACCAAATCACACACCGCGCAATGTTGGCTTGAACCTTGCCGTTATCTTGCCGTTACCTAGTTTTCGGAGTCCATAAAAGGGGCAATTTACGGACATCATAAGCAGGGTTAAAAATGAGTTTATGGAACAGTACGCAC
The DNA here is from genome assembly GCF_030454045.1 of Psychrobacter sp. Classification (GTDB taxonomy): domain Bacteria; phylum Pseudomonadota; class Gammaproteobacteria; order Pseudomonadales; family Moraxellaceae; genus Psychrobacter. Next base: position 21,694 of record NZ_JAKDJE010000033.1, on the reverse strand, counting down.
GCGCGCGAAGCAAGCACCAATGACGGGGTTTTTGCGCAATATAAAAAGGAGTTTTTGGAGTCCATAAAAAGAGTGACTTTTGCGAACAGTACGCGCACGCATAAGGGAGTTTTTGGAGTCCATAAAAAGGGGTAGTTTCTTAACAAGTACGAGGTAGATTGTTGGACACGTTAGAGTTATGGGCACAGTACGCGCACGGGTGCAGTTTATGCCAATGCTGGCTAGTTTTTGGACATCTTAGAGGGCAATCAAAATAATACTTTGAGTCCATAAAAAGGGGACTTTCTGGACAGGTATCGAGGGGGGTATAGTTTTGAGTGTTGAGCGTATCGACCAAACAGAGCGCCACCATTCACACGCGCAAAATAAAAACCGTTTCAAAAAGAAGTTAAAGGTAGTTTCAAGACAAGTAACGTGAGCGCATGACTTGCAGCGATAATTAGTAGGTTAAAGCCAAGTTAAAAAGTTAAAGTGACTTTATGCACAGGTATCGTAAAGCTATGCGAATTGATGCGAGCAAACGCACGAAATACGCACGCATTTAAGTGCCATTATTGAGCGCGTGCAGTGATTAGCAATTCAACCCCATGCAAACAAAAAGCAACCCCTAAACTTTTAATTACGCGGACGCATAAAAATTACTTAAGCAGCGGTCACTACTGACAAAGCTATGAACAATTACACCGCCCTACCGTGTTGAGAAATGTTGAAACGGCAAGCAGTGAAAATAATTACAAAATAATAGTGAGTGAAGCAGCAAACAGCCAAAAAAGGGCATTATTAAAAACGATTGTTGGTATTATTGTTGGTATCGTCAAAAATAAAAACAATAAAACCTATACAACACAGGGCATACAGCCTTTACTTTACTTCCTGCCGTTCCGACCAAACATAGCAGTAAAGAGAAAAGCCAATCATTGTTTTCAATGGTTGGCTTTTTTTGTGCTAAATTTTACTGATATCAGCATTCATATTCATCACATTAATATCATATTTTAACGCCAAGAGACTGAGCGCTACCTTAGCAGATACTCGTGTCCTATAGACTTTTATAGAGCGAGCCGTTAGGGTAAATGCCTCACCACAATGATGGTTTATCCTATGCCCGAGCCTATCAATAAACCCACACATAATCGCCTCATAGATGATGCACCTTGGGAAGCGTATAAGCGACCCTATGTGCGTGATTTGGCGTATGTACTGGCATGTCCCAATGTTTTGACGCAGTGGCTAGACTTTGCACCGCATGAGAACACCCATGCGGTTGCCGTGCATAGTGCGAGCTTTTGGCAGGCGCAGTTTGAGGCTTATGCGCCGCGATTAACAGAGCTAGACACCACTGCCGCCTATCAGAAGCTGACCCGCTATTTACTTAAACGCCCTAGTCCCAATCGATTGGGGTTTCACTTTGAGGGACTGCTATCGTTTTGGTTAGAGGATGGCTTTGCACGCAAGCTGCATCCGTACGAGACACTAGCTAATAATGTACAGCTGTACAATGGTAAGCAGACTGTCGGTGAGCTTGATTTGATTTTATACAACCATGAAGAGAGGCTGGTGGAACATTGGGAACTGGCCATCAAGTTCTTTATGGGCTCAGCGCCTTTTGCGCCTGAGAATTGGGTTGGGATTAACTCCAATGATAATCTACAGCGTAAGATGACGCACATGCAAACCAAGCAGTTTCGTAGTGTGTGGGTGGATACTGAAGATCATGGACGCATCAAAATCGATAAGCGTTACGGCATCATTAAGGGTCGATTCTTTTTACCTATCAATAGCACTGACTTTGAGTATCCCGCTTGGCTTGAGCCAAAATTCCCACTGCATGAGTGGTGCGATAAGAGTGATGAGACCAATCTTGCGACCATTGATATGGCGGCATTGAGAAAAGCACATTACATTGAGTGGTTTAATAGGCGCGACTTTTATGACCGCTATGGTCGGTGTCAGCCGCCCCTTACCTACCTTGACACGCCAAACCTCAGAACAGGATTGTACTTCGAAGGTGAGCGACTGATTGTCATTTATCCAAGGCAGTTAAGCCAAATAAAAGAATAGTCTGAGCTAGATAGCTTGAATAGCTATCTCATTTTAACAACCAAAGAAACTTAGTGAACCATTTAATAACTCTCAATCACCTGCATTAGCTCATATCTCAGCATATCGGCACTAGGCATACGCTCAGCGTGAAAACGAACGATAGCTATACCTGCACTCGCAAGCGCTTTGTCTTTTTTATCATCGGCTTTTTGCCGCGCTTTGCGGCTATGCGTCCAGTCATCAAGCTCGATCGCCAGCAGGGTAGTCTGCGCATCGACATCCACGATCACATAATCCACGCTCTGACGGCAAATACGATTGAACCAAAAACTACGCTCTGACGTCTCATCACTATTGGCTTCGATGATACGTGACAGCTGAACCTGTACAAAAATATGATACTCAGGTAGCGCATTTTTTAACTTATTAAAAAAAATCACTTCAGTATCGGTCATGATTGGCATCGGCGCAAAAGGCCAGATAGCGAGATCATCACCGCGTACAGGTTTTGGGTCTGGCTCTGCGACTGGACGTCTGGCCAATAGCTTTGGTAACGTAATCAGCCCTAAAAACCCAACGGCCAAGATTAAAAATATAGCGCCAAATGACATGGTTTTACCTTATACAATATAACAGTGACCGGCTAGCCCTCACAACTCTGAAGAGTCAATGATCGGCTGATCACCACAGGGCAACCTTTATAGGCTGACAGGTTATACAAAAATGAGTAATAAAAATGGTGCTCATCGTAACCAAGCTTGCGCCAATCGGCAAACGATAAAACAAAAAACACGACAGCGAATGTCGTGTTTTGATCATTAAATAATAATTCAAGTCAGTACTAAAGAAAATATCTCACTTATCTACTCATCAATCTCTGACGACAGTCGCTGAGTCTATAGTTATAGCTTAACGCCAGTAAAGCACCCAAGCACCGGTCGTATTGACGTTAGAATCACTATTGATCTTATCTTTTAGTGCCAATGCGGCGACCTTTCCACGTTCAGGACCAACAATGACGCGTACACCGCGACTGGTCGGACTGGTCTTCACTTGATATCCAGCCTCCTTGAATTTTTTCGCTAGTTGATCCGCTTTGGCCTGATTATCTGCGAGCGCTACTTGCACCCCAAAGCTGCCTTTCGCATCGGTTTCTTTGACTTCTTGACGAGCCTCACGAAGCTTTTGCTGAGCGTCTCGCTTAGCCTCAGCCGCTTTTTTGGCGGCGGCCGCTTCTCGCTCCAGACGTTGCACTTGACTGCGCGACGGTATGGTAATGTTTTGACCCAGCTGTAGTGAGGTCGATGGTGAAATGTTATTTGCTTGAGCCAACACTTCGACAGGCATGTTGTATTGTCTTGCAAGCTTAATCAGCCCATCACCTTTTTTGACTTGATACTCAGAGGGCGATTTTGGTGGTTCATTTTTAGCCGCTTCAGCTGCTTTCCGCTCTTTTTCAGCAGCAGCTTGAATCTCAGCCTGTTTTTTGGCCTCAGCTTGTTTCTTTTCTTCTGCTTGTTTCTTTGCCTCGGCTGCTTTTTTGGCTTCAGCCGCTTTTTTAGCAGCCGCTTGTCGTTGAGCTTCTTGCTGTTGCGAGGTTTCTGAGATTTGCGAGGCTTTTGGGGTTATAGGCGATGCCAACGCTGATTCTGCTGAAGCTGAAGTCTCTTTTTTATCTTCTGCGCGCGCCTCTTTAGCAGATGCAGTACTTGCCATGTATTGCTGACTTTCAGCGCGGGCTTTTGCCAATGCTTCTGCCTCAGCAACTTCTTGTTCTGTCAAAAATTCTTGTGCACGCCTCTCTTGCTCTGCAACACGAGCAGCACGTTCTTTTTGCTTTTGTGCAAGAATACGTTTTTCGGTCTCAATATCAGTCGTCAGGGGCTGTGAGGATTCTTGCTCAGTGATCGGTTTTTCTATCATGGCTGATACAGGCTCTGGCTGATTACTCTCGCCAATCTGCTGCACCATAGCGTATAACATCACGCTGCCACCTATAATCATCCCAATGCCCAATAAGGCTTGTCTCGAAAAGTTCATCCGTTTACGTCTCTTAGTTGGTGATAAGGTTGATTGAGCGGCGCTGCGATGATTACAAAACAATATAGACCATTGCTCTCATACACATATTTACCGCCAGTTACTGCCATCATTATGCAAAATGTATATTGACCTTCTTATACCAGTTTTGTAAATCATTTTGATTATAAAGCATATTTTTCTTGCTGTCTGCTATCAGACTTGCACTAAGATTAACATCAAACAGGCATGACTTTAACCTCAATCACTATATGGTGAGTGCAGCAAGCGCTTCGCCAATCGTATGAAACGAGCCGCACACGACGATCAAATCTTGTGGTTGGCTTGCCTGTATGACCGCCTCCGTCGCTGCTTGTAAACCATCAAAATCATGGACATGGCGAGTATCTATGTATTTGGCTAAGACGCCTTGTAGCTGGTCGGTACTTGCCGCACGAGGATAATCAATCTCAGCGATGAACCAATCACGAATCGGCAAGCCTGCTTGAGTGAGATGTTTGACCACATTGTCGATATCTTTATCTCCCAGCATAGAAAACAGCATGTTTATCTTTGGCATGCCAATAGGCTCTTGGCTGCTATGCTTAATCATATGAGTCACATGCTGCTGCCAAAATGGGCGTAACTGCGCTAATAAAAACGCCACCCCTTGCTCGTTATGTGCCACATCGAACAACCATTGGCGGTGATGACTCTCTCGATAATCAAAGCGCCCTGCCAGTTTGACGGTTTGTAGCGCCTGCTCGATCGCATTGGTATCAACATTTAGCGGACTGGCAAGCACCGCTGACAGGGCATTGGCAGTATTGGTCAAAGAGAGTGCAGGACGTGGTAATTGCAAGGTAACAGCGGCATTACTGTATTGCCATTTATTTGGGCTGATATCTCGGTAGCTAAAGTCGCGCCCCACTTGATAGCAAATTGCTTGGTGATGATCGATAGCCTGCTGCACACTGGTGGGCATCTCAGTAGCGCCATAAATGAAAGAGATACCTTGTCGCAAAATACCTGCCTTTTCGCGTCCGATGTCCTCAACATTGTCACCGAGCCAGTCGACATGATCGATACCGATATTGGTGATGACGGCCATATCAGGATCGATGATATTGACGACATCCAATCGTCCGCCTAGCCCTACTTCTAACACCCACACATCACAGTCGGCCTCAGCAAATATGAGTAGTGCAGCAAGCGTGATCATCTCAAAGAAAGACAAGGTCAAATCGCACTCTAAACGTGCTGCTTCGACTTTGCTAAAAGCATCAATTAGCGTCTTGTCGCTGACCATCTCGCCATTGATACGCACGCGCTCATTGAATACGCTAAGATGTGGCGATTGATACAGCGCCGTCTTATAACCTACCGCTTGGCACATCTGCGCGATGACAGCGGTCGTAGAGCCTTTACCATTGGTGCCTGCCACAGTGAAGACATAAGCGTCATCTTTGGCTGACTTCACTACTCCTAGCGCTTCGGCAACAGGCAATACACGCGATAGTCCCATGTCTATCGCTGACACATGTATTTGCTGCATATAGTTTAGCCACTCGGTCAAACTGGCTGTAATGGTAGGAGTCATTGAACTGGATGCTAGAGGGTCAGACATGGGTGAAACCTATATGAGATGTTAATAAGAAATAAAAGACGCATGCACTAGCTGGTCCGCTAGAGGCAGGAGACGCACCCTAAAAACCAAAAATAGCATTTACCGTACCATGACGATAAATGCTATTAGAATGTCTTGTACACACAATAGATGTTAGCACGCAGCTAAGCGTTTATGCACTCAATAAATGACTTATGATACTGAGTCGTTTGGCTTATTGCGCATTGACGTTGGGCACACGGCACAGCTTTGCAAGTAGACGATAAATGGTATCAATCAGTTGATGACGATGCACCACCTCATCTACCACGCCATGCTCTAACAAGAATTCTGCACGCTGGAATGGCTCCTCTAACGTCTCACGTACCGTCTGCTCGATCACGCGCTTGCCCGCAAAGCCAATCATCGCTTTTGGTTCTGCCAAATGAATATCACCCAGCATCGCCAATGACGCAGTTACGCCGCCATAAACAGGATTGGTCAATACGACAATGTAAGGAATGCCAGCAAGTTTGAGACGCTCAATTGCCGCTGCCGTCCGTGCCATTTGCATCAATGACAACAGACCTTCTTGCATACGTGCACCGCCTGACGCGGCAAAGCAGACTAACGGGATTTTTTGCTCAAGCGCTCTTTCAGCGGCTTGTACAAAACGGTCACCAACCACTGACCCCATTGATCCACCCATAAAACGAAAATCAAACGCACAAGCGACAATATCAAGGTTACGAAGTTTGCCATACATGGCCACCAATGCTTCCGTCTCGCCCGTCTTTTCTTGTGCTTCGCTCATACGCGCAGGATAGGGCTTGCTATCCACAAAGCTCAGCGGATCTTTGGCAGTGAATTCTTGCCCTGTCTCACCGTCTACTTGATCAAGCAACCAGTTCAAGCGCTCACGAGCACTCATTGGTAAATGATGATCGCAATGTGGGCACACGTAACAGTTGAAAATCAGCGCTGTGTTGGTAATAACCGAGTGACAATTACTACACTTAGTCGACGGTTCTGTCTCTACCGCGGTCAATTGCGCAGTTAATTGTTGTTTGATACCTGGTATAGGGCGGTTAAACCATGACTGCCTATCCGCGTTGCTGTTTTGCTTGGCTTTAGCAGTATTATTATCGGGTTTTGTTGCTGTATCAGTCATATTATTTGCCATCATAAAAGGCTTGCTGACAAGCTGGCTCAGTCACTTGTCATTGAAAGTTTAATGGTTGTCAAAACCAAGCGTCAGACCCAGTCACAACATGAGCCGTTATGCGACACGCTTGTCTTAATTTGACGTGTCTACAACTTGGTCATGCGCTTGTTGATAGCAGAGGTGTTTATTGAGGCTATTGACAGGTATTTTTTGTCATTAGTCGTTAGCAAACGGTAGCTATCAGACACCATATAATAGTCATGTTAGTTTACACTCGTAAACTAAATTTAGCAAAGTCATTTAGCGTCCTCTTTCAGTAACGGTAACGAGCGACTGAGTAACGCTATTTGGTTTTACTATTTGATAGTATCTACTTAACGCGGTCATTGAGTAGATACGTTTGCCACCAACATACTGACTATGAGAGCTTTTAGCTATTAGATCTTTTAGCTATCAGACATTTATGCTATTAAGCACTTAAGCTGTCTAGTGCGCCGCGTAGCTCATCCATTTTTTCCATGATTTTTTGCTGAGCTTTGGCAACAGCCGCGGCATCATTGGCATCAATATCCGCAAAGTTCTGTACCAATGCACTTCCGACAATCACCCCGTCTGCATGAGTGCCGATTGCTTTTGCAGAAGCGCCATCACGGATACCGAAGCCCACACACACAGGCAGGTCTGTTTCTGCTTTGATCGCTTGCACTTGCGTCGCCACATCATCGGTATCGAGCGTGGCTGAGCCCGTCACGCCTTTTAGCGATACATAGTAAATATAACCGCCACAATGGGTCAATACTTGCTCACGGCGCTCAGGCAACGTCGTTGGCGATAGCAAGAAAATCTCATTCATTGAATGGTCAGTCAGGTGCTGAGTAAAACTGCCCGCCTCTGCTGGTGGCAAGTCCACCATCAATAAGCCATCAACCCCAGACTGCTCACATAGCGCCACAAAGTTGTCGTAGCCGATGATCTCAACAGGATTAAGATAGCCCATCAAGATGATTGGCGTCTGCGTGTCAGTTTGACGAAATTCTGCAACCATTTTTAATGCATCGCGCGTACTTGTACCCGCTGCTAAGGCACGCTCGCCCGCCAGCGATACGGTTGGGCCATCTGCCATTGGGTCAGAGAACGGCAAGCCCACTTCAATCATATCTGCGCCGTGCTTGACCAAGTCATGCAATAGACCGACAGTGGTTGCAGGATTAGGATCGCCTGCCATGACATAAGGAATCAGGGCTTTTTTATTTTGTGATTTTAAGGTTTCAAAGGTACTTTCAATTCTGGTGCTATTGTTGATAGTGCTCATATCAAAATCCAAAAGTTATACTAATTTTGTAGGTGTTAATGAATGTTGCCATAAAAGAATTTTATAAATCGTATAGCTCTTGAACTATAGTGTTGTATTTTTTAGGTAACAAGGACAGTTCACCGTAACTCAGGTCGGTGACACATAAGCCAACGCCACTCTCTTCTATCTTGCCATAAAAGATGACGTATCTACCAACAGAGTTATCATTAATTCCATGTTTAGCTTGTAATGAATGCTCTTCTTTAATACAAAAATCTGCATAACCTCCACCTTTTCTGAAAGATAGAAAAGTCATTCTTATATTATTATCTCGTTTTTCTTTGCCCTGATGATCAGATCTTGTAATCTTTCCTATATAGAGTTTGCTATCATTGTCTTCTGCTTTGATATCACTCACATCATTTAGTAAATCGCTCAACGGTAGAGCTATATTAGAATTGGGCAGGTAGTAGCCTTTATGTAAATTTTTTGAAAAATTTCTACATATGGCTCTGACGGATGTCACCTTGGAAGGTAAGGAAAACTTTTCTCCTGTATGTCTACTTATTGAGACATCTGTAGTAGGACCATCTATATCCTCTATCAAAGAGTCGTAGCAATCTTCATCATCGTCAACATCCTTAACTTTAGGGACTTCCTTCATAAAGCTATCTATAACGACTAATTGTTCATTATCTACAGCTTCTTTAGCCTCTTCTTCATTGACATAATTTAGACCTTCACCTTTGCTTGCCCTGTACATACAATTAATATGTGAATACGAGGGCAGATGTTTAAAATATGCTAATACATTATTTCTTGAACGAGATTCTACCAAGGGTCTTCTTGTTAAAGGTGTAAAACACTTTGGACAAAATATTTTTTCATACATAACATCATGAATATACTCATTTGAAGTAACTGCCTCATAGTTTTTTAACAGCTCGGAATAGTTTTCTATCGAATAAGTCCAGTTATCAGAATACATTGCGTATGGTATTTTTCTTGAAGACATTTGATTATCCTTTTCCATCATAAGACAGCTTTTACATCTCAATCCCTTCTGCCTGCATGACAGAATGCAGATCTTTATCACCGCGACCTGACATATTGACAATAATTGTCTGATCAGGGGTCATGGTTTTCGCCAGTTTTAAGGCATAAGCGATAGCATGAGAGGTCTCAAGCGCAGGGATGATGCCTTCTTTGCGCGTGGACTCAAGGAAGCCTTCCAGCGCCTCTTTGTCAGTACAGCCGACATACTCAACACGGTTCATGTCTTTTAGGAAGCTATGCTCCGGACCAACACCTGGGTAATCAAGACCCGCTGAGATAGAATGCGTCTCTTGGATCTGACCATCATCATCTGCCATGAGGTAAGTACGGTTGCCATGTAGCACGCCGATACGACCAGCCGCTAATGGCGCTGAATGACGACCTGATTCAATGCCATCACCTGTCGCCTCGACACCATACATCTTAACTTCAGTATCATTGAGGAAATCAAAAAACAAGCCAATCGCGTTTGAGCCGCCACCGACACAAGCGACCAACGCATCTGGCATTTTGCCTGTTTTTTCTAAATGCTGAATACGCGCTTCTTTACCGATAATGGCTTGAAAATCACGAACTAATAGCGGATAAGGATGCGGCCCTGCAACCGTACCGATAATATAGTACGTGCTATCGACATTGGTTACCCAGTCACGCATGGCTTCATTCATCGCGTCTTTTAGCGTACGTGAGCCAGACGTCACTGGCACGACAGTGGCACCAAGCAAACGCATACGATAGACGTTCATCTTTTGACGTTCAACATCGTCAGCACCCATATAGACGATACATTCTAGGCCCAAGCGCGCAGCAATCGTTGCGGTCGCGACACCATGCTGTCCTGCACCAGTCTCAGCGATGATACGTTTTTTGCCGCACATCTTGGCAAGTAGTGCCTGTCCAATGGTGTTGTTCACTTTGTGCGCGCCAGTATGGTTGAGATCTTCACGCTTAAAGTAAATTTGCGCGCCGCCGATCTCATCACTCAAGCGTTTGGCATGATATAGCGGCGTTGGGCGACCGACATAATTAACCAAATCGTTATGATACTCTTCCCAAAACGCTGGATCTGCTTTAACTTTGGTATAAAGTGTCTCAAGCTCTTCTAAGGCCGCCATCAGCGTCTCAGAGACAAAGCGACCACCATGCACCCCAAAATGGCCGCGTGCATCAGGGTATTGGTTAAAATCTTGCACGTTTTCAGGATTGGTAAAGGTGTTTACAGATTGTGCTGTAGTAGATAAATCTTTGTTCGCGACATGACTCATGGTAATTCCTACTGTAATAAGTGGTATTTTTTAGAATAAATAGAGAGAGTAAAATAAGAGTGGAACAAGAATATCGGAATAACGACCAAATAAGCCTATTTTCTACAGAAAATACTCTTAAATAAAAACTTAAATGACGTCAGTGACCGTATCGTTTTGCCATCGGTCACGCTTAACTGCTTTCATAAAGGCGCGCATCTTGGCAGGATCTTTTTTGCCTTTGTCCACCTCGATACCGCCGCTGACATCGACGCCATAGATAGGCAGATCCGATGTTGCTGCGACATTTTTCGCATCAAGCCCACCAGCCAACACAATGGGTAACGCGCTATCTTTTGGCACAAGACTCCAATCAAAGCGCTGCCCTGTCCCGCCATAAGCAGCTGGATGATAAGCGTCGAGCAAAATACTACTGGCCCCTGAGTCAGCAAACTGCGCAATCTGTGCGCGAACGCTCTCGGGGGTGTCTGCCTCTGCATTGATCCGTAACGCTTTGATCCAGCGTTTGTTGACCACAGCAGCTAGCTGCCTGCACTGCTCAGGCGTCTCATCCCCATGGAACTGAATAATATCAAAGGGGACAGTTTCTGCCAGTTTGACTAGCTCATCTTTAGGCATATTGACCACTAGCGCCACCACGCTCACAAAGGCAGGCACGGCTGCACTTAATGCTTGCGCCTGCTCGAGGGTGACTGCACGCGGGCTTGGCGGATAAAACACCAACCCGACTGCGTCAGCACCTAACTTTGCCGCTGTCTGGATATCACTCAGCTGAGTGAATCCGCAAAATTTAACGTGCATGTTGTGACCTTGGATTTCTTAGGATTTTGTGTTCCTAAATGTGACACTGCTAATAGTGGCATCAATTAGAGTCAGACTAAAGATAAATCGTGAGATATGATGAGAATTTGTTACGCAAACGGTAAAGCCATTGCATCTAAAAACTTATCCTAGCATACTTTTATGCCGAGTTTTGTTTATGATTGCGATTGATTAATATAGGGATACTATAATGTCCAAAAAGACTGACAATAATGATAGCAATAACAAAAACGCTAGTAATCGTGAAAATACTTTACATTATTTGATGTGGTTTCGTCGAGACTTACGCATTCATGACAACACTGCACTGGCAGCGCTCTGCGAGCGGGCTAATGAAGACAATGCATCGGTATCCGCGGTGTTTTTTTTGACGCCCGATCAGTGGCAAGCGCATGATATGTCCGTGGCACAAGTCGATCATATTACTCGCACGCTACCTATTTTGGCAAAGGATTTGCAAGAGAAACTCAACATCACATTGACGGTACAGCTCTGCCCGAGCTTTGATGACTGTGTCGATGCATTGACAATGTTATGTAGCGATCACGATATTTGCTGCGTCATGGCCAATCATGAATACGAAGGCAATGAGATTGAGCGTGATGAACAAGTAAACGAGCAGCTTAAAAAAGAGGATATCGAGTTTGTGCGCTGGCATGATCAATGTATCTTGCCGCCGCTGAGTATCACGACCAACGATGGCGACAGCATGTATAAAGTCTTCACGCCGTTTTATAAAAAATGGCGACATACGCTGGACGTGAGCGCCATCCAGACGCATGACGCGCCAGCGGTAGATAACGATAAAAAGGGAGATCTAACATCATCTAAGAATAGTGCCAATACAGCAAATAAGATTAAAAAGCTCAGCCAAGAAATGCTCAGTGATTATCAAAAGATGCTGCAAAAAGAGGCGTCATTAGAGCATATTAATATAGAAGCTCAGCTCACGCATGCAAGAGACGCCTATCCTGCTGGTGAGTCTGCTGCTTGCCAGCGCCTAGCCGATTTTGTCGATGACGATATCAATGACTATGATGTCAGCCGTGATATGCCACACCTGCATACCACCAGCCTGCTATCCGCTTATCTCACGATTGGCACCATCAGCCCTCGGCTCTGCTATTTACAAGCCAGCAAAGTACAAGAAAAGCTGCATGGCAATGATGGTGATAATGAAGACATCGACCGCTGGATAAGCGAGCTTGCATGGCGAGATTTCTATCGTCACGTACTGGTCGATAAGCCAAATCTGATTCGCCATAAGGCCTATAAAGAAGAGACCGACACCAAAGTCAGCTGGTCATATGATGACGATGATTTTCAAGCATGGTGCACAGGCAAAACAGGCGTACCATTGGTCGATGCTGCGATGCGCTGTCTGAACGCTACTGGTTTTATGCACAATCGACTGCGCATGGTTACAGCGATGTTTTTGACCAAAGACTTGCTGATTGATTGGCGCTTGGGTGAGCGCTACTTTATGCAGCAGCTCATCGATGGGGATTTTGCCTCCAACAATGGCGGCTGGCAGTGGAGCGCATCGACAGGTACTGACTCAGCGCCTTATTTTCGTATCATGAACCCTTTTAGCCAAGGCAGCACTCATGATAAAAAAGCGATATTTATCAAAACGTGGCTACCAGAACTAAAAGACATCCCCGCGAGCACTTTGCATAGTGAGGATAAAATGCGTAAAGCACTGGCGAAGGGTGGAGACTTTGCAAATGCTGACTACCCTGCGCCGATGGTCGAACATAAATCAGCACGTAAGCTCGCCATTGCTGAATTTAAAAAAGCGTAAACTAGCTATTAGTGACTGCTGGTAACTGACACGCGCCTGCACCCTGAGTGGTCACCGTCACGATAGCACCAGTCAATGCAAATAGCTGCTGCAGTTGCGTCTGGGCGTTTTGTAGTGCCATAGTCATGACATCTCCTCTACAAGCGCGCTCTAATACTTCTTTTTTTGCCATACTTTGCGCTTCATCCAGTATCTTAGGATCTACTTGCATCATGCCAAACGCACCCGTCTGCCAGTCATAAATCTCAATGTTATCTAGATAGACGGAGAATACCTCTGCAGGCGGCAAGGTAATATTAATTTGCGGCATGGTCGCAGTCAACGCTTGGTTGTCAGCCCCTTGCTCGTCGTCAATTTTAGGCGTGACAGGCTGCACCACTTGTACCATCTCAGGCGTTAGTGCACTCAAATCAACCCCTGCTTCTACGCGTCCCTGAGCGATAAACAGCGCTTTTTGCTCGTCTTGCCACAGCTTCACCCAGCTTCCTTGACGCTCGCTAGTGATGACGGTATCCACGCTGAACGCAACAGTATGCAAGCGATTAAGCTGCTGTATTTGCGTGACCACACCTTCTCGCGTGATGGTCTCTACTGGTTCTTCTTCTGGTATGTTTTGTACACTGTAGATCGCAAAAGCAATGGCGGCCAAACCGATCAATAATACCAACCATGACAGCTTAGAGAGTGGCGATTTCTCGGGCTTGTGAGTGTTATTGCTATGATTTATATTGGAACTACTCATAGAAGCTACCTATATAAGTAAAATTGCATCATTTTCAGATGACCAATTCTTAGATGACGAATAGTGATATAAAATAAAAACAATTGCCTAAACTTTACATGCGACTATTGTGCAGTCACTTCAAGCAGTGGCTACCAATCCTCTACATAATAAATGCATGAAACCACCTTTGAGATATCCCCTACAATTATCGTAATCCCTTATGAATGATGCAATTACTCACGCCTGTTTTTGAGCTTTGCACAACGTTCGGTCTGAAAAGACAAAAAGTCGTTGCGTCTTAGACGAACTTTACCTAACATAGTCAAATTGTATGTATAAAATGCCATGCTTGAAATACTATCGACCTTTTTCGTCACTATATGGCGTATGAGCCGTTTTATACTTCAAATCAAATCTGCCTCTTTTTGTGAGAGTGTTTTTTGCTGATGTGTTTGTTCTCTTGTATGAACATGTAAGTCACTAGGAAATCCCTAGTCTATTGCTAAGTGATAAAGGTAAGCTTGCGGCGGCAACGAAACGATTAGCCATACGCTCAACATCCTCCTATTTCTTATTTTTTTATCAAAGATAAGGTTACGCTTTATTTATGAAAGCCAGTCAATTTTTATTTGCTACCCTAAAAGAAACCCCAAGTGATGCCGACATCGCCTCAAGCCAATTGATGGTGCGTGCTGGTCTTATCCGCAAGATTGCTTCTGGATTGTACATTTGGTTGCCAATGGGTCTGCGCATCCTACAAAAGGTCGAACGCATTGTTCGTGAAGAGATGCAAAACGTTGGGGCACAAGAGGTTCTCATGCCGATGACTCAGCCTGCTGAGCTGTGGCAGACCACCGGCCGTTTTGATGATTATGGTCCTGAGCTACTGCGCTTCAAAGACCGTCATGATCGCGACTTTGTGCTTGGACCAACTCACGAAGAGGTGATCACGAACCTTGCTCAAGGCGAGCTGCGCAGCTACAAGCAGTTGCCTATTAGCTTTTTTCAGATTCAAAGCAAATTCCGTGATGAGATTCGTCCACGCTTTGGTGTGATGCGCGCACGCGAATTTACGATGAAAGATGCGTATTCTTTCCATGTGGATCAGGCATCGCTCGCGAAAACTTATGATGATATGTATGATGCTTACACGCGTATTTTTACCCGTCTGGGTTTAGACTTCCGTGCCGTACAAGCAGATACAGGATCTATTGGCGGCTTTGCTTCTCATGAGTTTCATGTATTGGCAGACAGCGGCGAAGATGACATTGCCTTCTCAGATTCCTCTGATTATGCAGCCAACGTTGAGCTGGCCGAATCTGTGAGCACTGCTGAGCGTCAGGCACCTACTATGGAGCGCGAAGACGTCTTAACAGAAAACATGACCACGTGCAAAATGGTGGCTGAGCACTTAGACATTCCATTAGAGCAGACGGTCAAAACACTGATCGTACACGGTCATAACGAGAATGATGAGCCACAACTGATCGCTATCGTATTGCGCGGCGACCATCAGCTCAATACCGTCAAAGCCGAAAAAATCGAAGAGGCCAACTTCCCACTGACGCTCGCCTCTGATGAAGAGCTAAAAGCCGCTGGCCTACACAAAGGCTATATCGGCGTCAATTTAGACATGCCAGTATTCGTTGATCGTTCAGCTGCTACGTTATCAGATTTTGTCTGCGGTGCCAATGAAGTCAACAAGCATACCATCGGTATGAATTGGGAGCGTGACGCCAGCATCACGCGCGTCGTTGATGTACGTAATGTGCAAGAAGGTGACCCGTCTCCTGATGGTAAGGGTAGCCTAAAAATCAAGCGCGGCATCGAAGTCGGTCATATTTTCCAGTTGGGTGATAAGTACTCACAAGCGATGAACTGTACCGTCTCTGGTGAAGATGGCAAACCTGTCACACTCATGATGGGCTGTTACGGAATTGGCGTTAGCCGTATCATCGCGGCTGCCATTGAGCAGAATAACGATGACAATGGCATCATGTGGCCACAAACGCCAACAGTTGATGACTCTATTGCACCGTTTGAAGTGGCCATCATCCCAATGAAATCAAAAGAAGACACCGTCATGCAAACAGCGACGGCACTTTATGAAACGCTAAAAGCTCAAGGCGTCAATGTACTGCTTGATGATCGCAACGAGCGCCCAGGTGTGAAGTTCGCTGATCTTGAGCTGATCGGTATTCCGCATCGTATCGTCGTCTCTGGTCGTAATCTTGCAGAAGACAAATACGAGTACGTCAATCGCCGCAGCGGTGAAAAAGAGCTACTAAGCCGTGAGGAGCTACTTGCAAATTTGGGCTGCGAGTAAACTGGTTAATACACAAAAAGCGCCTCATAAGTAGGCGCTTTTTTTATGTCTGTCATATCATGATTGAATGATCACTACTGGCGAATCAAACGACTTGGTGTCGGCAATAGGCTCATATCGCTAACACGGCAAGGATTGATATCAATACCGCCTCGGCGCGTGTACCATGCCCGCACCATCAGCGTTTCTGGCTGATAATACTGACTCAAATCCGCAAAAATCTGCTCAACGCACTGCTCATGAAAGCCGTTGTGCTGGCGAAAGCTCAATATATAGCGCAGTATATTGGCAGCATAAATGGGATGCTCGCTGTTCATACCCGTCATCGTCACCAACAGCGTGCCCCAATCAGGCTGATTGGTCACAGGGCAATTACTACGCAGCAAATTGGAATAAAAACTCACGGGCCCTCCTGCTTGCATTTGACTGCTCAGTGCTTGCTGAGTCTCAGAGTTCAATGGGCGATCGTCTGTTGCCAAAAGCAATGAGGCATCAGGATGGAGACTGAGTGCCACTTTTTCCTGACTATCCGCGAGCGCCTCATCAATACCAATACCTGACGGCTCAGTAATCAATAGACTTGGCGCATCATCAAGTGCGAATAATTTGACTGTCACCTCTGCTTGCAAGCACGTTGATAAGTCAGCAGCAATCTGTGTCTCGACTGCGTGCCAACTGGCAAACTCGGTGAAATTAAGACTGTTTAAATACAGCTTTAACGATTTGGACTCAACAATAAATGGCGAGCTGGCAGGAATGCTAAAGCGCGCCATCGCCACCTGCGAGATGCCTTGCGGGGTCAACCAAGACAGCTCAAACGCATGCCACCAATCCACACCCACGGCCAGCTTATCATCCTGCCAGCCAATCACATCACGGCCCATACTACGCGCGATGGGATAGAGCGTCTCTGGACTATAATGTGTGGGATAGTCGGTGGTTTGTTCCCCTAAAATGCCATGTATGCTCATTTACTTTCCTACTATTTAATCGTTAAACCCTAACTGCTCAACCGACAGCGCTTTGGGCATCGCTATCGCTTCACACGCTGACCATCACAAGCGCACGCGTGAGCCGTTATCAAGCAGACGATAAGCGATGATATAAAATATCACGCAAAACACAAAAATCGCGCCCATCGAATACCAAACGTTGACATCAGAGTAGCCAAGAATACCGTAACGGAAAGAGTTGACCA
Organism: Psychrobacter sp.; assembly: GCF_030454045.1. GTDB lineage: Bacteria > Pseudomonadota > Gammaproteobacteria > Pseudomonadales > Moraxellaceae > Psychrobacter. The sequence continues at coordinate 4,372 of NZ_JAKDJE010000033.1, read as the reverse complement.
TATACACGATGGGGTTAAGCAATGAGATGTTTTGCCAAAATGGCGATAGATTCTCCATTGAATAAAATACACCACCCAAATAGGTCAGCGGCGTCAATACAAAGCTTGGAATGATTGAGATATCATCAAATGATCGCGCAAACACCGCATTGATAAAACCGCCTAATGAAAACAAGGTAGACGTGCCAAGTACCGTAAATACAGTGACAAATAAATGCTCAATACCGAGGTCGGTAAAAAATAGCGCGACGATCGAGACAATCACCCCGATGGCCAGTCCACGGAAAATACCACCACTGATATAACCCATCAAAATCGCATGTTTGGACACAGGCGAGACCAAAAGCTCCTCAATACTAGATGTAAACTTGGCACTAAAGAAACTCGAAACCACGTTCGAGTAACTGTTGGTAATGATCGACATCATGATCAAACCTGGTACGATAAACTGCATGTAGGGCACGCCGCCCATCTCACCTACGCGCGAGCCAATCATCTTACCAAAAATGACAAAGTACAAGCTCATCGTAATCACTGGCGGTAATAGCGTCTGCGGCCAGATGCGCAGGATACGGCGCACTTCTTTGAACCAGATAGTACGAAACGCAACCCACTTTTTACTCAGTGACATCGTTTTGGTGTGATCGACCATCTCCTGTCTCATAGTCCCGCCTCCTTCATACTATTTGCACTTTCAATATTTCTGTCGACCAAACGCATAAACAACTCTTCTAGACGGTTGGCTTTATTTCGCATACTTCCCACGCGAATGCCTTTATCAGACAACTGATTAAAGACACCGTTTAATGACTCACCCTCTGTTAACGTGACTTCCAGTGTTTTGTCATCTGGTTGTGAGATTCCTGTCACCCCATCTAGCACCAAATGTTCTGTGAGCGATGTCTCTAGATCAAAGACGAACGTCTCTACTGACAATTGTGCCAACAAATCTTTCATTTCTGTATTAATACGAATCTCGCCATGATCCAAAATGGCGATGCGTTTACACAGCTGCTCGGCCTCTTCGAGATAATGGGTGGTCAGAATAATCGTGGTATTCTCTTCGATATTAATTTGCTGCATAAACTCCCACATCGAGCGGCGCAGCTCAATATCCACCCCTGCTGTGGGCTCATCAAGAATCAATAATTTTGGTTTATGAATCAAGGCGCGCGCGATCATCAGACGGCGTTTCATACCGCCAGATAAATCACGCGATTTGCTATCACGCTTGTCCCATAGCCCAAGTGCTGTCAGCAGCCTTTTTGCGCGAGGTCTGGCTTCTTTTGCAGAAATACCAAAGTAACCTGCCTGAGTGATCAAAATGTCTTCAACTTTCTCAAACATATTGAAATTGAACTCTTGTGGCACAACGCCAAGGTATTGTTTGGCAATTGAAGGGTTTTCTAATAAATCCGTGCCAAAAATATGGACACTGCCAGTGGTTGGTTTAAATAGCGAGCTGATAATACCGATCATCGTGGACTTGCCTGCTCCGTTTGGGCCAAGCAGTGCAAAAAACCCACCTTGTGGTACGGTTAAATCAACGCCTTTTAGTGCCGAAAACCCATTATCATAAGTCTTAGATAGGTTTTGGATAGAAAGTGCTGGTACATCAGACATGAAGACCTCTTATTTTTTATCAATTTGTATAAAACACGATTTTAGAATAATAGGCCGTGTTGAACATTCGACTGTCATTATCATACTGACCGAGGCCATATAAAAATGTTCAACACGCTCTACTATCTAGAAGACACGGTGTAATCTCATAAAATGAGGTTATTGATCGTGAATTTCAACCGCTTTATAGTTGAAGTACTATATTGATAATATTCATCATAAAAAAGCGCCTATCTCATGAGTAAGATAGGCGCTTCACGAATGGCTATCGTCAAAGCTTAGCACAGCTATGTGTAGAGTTTAGCTAGCTTCTGCAACCATATAATCGACAGCGTTTTGAACTTCTTCATCAGGAATATCCGCGCCGCCTTTGGCAGGCATCGCATTGAAACCATTGATAGCATGGGTATATAGCGTGTCTTTACCTTTCGCGATACGTGGACCCCAAGCACCAGTATCCCCAAAAATAGGTGAGCCTAGCAAGCCTGCAGCGTGACAAGTATGGCATACCGCATTATATACCGTTTTACCATCACGAGGGCCGTCACCTGCAGATGGGCCAGATGAGCGTGCTGTTACATCACAGACTTCATCGTCTTCGAAACATACAGTTGCAACAGGTTGAATACGGGCAATCAGATTAGGATACAAAGCAATCAGCTTTTGTACTTGCGGCGTATCTTGCGGAATCGGCTCTTCGTCAGCGGCAGGCGCTACAGCGGCAGTTTCTTCGCCTTCTGCTGGAGCGGCACCATCAGCCGGTGCAGCGCCATCTGTCGTGTCTGCAGCCGCTTGTGGCTCATCGCCCAGAGTTTGCGGAGCCTCTTCCACTACCTCTTGACCTTCTGCTACGTCAGAGACTGTTACAGGGGTATCAATGATATCTTCAGCTTGGCTCACCGCGATACTAGCGATTCCTAGAATGGCAGCTGCCGATAACATAACTACTTTTCTCATTCGTCACGTTCTCTTATTGCGTATACAAGGGCTAACCTGGCTTAGACATTCCGTCTGTCCTCCTTTGACGACCTCTAAGTCCTCAATAGCAGACAGCCATCCCGCTTGTCAGCGCGCTTGCAATCGGTGATTATAAATATGAATTCTCCCCAACATTATAAGGGAAAAGGCAGGTAAATTGCCATGCTTGTTTAATGACTTGGCTGTTTTTTCTTAAAAAACCTCAATCGCGCTTGTCACTCATTGGCTTTATGCATTTTATTTGTTAGACTAAGCGGTCTTTATTTCTAGGCATCTTATGCTGGTCATCATGCGCATCTAAGCGTGACAGTCAGACATATCGTTATCATATGCGCTCGTAGCTCAGTTGGATAGAGTATCGGTTTCCGAAGCCGAGGGTCGTGGGTTCGATTCCCGCCGAGCGCACCAATTACGATGTTTACAACCTCGCTCTACCCTTCCTTAGTGCTATCTTAAACTGCTCATACTCATCAAACCTATATATCAAAATGTTGGCAGTCTTTCTGTGTGCGCATACCTCTAGTGCTCTCACCTATATAAAACTTACTCTGCGTCTTGTAAATTTGCAGTCAATTGAACACGGCTGGGCACACGATGATAATTAATCACGGGCACCTCTCCTAGACGGCGCTGACCTTCAGCAATTTTTTTATCAATGGTAATCATCGCGATTTTTTTGCCTTGTTGGCTGATGAGCAAGTGATTTGCCTTACGAGTGACTCGATAATCAGGAAAATACTGCTTTAATAATGCGGATGTTTTTTGCAGGGCATCATTCGGTACTGTATTTTTTGACTTGGCACTACCGTGCTTTTCGCCTGCTTTTGCCCCGCGCGATTTCGCTACCAACCATAAGGCCATGATGATGGCGATTAATATGACAAGCCACCAAATTCCGTCTATCATAAGTAAAAATATCCATTACTAACAAGGGTTGGCTCATGTTAGCAGAATTATCACCAGCGGTAATAGCAGAAGTAAAACTTGCGGCAACATTGTTGGCATCGAAAGAGCGCATTTGCATTTTGACAGGGGCAGGCATTTCAGCCGAAAGTGGTATTCCGACGTTCCGAGATAAGCAAACAGGGTTATGGGAAAACTACGGCGTCGAGGATTTGGCCACTCCTGAAGCATTCGCTCGTGATCCAAAGCTTGTATGGTCATGGTATCAGTGGCGCAGGCAGATGGTCGCAGATAAAGTACCAAATCCAGCCCATCATGCATTGGCTCAGTGGCAGTATCATGCGCAAACCTCCGATCAAACAGTGACACTCATCACCCAAAATGTCGATGACCTACATGAGCAAGCTGGAAGCGCAGTGACTCATTTGCACGGTCATCTGTGGCGTGATCGCTGTGGTCAGTGTGAGATACCTTATCCAGAACAATCAAGAGCCGCCTATATTAAGCAAGATACGATACGTTTTGATGATAAGCTGATTACTTGTCCGCATTGCGACGGTTACATCAGACCAGATATTGTGTGGTTTGGCGAAGCACTACCTGTACAAGCATGGCAGACTGCCGAAGAGGCTGCGGCTAACTGTGATGTGTTTATCAGTATCGGTACCTCAAGCTTGGTCTATCCTGCGGCCGGACTCTCACAGCTAGCCAAGCAAAATGGTGCGCAAGTTATCGAGATAAACCCTGACCCAACACCGAATACCATCGTCGATATCACGCTAATAGAAAAAGCTGGAGTGATTTTGCCGTTACTTATAGTCAGCTCAAAATAAAATTGTTATGGTTAGGGCAAACATCATAAAACAAT
>NZ_JAKDJE010000032.1 GCF_030454045.1 Psychrobacter sp. | reverse complement strand
ACGGCTGTCACTCTAGAATAGAAGATAAAATACGGCTAATGACAGTGAGAGGCTGTGGCATTAGAGACATTGCTATTATAGCCTCAGTTAGCATTGGTAAAGTGCTTAGCACCATAGGCTCATCTGTTTATAAGATTGCGCCTAAGAAGCGCTATTATGAACGCTTAGAGGTTGATGAGTTTTGGACTTACGTGTATCGCAAGAAGCGTAAAGTTTGGCTTATTTATGCTTATGACCGCGCTACCAATGAGATTGTCGCTTATGTCTGGGGCAAACGTGACCTGAAAACAGCTAAGAAGCTAAGAGCCCGTCTTAAACAACTGAAAGTCAGCTATGGCTCTATTAGCATGGATAACTGGGATAGCTTTATAACCGCATTCAAGCCTGACAAGAAACAAATCGGCAAGCAGCATACGGTAGGCATAGAAGGTAATAACTGTCGCCTTAGGCACCGATTGCGACGAGCCGTTCGAAAGACCTGCTGCTTCTCAAAGAAGTTTGATAACCACTTTAAGGTGTTTGATTTGGTATTCTTTTATATCAATTATGGCTATGTCTGATGTCAGCATACTTTTTAGAACACCACCTTTTTTTTATTTCCCTAACATCACTTTCCTTCTCTGAAAATTTACTAACTATGTGATTTACTATCAATAAAAAAGGTTCTTTATCAAAATCTTTTTCCCAAGCATTAAAATAAGAGACCTTAATATCTCTCTGCTGTAATTCAGCTTGCAAAAACCTTAGGAAAGTTGTTTTTCCGGTTCCCCATGAGCTATCTACGGCGATAGTGCAGGGGTTAGATAGCTTTGTTATCAATTCGACAATGTTTAGCACTTCAAGTTCACGACTAAGTTTATCGTTTAAATAAATATCATCATTAGGAATATCAATACTTTGATCAGTAGGTAACTTCATTGACAACTCCATATGATCTTTATTTAACACTAGTAAGCGGATTTAACCCAAAAGCCAAACCCGCCATATATCAATAACTTAAATTTTACATGCACCGCCAGCACAATCATCTTCCATATCCGCTTGGGCATCGTTCGCACCATCACGAGTGTTATGGTAGTACAACGTCTTCACACCCATTTTATAAGCGTTTAGTAAGTCTTTTAGCAATATCTTCATCGGTACACGGCCACCTTCATAACGAACAGGATCGTAGTTGGTATTGGCAGAGATACTTTGATCGACGAATTTTTGCATGATAGCGACCAGCTTTAGGTAACCGTCATTGTTTGGCATTTGCCATAGTAGCTCGTACTGATCTTTTAGGGTAGTAATCTCAGGCACGACTTGCTTTAGGATGCCATCTTTTGAGGCTTTGATAGAGACCAGACCACGTGGTGGCTCGATACCGTTGGTGGCGTTGGCGATCTGACTTGAGGTCTCAGACGGCATCAAGGCGGTTAGGGTAGAGTTGCGTAGACCGTGCTCAGTGATATCCCTACGTAGCGTTTCCCAGTCTAGATGTAGCGGCTCTTGGCAGATTTTGTCCAAGTCGGCTTTGTACGTATCAATCGGCAAGATACCTTGCGAGTAAGTAGTCTCATTAAAGGCAGGGCACGCACCTTGCTCTTTTGCCAATTTGTTTGACGCTCTTAACAGGTAATACTGCAATGCTTCAAACGTCTGATGGGTCAGACCAAGCGCGCTGTCGTCAGAATAGCGTGCGCCATTCTTAGCCAAGTAGTAAGCATAGTTGATTACGCCTACACCAAGCGTACGGCGACGCATGCTGCCGTTTTCGGCGGCTTTTACGGGATAGTCTTGGTAGTCGAGCAGGGCATCAAGTGCACGCACGATCAGCTCGGCTGGCTCTTCGATATCGCTGACGCTCTCGACTTTACCCAAGTTGACCGCTGATAGCGTACAAAGGGCGATTTCGCCTTCTTCGTCATTGATGTTATCCAGTGGCTTAGTCGGTAGCGCGATTTCCATACATAGGTTTGACTGGCGAATCGGCGCAATGGCCGCGTCAAATGGGCTATGGGTGTTGCAATGATCGACGTTTTGGATATAGATACGACCTGTGCTGGCGCGCTCTTGCATCATTAGGCTGAACAAATCAGCAGCTGGGATTTGACGGCTACGGATGTTAGGATCATTTTCGTACTTGGTATATAGCTCTTCGAATTTGTCTTGGTCTTCAAAGAACGCATCATATAGGCCTGGCGTGTCACTTGGTGAAAATAGCGAGATGTCTTGCCCTTTGATGAGGCGCGTGTACATCGTTTTGTTTAATTGTACGCCGTAGTCCATATGACGGACACGGTTGTCTTCGACGCCGCGGTTGTTTTTGAGTACCAGTAATGACTCAACTTCCAAATGCCATAATGGGTAAAATAGGGTCGCAGCACCGCCACGGACGCCCCCTTGTGAGCAACATTTCACCGCTGTTTGGAACAGTTTATAAAATGGGATACAGCCAGTGTGCTGCGCTTCACCGCCACGGATAGGGCTACCAAGGGCGCGGATACGACCTGCGTTGATGCCGATACCAGCGCGCTGTGATACATAGCGTACGATGGCGCTGGTGGTCGCGTTGATTGAGTCTAGGCTGTCACCACATTCGATCAGTACGCACGAGCTAAACTGGCGCGATGGCGTACGTACACCCGACATGATAGGCGTCGGTAGGGAAATCTTAAACTGTGAGGTCGCATCATAAAAGCGTTTGACATAGCTTAAGCGGCTGGCCTTGTCGTAGTTGGCAAACAGGCACATACCGACCAGCATATACAAAAATTGCGGGCTTTCATAAACGCGCTTGGTGACGCGATCTTGTACGAGGTACTTGCCTGCCATTTGCTCAACCGCTGCATAGGCAAGGTTCATATCACGCCAGTGGTCAAGGTATTCTTCTAGCTCATCAAATTCTGCACGGCTGTAGTCCGCTAGGATATGCTCATCATATTTGCCAGCGTCGGTTAGCGTTTTGACGTGATCATACAGGTGCGGCGGCTCAAACTGGTTATAAGCAATCTTACGCAGATGGAAGATCGCCAAGCGCGCGGCGAGATATTGATAGTCAGGCGTGTCCTCTGAGATGAGGTCGGCGGCTGATTTGATAATGGTTTCGTGAATATCACGAGTCTTGATACCTTCATAGAACTGGATATGGGATTTTAATTCAACTTGCGATACCGACACATTGTCCAAGCCATCAGCCGCCCACGCTATTACCTTATGAATTTTGTCTAAATTAATAGGCTCTAAACGTCCATCACGTTTGGTTACTTGGATTTTATCAATATGTGTCATGTTAGCCTCTATTTTGATTGCTTATAGTGATGCTGCGCGCCAAAGGAGCGGCAGACATTCTTTATGACGCGATTGTAGTCGATGGTAGCAGCAGTTTTTTGGCAACAAGCAGCCACTACCCATAGTGATAGCAAAGATCACTGAGTACTACATGTAGCGTTTTTCTTAATCGGTAGGCACAATATAGCGGGAAAATTTTGAAAATACTATATTGATTTTAGGATAAAACTATGTTGCTACAACGTTGTAGACGGTCCAAATTTTGGCAAAGGACGATGGGATAAGGGTTAGGCGCAAATGAGGTCGATCATAAATTTTTTGTAAAAATAGTGCGGCCATTTGCTTTTTATTTTCTCAGCGATTGTCGCCTGATAACCATCATCGTGGCGGCAATAATGCGGGCGCAGATTGTACATCAAACCACAAAAAATCGCCACCCATATGTTATTACTAGTGAGTGACGATCTGGACTAAAAAGGTGCTAAACCTGCCTGAACGATTTATAAAACCATGCGAACCGTTTTGGCATTATCAAGAGACGCATAAAGCTTGTTTACTTGATCGGCCTCTGTCAGATATAAATTAACGCGGGCTGAATGAAAGCGACCTGTTCTAGAAGGTTTTACCTCGATAGAGGCCAAATCAAAATCAGGGAACTGACTGCCCAAGATGAGCTTGATTTCATTAAGCAAGCTCTCGTGCTCGCCTTCATGACCAATGATGCTGAGTGGGTAGTTCATCGGGAACTCCCAAAGCTCAGGATTTTGAATGTCTGTTTTTTTGCCTTTTAAGACGCCGTCATTGGGCGTCATATCCGTCATGCTGACTTCTTTTTTGGACGTTTGATCAGTGTTTTGATTGCTATTGTCTTTTGGATCATCACTCATGATGGCAAGCCTCACTTTTATAGATAAATAACTGGTATAAAACACCAGCTGATATGGATATTTGATTGAAATGATACTGACTGTAATGACATCAAAAATCTGAGACTGGCTCAGTGTTTTTATAGGTAATATTTTTGAATAGATCAGAATGAGCCAGTGGGTTAGCGTAGGGGGTTTACCCACGGTGTCGTTGTCTACTGTTTATAGTGGCGTGCGGTAGATTATTCAAGTTACGTTTGCCGCTCGTTTATTGTATGGCGCTTAGATGACGGCAATATTTACGGCAAATAACCATCAATAGGCATAATATCAGTCGGCAGATTGGTCTCTCCTAATGCTTCTCGCAGATTGATCTCGATAGTGCGGGACAATGCCGTCAATGGAAGTTGGTTGGCTGCCAAACCAAACGGCTCTTCTAACTCTTCGCTCAGTGTATCTAGCCCAAAAAAGGTATAAGCAATCACGGCACAAACCAAGGGCGTTGCCCAACCAAGCGAGGCGACCAAGCCAAAAGGCAGCATGATGCAATACAGGTAGGTCGTACGATGTACCAGCAGCATATAAGCAAAAGGTAGCGGTGTGTTGAGAATACGCTCACACGCTGCCAAGACAATCGTCATAGAAGTCAGGCGCTCATCCATGTTTTGGATGACTTGCTCTGAGACCAGTCCTTGCCGCCGAATATCGCCGAGATGCTTACCCATGAGGCGCATTATATGGTCAGGGACATTTTTTGCTTGATGCATACCATCATGATCTACCGCTGTGACAAAAGGCTTAATATCCGCCCAAGGTTGCGTACCACGCAGCCTGTGGCGTACAGCATGTGCAAAAGCAATGGTCAGATATACCATGGTGCGCTGAGTCTCACGACCATGCTCGTTGTCATCATCTATAAAGGATAGAACTTGGCGCGTTAAGCTGCGAGCATCATATACCAACTGGCCCCATAGCATCCGTGCTTCCCACCAACGCTGATAGCTGGCGTTATTTCGAAATCCCAAAAACAGCGATAATGCGATGCCCAATAAGGTAAAAGTGGCGATACCATAATAAGGAAAAGAGTCAGGAATCCAGTGTTGAATAATGGTAATGGCTGTACTAAGGATGGTAACCAATAGCAGCTGCGGATATATTTTTGGAATGATTGAACCGCGCAGCGCAAAAAATATCTTAAACGGGTGGGGTGTTTGCCGGACAATCATGTCAGCTTCCTAGCGATGGGGTATATGGAGACACTATTCAATGTCTCGTGTAATTCTAATACAGAATCAAGATCTGTAAAGCCCAAAAGACTATAAATTTATTCAAACTAAGAAGTAGGGTGGTCACTTAAGCTCGGTAATTGGGATAGCCAAAAAGTTAAATCCTCGCCTATTCTTTTCGTCAGCAGAGCGTATGACTGAATCCTTTGATATTAAAGAGTCTGTCTCTAAAGTAGTTATTGACGTGTCACGAGCACATTTTTGGGATGTGATAGCAATCGCTGCGATTGATAAAGTCATTATCAAATTTCGCCGTGAAGGCACTGAGGTAGAGCTTATTGGTTTGAACGAGGTAAGCCAGACGATGATAGACAATTTCGGTGCGCATGACAAACCAGATGCTGAGCAAAATTTAGGCGCGCATTGATAACATAGATTAACGAACACAAAAAAGCCGAGATAAACTCGGCTTTTTTATTTAGCTTCATTAAATATTAGTCATTTTCAAGGAAAGAACGTAAATGCTCAGAACGTGAGGGATGACGCAATTTACGTAGTGCTTTTGCCTCAATCTGACGGATACGTTCACGGGTGACATCGAACTGCTTACCAACTTCTTCAAGTGTGTGGTCGGTTGGCATATCGATACCAAAACGCATCTTTAATACACGGGCTTCACGCTCAGTTAGATTACCGAGTACATCACGAGTGGCTTCTTGTAGTCCAGCAGACGTTGCATCGTCGACAGGGCTTGAGATCGTACCATCTTCGATGAAGTCACCTAGGTGTGAATCTTCATCATCACCGATAGGCGTCTCCATAGAGATAGGCTCTTTAGCGATCTTGAGCACCTTACGGACTTTGACTTCGTCCATCTCTAGACGTTCGCCTAATTCCTCAGGCGTTGGCTCGCGGCCCATCTCTTGTAGCAGCTGACGTGAGACACGGTTGATCTTGTTGATGGTCTCAATCATATGCACAGGGATACGAATGGTACGTGCTTGGTCAGCGATAGAGCGCGTGATTGCCTGACGAATCCACCATGTGGCATACGTTGAGAACTTATAACCACGGCGATACTCAAACTTATCAACCGCTTTCATCAGACCGATATTACCTTCTTGGATCAGATCCAAGAACTGTAGGCCACGGTTGGTGTATTTTTTGGCAATAGAAATCACCAGACGCAAGTTGGCCTCAACCATTTCTTTTTTGGCGCGGCGCGCTTTTGCCTCACCAACGGCCATACGGCGTGCCACGTCTTTCATGTCGTGGATTTTCATATCAAGCTGCTGCTCATAGTCACGGATACGACGTTGTAATAAGATCACATCATCGGTGACTTTTTCTAGCGTGCCCGCAAATGCAGGCTTACCTTTGATACGCTCGATGAGCCAATCCACATTGGTTTCATTGCTAGGGAAGGTCTTACGGAACTCTTCGCGCGGCATACGACCACGGCGAATCACCAAGCGCATGATTTGACGCTCTTGCTTACGCACATCATCATAGACATCGTGCATGATCGCCATGACTTGATCTGACAAGCGGTTATTGAGCTTTAGCATCATGAAGCGCTCAGCAAGTAACGCGTACGCAGTATCCGCCTGTACGCTACCACGACCATAATCTAGTAGCGCTTGCTTGGCTTTGATAAATAGATGCTCAATCTCTTCTAGACGCAGACGTACTTCTTCTGGATCGAGACCGCTGGTTTCTTCTTCCGCTTCCTCTTCCACGTCGTCTTCGTCTTCGTCGTCCTCATCGTCAAGCGCGGCTGCCTTGGCATTGCCCTTGGCTTTGATAACGGGTGGATTTTCTTTTTCTTCTTTGATGCGCTCACGCTCTTCTTTTGCCGCATCTTTGGCTTCTTGAGCGGCGATTTTATCTTCTTCGGTTTCAGGATCTAAGAAACCTGTGATGACGTCAGATAGCTTTTTTTCGCCATCTTGTACTTTTTGGTATTCATCAAGGACGAACTGTACGGTGCCAGGCCAATATGCCATGGCATGCTGCACGTCACGAATACCTTCTTCGATACGCTTAGCAATGGAGATCTCACCTTCACGGGTAAGAAGATCAACTGTACCCATCTCACGCATATACATACGGACAGGGTCAGTGGTACGACCAGGCTCAGTCTCAACAGAGGCGAGTACCGCCGCTGCCTCATCTGCTGCCATGTCATCATCACTTGAATCATCGTTCATCAAGATGTCATCGGCATCAGGGGCAGACTCAAAGATTTTGATACCAACATCGGTTAGCATCTGCACAATATCTTCGATCTGATCGCTTTCGGTAATAGAGTCGGGCAGCTGGTCATTCACCTCAGCGTAGGTAAGATACCCTTGCTCTTTGCCCATTTGGATTAAGGTGGCCAGTTGAGATGTGGACTTAGAAACTGACTTATCGTTCATAAATACTCGCTTACTTGCATCGGACATTTTTATATTGTGACTCGCTATCGCTCGCTCTTTGCGTTGATCTTATCAATGGATTGATCAAAATATGGCGTAGAGGTTGTCAATAATATCAAAAATGAGTTGATATGAATAAAGGCTCAAAACACTACAATAACAATGCTAAAAAACAGCTAAAAATTAGAAAAGCTAAAAAGACTTCAATACAGTACCTAAAAAAATATAGTACTTAAAATTTAATACTCAAAATAGTATCTAAAAGCAGATACGTAAAATAATACCTAAAATTTGTGCTTAAAGATGCATGCTCACAATCATTAACCAAGCAGTGCTGTCAATATACAGCGACACAGTTTAACACAGACCATCGTCGTCAAGCACGAGCTAGTGATAGCTACCGACCATTTTTTGCTGATTAATTCTATGATCAGTCAAATGATTCAGAGGCGACTCATGCTATCGGGCATAATCATTAGTAGTGGGGGCGGTCGCCAAACTTTTAAAGGGTCGACATTTGAAATTGAATATTAAGACTGAACGGTGACCATCTGTGATGAGCGTTCGGCATGCTGCGCGCGCAGCCAATTGCTCAAATGCTGGGCCTGCATACGTACAATCGCTTGCTTGATATGATCAGGGTTTTTTATCAGCTCTTGCATCTTCTTTTTTATATTACGCTCAAGCAGTGAGCTGACAAGCTCCTCGATCAAGTCGTCGAGACTCAATACATTTCTTGCTGTTAGTGCCCGATAAAATCCGCCCCAGCTACTGCTTAGTGTCACTTGATGGGATTGATCCAGATTTGATAATACAAAATGTGCCGCTGCATTGGCATCGGTAGGCAAATACTTTATGCACCGCTTAATCGTTGTGACAACATTTAATAAAGCCGCATCTTGCAAGTCTTCCCATGCGATTGCGCGCAATGCATCGCTTGCCGCTTTTTTTTGTATGTGAGCAGGCAGCTGTAATCTTGTCAGCCCAGACTGTTGCCAAATCGATTCGATAGGGTCATCAATGAGTGCGCGCGGCTGAAACAAAAAGCACAGCTGCAATTGTTGGCTGATGGTCATATCACCATCAAAGTCTAGCAGCGCATCTTTAGCCTCGACATTTTGACTGCGCCTGCCGCCAAGCTTTTGATAAATGTCATTATTGAGCAAATAGCGAAAGCTACTGCCTTTCGGCAAGGCGGTCGTCAACGAACGTACTTGGGACATGAGCTTGGCTTTGCCTTCAGCCAGACTCATATCATAGCGCTCACTCAGATACGCAAAAATATACTGAGATAACGGCATGGCTTGGCTGATTTGCTCACGCATGGCATCGCTGCCATGACTTTTGATAAACGTATCAGGATCATGATTGTTAGGCAGGGTCAAAAACCGCAGTTCTTTGTCATCAGCCAGCACTGGCAAGGCAACCTCAAGCGTCCGCCAAGCGGCTTTTTGTCCGGCACTGTCGCCATCAAAACTCAAAGTCAGCGTTGGATTGAGTGTCAATAGCCGCGATATTTGGCTTTCATTGATTGCCGTACCCATCGAGGCGACCGCCCCATAGATGCCCGCTTGATAGAGAGCAATGACATCCATATAGCCTTCTACCACCAGCCAGTCGTTAGCACGCTGCTGCCGTGATTCGTAATAGCCATAGAGTACATGCTGCTTATGAAAGACGGGCGAGTCTGAGGAGTTGATGTATTTTGGCTTGATCTCATCGTCGAGCGCCCGACCACCAAAACCAATGGTGCGACCTTGGTTGTCACGAATAGGAAAAATAACCCGATCACGCAGCAGATCGTAGTCACGGCCAGACTCTGATTGGCGCACGAGCCCTAGTGCCTTAAGTCCTTCAATATCTTGTGGAAACTGGTGCTCAAGATGCTGCCAGCCAAATGGCGCATAGCCAAGACCAAAAGTCTCAAAAGTCTCTTCAGTGAGTCCGCGTGACAAAAAGTATTGCTTGGCATGAGGGTGAGTGTGTAGATTACGCTGATAGAACTGCTGAATTTGCTCTAGCAGATCGTACAAATTGCCATCTTGATCAGACGTCTGATCGATACCAATACTATCCATGCCTGCGTCAGTTTCTGTCAGCCATACTGGCGGATAGCCACCATCGTCCGCATGGTTTGACGAATACAACTCTGATGGATACGAGTCCATCGAATAAGGTGCTGATTCGTAAGTGTCTAGCGGCGGGAAATTATCGTAACCCTGAGCGTCATCATAACTCGACTGGTCTATGTAACTTTGGTCGTTTTGGGCGATATTGTTTGGATGACTGTCTTGGTTTGTGCTGCCTTGATTTACTTTGCTGTGTTCTATCGTTGGGCCAGGCACATTGGCTGCTGGCGGTGCGATAGGTTTTGGCGCGCCGCGCTGATAACTGACGTTTTGTTGCTCTTCTTTTGGTACTTCGATACCTGTTTGTTTTGATAGCTCATTGACCGCTTCAATGAAAGTAAGGCTTTCATAATCGCGCAAAAAACTGATGGCATTACCGCCAACCCCGCAACCAAAACAGTGATAGATATTTTTTTGTGGATTGACATAAAAGGATGGGGATTTTTCACCATGAAACGGGCAGCAGCCTTTATATTCGTTGCCAGCGCGTTTGAGCGTAGTATGCCGACCAATGATGCTGATTAGGTCAGCTTGGCTATTGAGTTGTTCCAGAATATGGTTAGGGATGCTCATACAAAAAACAGTTTACCATAGGTCAATTAAGTTGATACACCGACAATAAATGAGTGAGATAAAAATATAGATGACAGAAAAATAAGGCCAACGCGATGTTGACCTTATTTTTATAAATACAGACGGTGTCAGCTCAGTGAAGCAGCTTGGCGTAATCAGTCGTCAGTCATATCGATATCTGCTGGGGCCACTTGGATACGGCTATTGTCTTCCTCTAGCGTAGTGCGGCGGGTTGGATTGATGTTTTGCGGATCAACAGTGGCTTCTCTTGCTGTCGAGCCAGTACTTGATTGGCTGGTCACTCGCTCAGTGGATGCTTCAGGCAGACCCAAACCAATGTTGATGCCGTTGCTGCTACTGCTAGTTGCAGTAGAGTTGGCACCGGCGCGCGCGGCGCTGACGTTATTATCGCTTGCCAGTCTTAGCTGGCTTGCATCACGAATCATTTGAGTCTTGGTGGCCCCATTATATTCCCCAGTTGCAACTGGCGCGTCAGTGGGGCCTGAACGACCAAGCTTACCAAAGGTAATTTTGTTCAGCCAAGAGCGGTCACGTTTGGTGCTCAATTTTACGTTGCCATTACTGGTCAGCATGTTTGGATAATTGATTTGCAATAGGGTTTTGTACTCATTTGCCAAATCTGTCAGACCAAGTTTTTCATGACTATAAGCTAAGACGGCGATAGCATCTGGTACTGACTCGCTAAGCGGATAGTATTGGAACACCCATTTGGCACGGTTAACAGCGGCCACATAAGCTTCACGCTCGATATACCAGTTGGCAGCGCTCATCTCACTTTGGGCAAATTGGTTGTAGATGAAGACCATACGCTGAGCGGCATCTGGCGCATATGGGCTGTTTGGGTATTTGTTCACAAGCTCTTGGAAATTGGCAAAGGCAATACGAAGATACGCCGTATCACGTTCCGCTTGGTTCAATTTAAATAGCTTTAGGCTCTCAGATGAGCCTTCCATGTTGGCAACGCCGCGTACATAGTAGGCGTAGCTGACTTGCGGATTAGAAGGATATAAGCGGATAAACTGCTCGGCACTCGCCGCCGCCATCTCATACTGATCGCTTTGATATTGTGCATACATCATGTCGAGCAATGCTTGTTCTGCATATTGACCTGTTGGATAAAAGGTACGCAAATTGGTCAGCTCTTCAACGCCTTGGACATAGCGGCCTTTGTCGATTTGAGCAATGGCATCGTTATAGTAATCTTGCTCTGATTTCTCCGCGGTTTCTACTGCATCGACATCTTTGGCGCCAGTGAGGTTTTTGAATGTCTGGCAACCCACTAGATTGACGCTCAGCGCAAGTAAGGTGATTGAGGACAGTTTGATAAACGTATTGCCAACAGCTTGCATACTTCTTCTCCGACACAAGACGCACAATAGCAGCAGCGCTATCATGCGATATAAAAGGTTAGTGATAAAAAATGAGCCTACGGCCTAGCATGGCAGTGATTGATTGAAAACTCTCAATCAGCGATGCAAAAGCAACCCATTTTTTAACGAATGCGGTTTTTGTTATGACGTATTTTGGTAGATCTGGTATAGAGGACTCTGATAAAACCCCATAGTAGACCCTGCGTATTTAATCACATTCAAACGGCTTTTAGGGCAAACATAGTCGATAAAATACAACCGTATTAAAAACAAATACTAAGCGACCGTTTTTAAATACAGTGCCATAGCATACAGCAAAACATGGCTATACTTTATAGAATAACGTTTGCTCCGTCTATTTTTTCGCTATCTATATTTTACAGGCAGTTTACCATGAGCGGCTATCACGAGCGATATCCAATGTCACTGCTGCGGATAAATATACAGTAAATTACAGCAATGTTATGTTCCAGAGAGTTAATTAGTCAGGTCTAGGATGTAAGAGGTGCCAAAAATTTGCAGATAGTATGTACTTTTATAGGGCTTGGGCGCGTGACATGATACACTAGCGCAGTATTGTCGCTACTTTTTTGCCCATTTTTGCTTTTATATATGAGCCAAACGTTCAAAGCGACTATTTTTATTGTTTTTTATGATTTTATTTTCAAAATTGCCTGACAACATACGGTTAGGAAAGTGGGTGTCTATCAATCCACTATCAATATTAATGCTATGACCATCCCTTTATCACCGAATCAATCATCACAGAATGATTCATCAGCACAAGAGTCACCAATGCCAAACAACGTTTCAAGTAATAACGAGCTACCTGACAATCAGGAAATAATAGATGAGCACAATGAGGCTCTTGATAATGACGACTTGCTCGAAGAAGATAGCGATATTGATGAAGAAATTGACGACAGCGACATGGATGATGGTGACGATGAAGCGCCAGTAGCAGCTCAAGCGGTACCAGTGGTGGTAGATATAACGCATATTGTCACAGAAGATGAGTCTGGCCTACGTATTGATAAAGTCGCTTCGCAAGTATTTGCAGACTTCTCTCGTGTGCAACTGCAAGGTTGGATCACGGATGGTAGCTTACTCTATAACGGCAGTGTGCAAAAACCCAAAGTCCGTGTCAAAGCAGGTGATGTCCTACATCTATCAACGACGTTGCAGCAGCACAGTGAAGATCAACCAGAAAATATCGATATCGATGTGGTCTATGAGGATGACGAGGTACTGGTTATCAACAAGCCTGTCGGTATGGTGGTTCATCCGGGCGCTGGCAATCAGACAGGCACTTTGGTCAATGCCTTGCTGTACCATTATCCACAGCAGCATCACTTGCCGCGTGCAGGGTTGGTACACCGTATTGACAAAGATACCTCTGGATTACTACTTATCGGTAAAACCAAACCGGCTCAAATGGCGTTGATGGAGCAGCTAAAAGACAAATCTGTTTATCGTCATTATCAGTGTGTGGTAGCAGGCGATCAAGCAAGCTTGCTGCGTCATCGCCGTATTGATGCGCCGATAGGGCGACATCGTACTCAGCGTACCAAAATGACAGTCATGACTGCCGGCCGTGAAGCGGTAACCCATCTATTAAATGTCACGCCACTGAATGACAACTACTGTCTGTTAGATGTCGGGCTTGAGACGGGTCGTACGCACCAGATTCGCGTGCATCTGAGTCATGTGACCCATCCGCTAGTCGGGGACCGTGTCTATGGTGGTCGTCGTCAACTGCGAGCAGGTTTGACAGAAGCACAGCGCCAAGCCATCAGCAACTTCCCACGTCAAGCGCTACACGCTTATACCCTTGGGTTTGTGCATCCGGCAACTGGTGAGGATATTGAAGTGACAACACCTCTACCAGAAGACATGCAACAGCTCATCGAAGTGCTAAGCGACGGTTATGATGATGAGTAACCATCATTAAAAAACGGCTGTTTAAAAGGGTTTAGGATAGTTGGCGTTGTTATCATCGTGAGGTAGGGATGCTAATTTTTAGACAGCAGACAAAAGGATGAAGCAGTCGTGACAAACAAGCTTCCGATAACAGATAAATTCCCAATGATACTGCTTGCGCAGATGGATGATGTGGCTGTTTTTCAAACGGCTGCTTTTGCATCTAACCTTATTGATGAATCTGATGCCAACATGCAGCAGGGACAGGTGGGGCAGGCAAACTACGGTGCGCTAAACCTCGGCCTGCATGTCAATGATGATGCAGCAAAAGTATTGGGCAATCGCATGAGCCTGCTGACGGCTATCAATAAGCAATTAGCTTGTGCACCATCACAAAACGAGCAGAATACGGCTATCAGCAGCTTACATTGGGTCAGTCAGATTCATGGTAAACAGATTCATGATGTCGATACGACGCCTTTGAGCATGACACCCATGGCGGCTGACGCCATAACTAGCAAGCAAAGTGGTCGTGGACTGGCGATCATGACGGCAGATTGTGTGCCGATTGTGTTGTATCAACCCTTAAGCGGCAAAATCGCGGCCATTCATGCAGGCTGGCAGGGACTGGCATGCGGTATCATCAAAGAGACTGCTCAGCGCTTTACAGATGCAGGCGCCGTACAGGCTTGGATTGGGGTGTGTATCAGTCAGGCCAACTATGAAGTTGGTCATCAGGTCCGTGACCAATTATTGGCTGGTTGCTTAGATAATCAATTACTAACGGCGTCAGATAGTGATAATTTTGATAGTTTATATGTGATGTGCTCAGATAATGGTCTTGAAAATCATAGCGATACTCAGCATTTACATAAGACAGTTGATAAACTATCGAATTGCGCTACAGTACACACGGATAAAGTTAAGCTAAACTTACCAAAACTGGCCGCTGATCAATTAACAGCCGTTGGCGTGTCGATAGATAGTAAAGAACCTATCAGCTGTAGCTACGCCGATAGTCATTATTATTCTTATCGTCGTCAAACGCATATGCAGCAGCCTGCCACGGGACGTATGGCACTGGTGATTGTGCGCTGCGCCGCTACGTAGATGTCAGCTCACAACTAACGAACCTATTGAGTGCGCTGAGTCGTTGTGCACTCGTACACTATATTATTTTTATTTAACCTTTATTGTCATTATTAGAGTATATATGAATACATCTGCTAAATCGTCTGCAACCTCCACTTTGACCGATAATTTGCCTAACGTATCGATTGCCGTTATTTTCCATAGCAATTATGGTCATACTAAGCGTGTCGCTGAAGCGATTGTACAAGGGGCACATCAGCAATTACCAGAAGCGCAGGCAAAAGCGGTTGATATTTATGATATTGACTGGGATTACTTAGATCAGGCAGATCTATTGGTTTTCGGTAGCGCGGTATATATGGGCAGCGTCACCGCTGAATTCAAAACCTTTATGGATGAAACCTCAAAGCGTTGGTACAACCGCACGTGGGAAGGCAAATGGGCCGCAGCTTTTGCCAACTCAGGCGGTCTGAGCGGTGATAAACTTGCCGTGTTGCAGCAAATTTCTCTATATGCCATGCAGCATGGTATGAATTGGATTGGTCTGCCGCTTATGCCGACGGGTCATGAGGCGCACGATCTCAACCGTCTATCTAGCTTCTTAGGTTTGATGACGCAATCTCTTGACGGACCACCTGAAGAAACGCCAGGGAAAGGAGATATTGATACCGCTATTTGGTTTGGTGATCATTTGGCTAAAACCATCATTAAACATCAGCCAGCGGATAGTAAGCGTTAGATAACACAGTAGGTGACAGGCTACTCCAGTAAAAAAGCAGACACTATTGATGTCTGCTTTTTTTATGTCAATGTTATGGAGTAACCATTTTATGGAGCAACCAGATTAGTCGGTACAGGCTTAACAGGAATAGGGCTATCAACAAATTGGAAATGTTGACAACCAGTCAGCATTAGCGACGCTATCAGCAGACAAATAGAGGTAAGTGACTTCATAATAGTATCTCAGAGGCGATATACCACCCAGTAATAGGTCTTGTCTGGCTAGCATCAGAAATGTAGATAGTCAGGAGTAATGTGCATGTTTAGACATTATATATAAAAACAGGTCTGTTATATAACCTTAAAAAGATACAGAGGCTTGGCTTTGTTTTTAAAAAATTATTTATTCAATGGTGAAATAACCTGATCGCTATTTATTTGCCTTTGTTATATTTGACTGGATATTACTTGCTGCAAATACTTATGGACAATATTGAGTGCCTACTGACAGGTCAATTATTTGGCAGTATCGACAGATATTTGAATGGGTTGTATTGTCAATAAAAATAGTGATAATATGTGAAAAGCTGACCAAATAGTCAAGTATCTAGTAGTGCGATGCTTTGGCTAAAACATCGGATAATGACAGCTATTTTTGATCACATTATTTATTATAAAAAACGCAACGTATCAAATTCATGGATACGTCTAAGCGTACTTGAGCAGCTGCAGCACGATATCAGTCAATCGCTTAGATTTAGTACTCAAGCCGCTAATTTTTCAGTCTTATACTTACCTTTATCATTTTAGCCGAGCCTTGCTATGATTAGTTTTTATCTCAATGGAAAATACCATGAGCTAACCCAGCTTAACCCCAATACGACAGTGCTTGAGTATCTGCGATTGCATGAAGGCCAGACTGATACTAAAGAGGGCTGCGGCAGTGGTGACTGCGGTGCTTGTACGGTGATGGTTCAGCGCCTGCCGCAAGCGAGTCAAATGCGTGATGCCAAACATGATGATAAAAAAATGTCATACCTCCTTTTTATACGATCAACTCCTGTATCACGCTAGTGTCGCTGATGGATGGTCATCACCTGATGACAGCGTCCTACTTGGCGGACAATCCTGAGCATCATCCAGAGCGCGCTATGCTGCATCCAGCACAGCAGGCGATGGTTGAGTGTCACGGGTCGCAGTGTGGTTTTTGTACCCCTGGGTTTGTCATGTCACTGGCTTGCGTTTACGAAAACAATCGTATGCAGACAAGTTCAGAAGCAGCAAATCAGAGTGATGCTAAGCAGTTGAGCTATGATGAAGTGGTTGCGTCGATATCGGGCAATTTATGTCGCTGTACAGGCTATCGTCCGATTATCGAGGCAGGCCTACTGATGAGCGATATCGGTCAGAAAAGAGAGGCAGAGCATTCAGCGGTGAAAGACTTGACTATCAGTCTCGCAACAGACGCGATGGGTAGTACAAAGGAATCAGCAGTATCTGCAAATGCGCCAGCTGAAGCCGAGTCGGACAATGTAGAGTCAACAGCTATTGCCCCTGCACTCAATGATGCTGGGCGACGGTTATATATACCCAAGTCACTAGACGAGCTTAATCAAATATTAGCAGCTAATCCGCAGGCGACGATCTGGGCAGGTGGTACGGATTTGGGATTGAGTGTAACCCAGCATCTAATCGATCATGATGTCATTATTCAGCTCTCAGGTATTGAGGCGCTAAAGTCTTGGTCGCTATCAGATGCAACTAGTAACACATCGACTGACGAACAAACTCAAAGTCAGTCTCTAGTGCTAGGGGCTGGTATGAGTTACAAGCAAATGCTCCCTGTGCTTGAGCAGTATTTTCCACGCTTTGCGCAAGTGTTTGAGCGTATTGCTTCTCCGCAAATTCGTAATATGGGCACCATCGGCGGCAATATAGCTAACGCATCCCCGATTGGCGATTTACCACCGATTCTCTTGGCACTAGATGCATCAATTCATCTGCGTCATTGCGCGCCGAATCGTGAAGAGCCAAGTCATGTGTCTTATACGGATGAAATCATACCGTTATCAGCATTTTTCTTAGATTATAAAAAAACCAAGTTGCAAGCAGGCAGTTATATTGTCGCTATTCATATTCCTTTGATGCAAGATCATCAGCATTTATTTATCCATAAGATTAGCAAACGCTACGAAGATGATATCTCAGCGTGCTTGCTTGCGGCGCGGCTTGATGTGTCAGCAGATGGTGCAATTATCGACAATGCAAAGCTTGGGCTCGGTGGCATGGCAGCGATACCACTGCTTGCGGTGCACTGTCAGCAAGCGCTTATTGGTCAAGCTACTGATGTTGCAAGTTTTGAGCAGGCGGCACAGGTGTTATCTGCAGATGTCACACCGATGACGGATGTCAGAGCCAGCCGCGAATATCGCATGCATGTGGTGCAGCGTCTACTCGTGAAGTGCGGCAAACAATTAGTAGCAGAGATGCAGGCTGAGAGCGCTTGACTATCAGCGTAATTGAGTATCAATACTGCTTCATGAGTGTATTTGTCAGAAATAAAAAAGCGCATCAGTAAATGCGTACTAATAGAAGAGATTTGCTATGAGCCATCATTCATCTTTATTTGACAGTTATAGTATCCGCCGCGTGCGTCCGCCAAAAAACAAGATCGGCACGTCAGCCAAACACGACAGTGCGATCACCCATGTGATGGGTACGGCAACTTATGTGGATGATATTGCCAAACCACAAGGCACGCTACACCTAGCGGTAGGTAAAAGTAGTCACGCCCATGCTCGCGTGTTAAGTATGGATTTGAGCGCTGTCAGAGATGCGGATGGGGTAGTAGACGTTTTAAGCTTTGAAGATTTGCCTGCTCAGACGGATATCGGTGCGGTGTTCGATGGTGAGCCACTAATGGTAGATGACATTACAGAATATGTCGGACAGACGCTATTTGTAGTGGTGGCGAGCAGCCACCGTGCTGCCAAAAAAGCGGCTACTAAGGCCGTGGTTGAATATGAGCCATTGCCTGCGGTGCTGAGTATTGATAAAGCGCTAGAGCAAGAGTTTTTTGTGCGTCCGAGTCATTTTATGAAGCGTGGTGACGCCGCGACTGCGCTTGAGAATGCACCGATTCGTATTGAAGGTCATATTCATATGCGCGGGCAAGAGCACTTTTATCTTGAAGGACAAGTGTCGTATGTGCTGCCCTGTGATGATGGCGGGCTGGAAGTGTACACGTCGTCGCAGCATCCAAGCGAAGTGCAGCAGCTCGTCGCCGAAGTGACGGATTTGCCGTTTCATGCGGTCAATACGGTCGTACGCCGTATGGGTGGTGGTTTTGGTGGTAAAGAGACACAAGCGGCGGCGTGGGCGTGTCTGTGCGGTATCGTTGCCAAGCGCCATAACGTTCCTGTCAGTATGCGGTTAGATCGCCAAGATGACATGGTCGTGACCGGTAAACGTCATGAGTTTGCCAATCGTTATGAGGTTGGCTTAGATAAGTCTGGGCGTATATTGGGCGTCGATATGCAATTGGCTGGTCTGTGCGGTTATGCGCCAGACCTATCTGATGCCATCGTCGATAGAGCGATGTTTCATTGTGATAATGCCTATTACTATCCAGCGGCTCATGTGGCAGGTCATCGCTGTAAGACGCATACCGTATCCAATACGGCCTATCGAGGATTTGGTGGTCCACAAGGCCTAATGACCGCTGAATATATGATGGACCATATTGCCTATACATTAGGGCAGGATCCGCTGCAAGTGCGCCTAGCAAACTTATATCAAGATGGTCAAAGCACCCATTACGGTCAGACCATTGAGCATTTTGATTTGGCGACCATTATGAGCACACTGGCAGCGGATTGCGATTACGACAAACGCCGCCAACAAATTATAGCAGCCAATAAACAAGCCGCCGCAGAAGGCAGTGACAAGCGTTTGGGTCTTGCGCTAACGCCCGTAAAATTTGGTATCTCATTTACCGTGCAAACGCTCAATCAGGCAGGTGCGCTGGTACACATTTATACCGATGGCAGTATCCATCTAAATCATGGTGGTACGGAGATGGGGCAGGGTTTATATATTAAAATTGCCCAAATTGTCGCCAATGAGTTTGATGTGGATCTAGATACAGTAAAAGTCTCAGCGACGCGGACGGATAAAGTGCCTAATACTTCACCAACTGCCGCGTCATCAGGGACAGATATCAATGGTAAAGCGGCACAAAATGCGTGCTTGAGCATCAAAGCACGCATTGTTGAATTTGCTGCTGAGCATTTTGAGGTGGCACAAGAAGAGATACGCTTTGAACAAAACCACGTCTATATCGGCGATAAAGAGACACTAACCTTTGCTGAAATGATTCAGCTGTCGTATCAAAACCGTATCAGCCTGTCGTCTACTGGCTACTATAAAACGCCGAAGATATTTTACGATCGCTCCAAAGCATGGGGACGTCCGTTCTTCTACTTTGCCTTGGGTGCAGCTTGTGCTGAGGTTGAGATTGATACGCTGACAGGTGAGTACAAAGTGCTGCGCTGTGATGTGCTGCACGATGCAGGGCAATCGATCAACCCTGCCATTGATATTGGTCAGATTGAAGGGGGTTTTGTGCAAGGCATGGGCTGGCTCACAGCAGAAGAGCTGATCTGGAATGATAAAGGAAAGCTGGCTTCCGACAGTCCTGCCAACTATAAAATTCCAACGGCGCATGACTTGCCTAAGCAGTGGAATGTCAAATTATACGACCGCAAAAACGAAGAACAAACGATTTATAACTCTAAAGCCGTTGGTGAGCCGCCGTTTATGCTGGCAGCCAGTGTCTGGTGCGCTCTCAATAATGCCGTGGCTAGCCTCGGTGATTATCAAAAGAATCCAGAGCTGACCATGCCTGCGACGCCAGAAGCGGTACTAAAAGCAGTCATGCGTATGGAAGGTTCGTCTTGGGATCTAGAGACCAAAGCGGACAAGGATACGATGGATAGCCTTGTTGAAGGTGTAGAAGAAAAGGGCGGTCTCTATAACGACAAAGTCATGCCGCAAGATGTACGCCATGCCAAAGATATTGATCCAAAAGAGGTAGCCGGCAAACAGACTGATGAGCAGCCAGAAGCGATAGAGCACCCAAATGTTGCAGGGGCAAGAGGTCCTGCGCACAGTGAGTGAGTCATTAGCACCGCCAGTTATCTGGTATGAAGGTCTGGCGCGATATCAGCAGCAAGGCACCGCTCATGTGTTGGCAACGGTTGTGGCTGTGAATGGCTCAGCCCCGCGTGCGCTACAGGCAAAGATGATTGTCACACAGGATGGTATCGTGGATACGCTGGGCGGCGGCGGTCTTGAGCACGATGTGATTATCACTGCACGGCAACTGCTAAACGGTGAGATAGCAGCGATAATATCAAAAGAAGTCAAACCAAAAGTTTCTGAAGCTAATGAGACAAGCGCGTCAGCTCCTTCTAAAGCGGTACGCCGAGACGCGGTTTATACTAAGCATTACCCGTTGGGTGCAAAGCTGGCGCAGTGTTGCGGCGGTAGTGTCACTATTATGTTCGAATGCTTTAATGTGACACCGCCGATGTCAGTACTGGTATTTGGAGCAGGTCATGTGGCATCAGCACTTATGACTATCCTTGCTGAATTGCCATGTCAGGTAGATTGGGTAGATAGTCGCCCAGAGATGTTTGAGCGTTACTTAAGTAATAAGCCAAATACTGATAAAGCACATCAGACAGACTGTAACCGCCACACTTCAATATCACATAACAATGCTGAAGCACGACCATTAGAATCAAACAAAACAGCATCAACCCAACCAACCTCTTATAAGCTACCAGCGCATATCCGTCCGCATATCGATGACGATCCTGTCGATTTTGTGCGTCCATTTATCGAGCAGGGTGGTCAGCGTTTTATTTTGGTTATGACGCATGACCATAGTGTGGATTTTGAGCTGGTGCGAGCAGCATTAGATACTGTTTCTGATGTCTGCTTAGCTGATGGTAAGCGCTCAGATATCTCATTACCTTATATTGGCTGTATTGCCTCATCCACCAAAGCCAAACGCTTTAGAGACCGTTTGATTCAGCGTGGCTATAGTGAGCAACTAGTCAATCAGCTCACCATGCCAATCGGATTACCCATCGGCGGCAAAGAGCCAATGGCGGTGGCCGTATCTATCGCGGCACAGCTACTACAGCAATATCATCAGGCTGAACACTGAGTTTTTATACTCAATATAGCCCCGTTTCAGCATTGTTATTTTCCGTCGAATTATTAAACGCTCAGCACAATTTATTAAAATGTTCAGCATTATTTATTAACATGCTCCGCATTACCAAGCCATGTGAGACCATCCAATGACCCTACATATTTATCAAGCTCATTTATTACATTATATCAGCGAAGATGACCTTGCTAAGCGTACGGCTGCTGAATTATCCGATACTAGAATTCCTGAATTTTTCGTAAATCTGACCGTTGATAAAGATACAACGTTGCTTCCAGTAATTGCAGGCGTGCGTGTTTACCCTGAGTATATTGCCGACGGTGCACTTGTTATTGATGATGAGACTGGACTGATTATTAATTATGGCAGTCGAGAGGCAATGCTAGCAAATTATGTGCTGACCGCTACTAATGACAGTCAAGAACCAGTACAGATTCATGACCATCGGCACAAACTCATCATGCCGGGTTTTATCGATACCCATGTTCACTATCCGCAGATAGATATGATCGCCGCTTATGGTGAGCAACTGCTCGACTGGCTCAATAATTACACCTTTGTGACGGAAGCCAACTTTGGTGATCCAAAAATAGCGCATGATACCGCGCAGTTTTTTTTGAACCAATTACTTGCCAATGGCACGACCAGTGCGATGGTTTTTGCGACCAGTCATCCATTATCTGCCGAGGCGTTTTTTGCTGAAAGCCATAGGCTCAATACGCGTATGATCACGGGTAATGTCTTGATGGACCAAAATGCGCCTGAGGCGCTATGTGTGCCTGCTGAGCAAAGTATCCGTGACACTCAAAATATCATTGATAATTGGCATGAGCGCGGGCGTCAGCATGTGGCCATCACGCCGCGCTTTGCGATTACGTCGAGCCCTACACAATTACGTCTGGCAGGTGAGTTGTATGCCAGCCATGACAGTGTGTATTTGCAAACGCATCTGGCAGAAAACCGTGATGAGGTGGCTTTTGTGCAGGAGCTGTATCCCAATCATAAAGGTTACCTCGACGTCTATGATGATATGGGATTACTGGGCCGCCGTACCACCTTGGCGCATGGTATCTACCTTGAGACACCAGAATACGAGCGTCTACGCGAGACTGGCACGCAGATATCACATTGTCCAACGTCCAATCTGTTTTTGGGTAGTGGACTGTTCAATTTACCCAAGACGTTAAGTTATACCGATGTCAGTATCGCCACTGATGTTGGAGCAGGGACGAGCTTATCGATGCTCACGACGTTATCAGAGGCGTACAAAGTCCAGCAACTACAAAGTAATCAATTATCAGCACACCAAGGGTTGTATCAGATCACTTTGGGCAATGCGCAGTCGCTACTATTGGATGATAAGATTGGTAACTTTATGCCCAGTAAAGAAGCGGACTTTGTCGTGATTGATATGAAGGCCACAGCACTGTTAGAGCGACGTATGACGCAGACCAAAACCCTTGAGGAGCAATTGTTCGTACTCATGATGCTGGGTGATGATAGAGTGATTGAGCAGACGATAATTGCCGGTCAGAGCCGCTATCGAAAATCTGCGGTCTGATAAACTGGCGAAAAATATGAGTCACAAAAAATCCCCGTTTATATATCATAAACGGGGATTTGATTGGTCTGTGTCTTTTGTGCTGTGCTTTTTTGTCTGTGCTTGTGAGATAGCTTGGCGGCTTTTTTTCTAACTGACATTTTCTAACTGACGTCTTCTAACTCAATAAGCACACCCCAATCCGTAATATCTATCTCATGGCAGTTGTTGCCCTCACCATTGATACGATCAATCACCAAAAAATCACTGTCGCGTCCAAGCGCCAATAAGGGATGATGCCAGACGTTGGCAGCATACTGTACGCCTTGATGAGACTTGGCATAAAACACGGCCAGATCATCGGCCGACTGCGGCGGCGTGCCTGCTTTGGCAACGACGACGACATAGTCCTGACCTTCCATCGAGACAAATGCTTGCGTGCCAAACGGATGATATTCCATGACGGAGAGGGCAATCGGATTCTCACGTTTTTTGGCTCGAAAGATACTTATGCCAACAGTGCCACCCTCAAGCTGACTCGCAGCAAGTGCATGATGGCGAACCGCATAGCCATTATTGATCTCGTAAGTGTTGTCAGCGGTTTGCTCCTCCTCACTATAGCGCTCGATAACCGAGCCGTAAGGGGCAAAGTTGGCTTTGGTCAGAGGCTGAGCCGTTAGGATGACACTCATTATTTGACCTCTGCATCAGCAGTAGTACCTGCCTGATCTACCACTTTGCCAAACACGCGCACGCGGCTGATACCACCATCGGGGAAGATATTGACGCGAATATGCGTGATAGGCTGGTCTATTAAGAGCTTGTCGTTACCAAAGGTATGGACATCATCCGCATTGGTTTTTTGCGGGTCAAGCAACGTATCCCAAAACATACTTTGCGTCACTAAGGTTTGCTCTGGGGTATTTGGCGAGTAGACGGCTTGAATGGATACTTTATCAGGGTAGTTGCCTTTAAAATGAGCGGTATCGATTTCGATAGAATCCACGATACCTGCTTGACCTAAGGCAATAATGCACCAGTCATTGCCTGGCTCACGGCGGCGACGTGTCTCCCAGCCATCCCCCATATTGGGCGCTTTGGTCGGTAACAGTAGATTGCTGGCGGCACCAAAATGTGCGTCGTTACTGGCGATTGCACGGCCGCCATTTAACGCGCCTGCCAAGTCGAGCATTTCACCTTGATTGTTTAGGCTGGCATCGAGCTGGATGGCACCATAGACACGCAGTCGAGCCACGCCGCCATCTGGATAGATGTTCAGACGAATATGGGTGACCGTTTGCTCATCATTAATCTCAACAAACTCATGATGATTGCCCTGTAGTGGAGTCATGCCGACAAGGGGCTGCCAGTTTTTACTGTCCCAGTCTTTTTTACTGAGACTAGTAAGCTCAGTTTCATCTTGCTGTAGTAGCTCTGGCGCGTATAAGCTATCGACACTGGCAGAAGAGGGGAAGTTACCCGTAAAGTGACTGGTATCAATATCGAGACCCGCGATTTTGGTCGGACGCGCCAGCTGAATGACTAAATAATCATAGCCTAAATGACGCTTACGGCGCGTCTCCCATCCGTCCATCCATTTGCCGTTGTCGTCGAATTTGCCGACCACAAAGACAGGCGCATCAGGATTTAGGATACGGCTTTTATCCGCAAAAAAGTCATCGGTCGCAAACAACGCTTTGGCACCCAAACGACTGTCAGCCACGTTAGATTTTTTAGTAAAGGCTGGCAGGCTCTCAGGCAGATTGTTTGCTGAGATAATTTGTCCGACTTCTGAAGTGTTTTGACTCATCATGATTCCTTTTGTTTAATATTAGGTTTAATTGATCGTGTGCCGTTTGTTTTATTTATTCGACACACTGCGGTGTACTTGACAGCCGTGGTAGTGGCTGTCGTGGCAAAAGCTACATCCAGTTGGCTGTGTTGTCTGGTGTTGCTGGATGGTTGTCGTACCAGTGCTTCGCGATCTCATCACGGCGGCATATCCACACGTCAGGCTTATTGGTGATGTATTGCAAAAACTGTTTTAGCGCCTTGATACGTCCTGCCCGTCCGATAATACGGCAATGCAAACCGATGGTCAGCATTTTTGGGGTTTCTGCGCCTTCTTCATACAGGGTGTCAAAGCTGTCTTTGAGGTATTGATAAAATGCCTCGGCATGGGTAAACCCTGGACTCGAAGAAAAGCGCATGTCATTGGTCTCTAAGCTATAAGGGATGACCAAATGCGGCTTGCGTGTGATTAGATCGCCTTCTTGGGCTTTGACATTGAGCCAGTAGGGCAGCTCATCGCCATAGGAGTCAGAGTCATAGTGATAGCCACCTTGTTCGACCACCAACTCACGTGTGTTTGGGCTATCGCGTCCCGTATACCAGCCGAGTGGCTGCTTACCGAGCATGCGCTCAAATATGTCGGTTGCACGGCGAATGTGCTCACGTTCCGTCTCGCGGTACATATATTGATAAGTGATCCAGCGCAGGCCGTGACTGGCAATCTCATGACCGTCTTCTAATACGCGCTCGATAATATGCGGGGTTTTTTCGGCAGCGGCAGCACAAGTAAAGGTGGTGATAGGAGCGCCGTACTCTTTAAACACATCCAACACCCGCCACACACCAACACGGCTGCCGTATTCAAATGCAGACTCAATAGACTGGTGACGGTTGTTAAACTCGGGCGTACCCAAAATATCCGACAAAAAGCGCTCGGACTGTCCATCGCCGTGAATGACGCTATTTTCTGCCCCTTCTTCGATATTCAAGACAAACTGTACGGCGATTTTTGCACCGCCTGGCCAGTTGGCTTTTGGTGGCTTGCCACCGTAGCCTTTTAGGTCGCGTGGGTATGTATTTTGATCAAAATCACTGGTGATTTTTTGGGTCATTATTGGTGTTCCTATATAAAAACAATAACAATATCTATCAAAGATATTCTTCTAAAAAAACAGTCTAAAAAAACAGTTAAACAATCAAGCAGTGTTAGCCGCTACGGTATCTGATACAGAAGCTTTTAACGATTCAGGGTATTTTGTGGCGACGATAGCACTTGCGGTACATGGCGCATCAATACCCAATAAGACACGCCGCCTAATGCCGCCCCAAGCAAAAATCCGTATCCCTCAAGGCTACTCAGCGCTGGCATAAGCACCGTCGACAATGAAAAAACCGCACCTATGGCAAATGCGATAAGGCCGTGGATATTCCAGCCTTTATAGTAATAGTAAGCGCCAGTGGGCTTGTCAGAAAATAAATCATCCATGTTGATCTGCTGGTTTTTGATCAGGTAATAATCCACAATCAAAATACCAAAGAATGGCGCGATGACTGCACCGACAGCATTGACAAAGCCAACGATACCAATTTGGCTGATAAAGGATAACCATAAAGCGCCCACAAAAAATGCAATGACTGCCGTAATCAAGCCGCCCATGAGAAAGTTGATATGCTTAGGAAACAGGTTGGCTAAATCGTAAGCAGGCGGTATAAAGTTGGCGACCATATTGATACCAACCGTTGCTGCAAAAAAGGTCAAGGCGGCAACGATGGTCAGTGGCAAGGCATCAACGCGCTCTACAATATCAGATGGGTTGGTCAGCGCCTCACCGAACAATACGAGCGTACCTGCAGTAATGACCAAGGCAATAAATGAAAAGAACACCATATTGACAGGTAAGCCGACCAAATTGCCCAGTTTCATATCTTTTTCACTGCGTAAAAAGCGTGAGAAATCGCCAAAGTTGATCACAACCGCCGCAAAGTAGGCGACCATTGTCCCCACAATCGCGATAAAAGCCTGCACGGGGCCACCGGTGTAATCACTATTGCTGCTAAAAATAGAGCCAATGGCGGGCAATAACTCTGATCCTGACTGATACCAGACAATCCCCATCAGTATCACCATCACCACATAAACAATGGGGCCTGCCCAATTCAAGAAATGCTTAATCGTTTCGACACCTGACCAAAACAGTAATAACTGAAATATCCAAACGATGACAAAAGCAAGCCAAGCCGTACTGTTTAGACCCAAAAAGGTTGCGTCTGAGCCGCCCATGACGAGGGTCAATAAAATGGCGACGGCGGTCGAGGCAAAGTACGTCTGCACCCCATACCAAAAAATACCAATGATGGCCCGCATCATGGCAGGTAGATTGGCCCCATTAATCCCAAGGCTTGAACGTATCAATACAGGAAAAGGAATGCCATATTTGACACTCGGCTTGCCCGTTAAGTTGACCATAAACATAACCACAAAGCCTGAGCATATGATCGCTGCCATGACCCACCAGCCACTCAACCCATAGCTCAAAAATAATGAGGCAGCAAGCGTATAGCCAAATAAACTTTGGATGTCATTTGACCAGACATTGAATATCGCAAACCACCCCCAAGTACGTTCTGACTGCTGTATGGGTGCTAAATCCTCGTTATATAACCTTGAATCTTTGGTAGAAGCGTTGAGGTGACTATGATCATAATCCATTATTTGAGGATCAAATGGTACTTGTTGGGCAGTGTCAGACATACTCATTCCTTGTATTGTTAACAAATCTGATTATTGTTAACAATAATCAGATTTGACCATCGTATGCATATATGACAGTTGCGTCAAGTGACTTCTAAAACTATGTTTGCACCATCGAGTAATTTATGATGTGTGCTTATTTTTGCTGAGCTTTAGCATCGATAAAAAATTACAATGCCGAAGCGTATGCGACAAGCTGCTGACGTTCTGAATCTGTTAACTGAGTGATATTACCAAGTGGCATATAGCCTGTTTTGACCGCAGTAACGATTTTTGCTTTATGTATCTTTAGATCCTCTGGTGTTTGCAAGATAATACCTGCTGGCGGGGCAGCAAAGCCTCGCTGTGTTGGCTGCGCTGCATGGCAAGTGCTACAGCGCATATGTACAACCTTCATCATAGCGTCATCTGCTGACACATTCACTGGCGTTGCCTCAGCGTTGGTGTTGTCGATATTGGTAGCGTCCGTATCAGCTGCTTTATCTGATAGATCGCTTGTGGTTAATGTGCTCGCTGGCGCGCCATCTGTTGTTTTGGGCGCTACAGAAGCAGTAGCGGGCATCGCTGGCGCTGGTTCAATCGGCTCAGGTCGCATCCAGATAATCAATAATACGGTCAATATGGCTGGGATAACCAAGTAGCGTGGTTTTTTATGCCCCAAATGTTTTTGGTTAAAATAGTGACGAGCAGTAGCAGTGATCACGCCAACGAAGACCAATACCAACCAACCTTTTTCATGAGCATACATCATCGGATAGTGGTTGCTGATCATGGTAAAAATAAGCGGTAGGGTAAAGTAGTTATTCATCAATGAGCGGTTTTTGGCTTGCAGTGCCAGTTCAGCCACTTCTTTGCCGGGTTTTTCGCCGCGGCGTACACAATCAACGAGTGCGCGCTGCGCTGGCATAATACCAAAGAACACGTTACCGACCATGACTGTGCCCAAAATCGCCCCTATATGGATGAACGAGGCGCGATCACTAAACAGCTGATAAGAGCCCCAACTCGCGATAACCAGCAAGATAAAAATCAGGGTACTAAAAATAAAGGCGTTTTTACCCAAATGACTGCGCACAATGACTTCATAAATAAAGTAACTACCAAATAAAAACAGTAAGCTTGTCGCAATGGCACCGATACTGGTAAAAGGCACTTTGCTTGGGTCGATCAGATAGGCGGTGGCATTGGCATAATAGACAATCGACATCATCGCCGCGCCCGTCAGCCACGTGGTATATGCTTCCCACTTAAACCAATGTAGCGTCTTTGGCATCTCCTCGGGTTCGAGCTTGTATTTGGCAATCTCATAAAACCCACCGCCATGGACGGCCCACAGATCCCCTGAGATGCCTTTGTCTGCTTTCCACTGTGGCGGCTTACGTAGGCTCAGATCTAGCCACACAAAATAAAACGATGCACCAATCCATGCCACCCCAGCGATAACATGAAACCAGCGAAAAAATAAACTCAACCATTCGAGAAGATAGGCGCCCATGTGGTAAGTGTCCTTTAATATGACAGTGTCTTGATAAAATATTTGTGAGCAGATAACGACTTTCGCTCACAGTTTTTTGATAATAAGGGTCGGTTATGATCCGCGGTAGGTACTATAACCATGCGCACTCAGAAGTAATGGCACGTGATAGTGGCTTGCGTCTTTTATCACAAAGTCGATGACTACCTGCGGATAGAATGCGGTCAGCTGCTGGGCATCAAAATATGCCTGAGTATCAAACGTCACGGTATAGCGCCCTGTATCTAGCTGACGCTCAGTGCTATCAATGCTTGACTCAAACTGCCAAGCATCTGGCGTTACGCGGCCATCGCTGTTAGTCTGTCCATGTGCCAATATTATCTTGTCACCGCTGTCTGGTATGCGGTGCAAGCGGACGGCGATAT
The DNA here is from genome assembly GCF_030454045.1 of Psychrobacter sp. Taxonomy (GTDB): domain Bacteria; phylum Pseudomonadota; class Gammaproteobacteria; order Pseudomonadales; family Moraxellaceae; genus Psychrobacter. The sequence goes on along the minus strand of NZ_JAKDJE010000032.1, from coordinate 3,894 downwards.
CAGCAGCAGGCTTGCCAAGGTGTGTGTCTAAGATATGTGATGATAAGGTGGCAGACATAAGGCTTCCTATTTAGTAAATTTAGTAAAAGCATATTCAGTAAAAATATAAAGAGCACTGTAGTGCTAGAGAAGGGTAGAAAGATCGTATCGTAACGCTATTTGTCATAAGAGCTAGACATCATTAGCTATCAAATAAACCCCCATTTATTGAGTCAGCTAAACCATAGCCAGTAGTTTGCGCAGACGCAAACGAGTGATTTTATTTTGTTCTGCGGCGGCATTGGCCAGCTCTGTGGCACGATCGTTTGGCAGGCGCGACAAGAGCAAATCGAGCATTTGCGCCGCGCTTTTACCAGTGGCAAAGACAATAAATATAAACCCAAACTTGTCCAGATAGTCTTGATTGGCTTTGGCAAGCGCTTCGAGTACATCGTCTGCCGCATCATTAGCGCCAGATTGCTCATGGGCGGCGCTACTTTGTGTGTTGCGATACTTCTCTTTTAACGAAGCCACATTACCGATCTGAGGATGTCCATCAAACGCTTCTAGTAAATTGGCCTCATTGGTTTGTACCTCATCCCAGATAGCGTCGCTACTTGCTAAGAGCGCATCAACGTCTGCAAAAGGGCGAGCGTAGGCAAGCTTGTTGGCCCAAGCGCTACTGGTGCAACAGATCAAAAGCTTCGAGACTGCGACCTCTTGAGACAAATCATTAAATTGCGCTAAGGTTAAGCTCATGACGATGTCCTTATTTTAATATGACCGTCCATTGTGGGTATTTGGTGGCTATGGTTTATGAATAATTCTAAAGCTGGTCTAATGACAGTGCTGATTTAATAACAGTTCATACACGATGACTTTTTGCCTAAACGTAGCGGTATAATCGAAGGTATTCATACATTCATATCGTTCATATTTTTAGCTATTCATTTATTTGTTTAAATGAGACGTTAAGCTTTACTTCAATCGTTGGCTTATTCATTATGATAAATTGTCAAGACACCACAGATTTTTTGTACCAACACGCCCTAATGTCGCTGCAAAAATATGATGGCAATACGATGCCAGTCGACATATGAGCGATTTATGGTTACCATTCTGCTAAAACCTGACCAATTGGTCAACTGTTTTATCGGAAATTTTTAATTTATCGGCTAATACTGCGCGAATGTGAACGTTGTATATATCAAGGAACATCGCGATTATTTGGTCGAACCAGCCACCCAGAGTGAGATACGACTGCTATGACTCAAGACAATCAGCAAGAAGAAACCCTGACTACTGACGCGCCGTCACATCGTAGTCAGCAAGCCACCCGCGCGCACAATCAAGCGCTGATACTAGCGGCGGCTGAAGAAGAGTTCGTGCTCCAAAGCTATCGCGGTGCTACGATGCAAGGGATTGCCGATAGAGCAGGATTGCCCAAAGCCAATGTCCATTACTATTTTAAAAATAAAAAAAACCTATATATGGCGGTGCTGCGCTCGATTATTGAAGAGTGGAATGATGGTTTGGTGACGATGACGGTCGATAGCGACCCAAAAATAGTCATTGAAAAATTTGTTCGCACCAAACTGCATCAAGCTTTTGTCAATCCGAGTCGCCATAAGTTGTTTGCCATTGAGGTCATCGGCGGCGCGCCTCATTTGCATGAGTTTATGTCAACGACAATGAAAGAGTGGGTGAATGATAAAACCCAAGTCATGAAAGAGTGGCATAAGCAAGGCAAGATTGGGATTACAGATCCCTTGCAACTACTAATTTTGATATGGGCGACGACCCAGCGTTACGCTGAATTTGAGATTGAAATTGTCGGCCTGATGGACAAAACAGCTTATGACACAGAAGATGAAGCACGTGCGGCAGATTTTCTAGTGCCTTTTATTTTACGAGGCTGTGGACTTGAATGACTACATATAGTCGATACACTCTAAAAATGTCATAGCGCTACTGGGATGAATTTTGCGCAGCCTCTGGGAACGCAGCACGCAAGTAAAATTTATACCAGTAGCGCGTTTAAATCCATAACAGTTTTACATTCAGCTAACTATACAGTTAAGTCATTGTGATTAAGCGATCACAGTGGACGAGGTGCACAAACAAATTTTATGGCACCTCGTTTTACTTTTAGATAGGGCTAAACATTCAAATTTATGCCACTTTTTGCGCTGTTTTTAAGCCATCTTCGGCATGTTGTTCCGCAGTATCAAATTCCACACCGTAGTTTTTTGGTAGGATCATATCAAGCGTGATTGCCACAATACCGGACATCGTCACCGCTGAGCCAAAGATGTTTTGGAAAAATTGCGGCGTCTGTGAGAGTACATCAGGAACGAATGCAATACCCGTTGCTAATCCTAGTGACGTGGCGATAATCAAGACATTACGATGGGTAAAATCCACGGTGGATAGTATACGAATACCCGCCGTTGCGACAGTGGCAAACATCAGTAGCGTGACCCCGCCCACGACAGGCTTGGGCAGCTGCGTAAAAATTGCACCGAGGATAGGAAATAGACCCATCAGGCACAAGATACCGCCAACATAAAAACCAACATAGCGACTGGCAATACCTGTCATTTGAATCACGCCGTTATTTTGGCTAAAGGTTGTCACAGGAAAAGTGTTGAATACAGCCGCAATCAGCGAGTTGACACCATCACCCAACACACCACCTTTGATGCGCTTCTCATAGAGCGGGCCTTTGATCGGTTCGCCTGAAATCATAGAGGTAGCGGTCAAATCACCCGAGGTCTCAATACTGGTAATGATGTACATAAAGGCAATGGGAATAAATGCCTGCCAATCAAAACCAAAACCATATTTGAAGGGAATGGGAACGGTGAAAAAATCCGCTTCAGACACCAATGAAAAATCAATGCGCCCCATAAATACGGCAGCGAGCAAGCCTAACATCAGACCGATAAAGATAGCACTTGAGCGAATAACCTTATTGTTAATAATGCTAATGAGCACCACACTGACGAGTACGCCACCACCTAAGAGTAGGTTTGGAATACTACCGAAATCCTCAGCACCAAACCCACCTGCCAAATCAGTGAGACCTACCTTTGTTAGGGACAAACCAATCGTGACAATCACACAGCCAGTAACAATAGGGCTCATAAATGATTTGAGTTTGGTGATAAATTGACTCAAAAATATCTCAACAAATGCACCGAGAAACGACACACCAAAGATAACGGATAAAATCTCTTCAGGACTACCACCGCGGTTTTTTACTACAAATCCTGCTGTCAATACTGCCGCCAAAAAACCAAAACTGGTGCCTTGTAATGCCATAAGGCCAGAGCCGATGGGACCGATTTTTCGCGTTTGAATAAAAGTTGCGACTCCAGATACGATTAAGGACATGCTTAGCAGATAGGGGATATGCTCTCCTAAACCTAAGGTGCCACCGATAATTAATGAAGGGGTAATAATGCCAACGAAGGCAGCAAGTACGTGCTGTATGGCGCCTAAGAATGCTTTGATAGGGTTGGGGCGGTCGTGCAGTCTATATAATAAATCAGTATTTGCTGGAACGTTTTCACTCATGGTGGTTTCCTCCTAGAATAACTGCTTAGCACCCGCTTCACTGTAAATATCAGACAACGTGGTAAATCGCGAGATATAAGTTAACACTCAATCCTTGACTTGTTTTTTATCGATTCAAATAATAGGGGTAAGTTCCCGACCTTAAAATAGACAACAGCAATAGTTTATATTTGTTGGCCAATATCTAAATAACCTGACCAATTAGTCAGACCTATTTAGGATATAGGTAAAATGAAAGTTAATGCAATGTTTTTTTTGGTACTAACCGGTTTACGGGTTTGTTACTAGGGCGTGTTGAACATTCGACCATGGCACTGACAGCGACTATTTTTTAGG